>NZ_BAAAVV010000005.1:0-175848 GCF_039534705.1 Blastococcus jejuensis
CTTGCATGTGTTAAGCACGCCGCCAGCGTTCGTCCTGAGCCAGGATCAAACTCTCCGTAGATGATTTGATCGCAGCTGAGAACCGAGAACTGGACGCTCTCGATATCAATCAACCAAAGGAATCCCAGCCCCCACCACAAGTAGCGGGAGCACGGGGTATTACTTGGCACTGACTTTCGGCACGCTGTTGAGTTCTCAAGGAGCGGACGCGCACGAAACACACCCTTACGGGCTTCCCTCGTGGCTGGATGTCCAACTCTACGCCGGTTTCCAGCTGCCCCACACAGGAGGGCTGGTCCGGCGGCCCTCACGGGCCGCGCGGCGCAGAGAGAAAGTTACGTGCGGGCCCGGGGTCGTGTCAAACCGGTTGGTGGTGACGCCCGACACTCGTTCGTCACGCGCCGGACATGCCGCCGTCGCCGGGGCGACGAGCGTGCTCAGACGGTGCGGCGGACCCCGGCGACCGAGCGCTTCCCCCGGCGGAGCACCAGCCAGCCACCGGGCAGCCACGAGTCCTCACCGGGCACCGCCTCGGCATCGGCGACCCGCTCGTTGTTGAGGTAGGCCCCGCCTTCCTTCACGGTGCGGCGCGCCTCGGAGAGGCTCGAGGCCAGGCCGGTCATCTGCAGCAGCGCGGCCACCGACGGGACCTCACCGTCGACCGTGACGCTGCCGGCCTCCTCGAGCGCGGCGCCCAGCGTCTCGGCACCCAACGTCGAGAGGTCGTCCCGCCCGAACAGCGCCCGGCCGGCAGCCTCCGCCTGGCGCAGCTCCTCGGGCCCGTGGACCAGGAGCGTGAGCTCCTCGGCCAGCGCGCGCTGCGCCGTCCGGGCGGCCGGCCGCTCGATGCTCTCGGCGATCAGCGCCTCGAGCTCGTCGGCGGGCCGTTCCGAGAACAGCGGGAGCCACGTCCGGGCGTCGGCGTCGTCGGCGTTGAGCCAGAACTGGAAGAAGGCGTACGGCGAGGTGAGGGCCGGGTCGAGCCAGATGGTGCCGCCCTCGGACTTGCCGAACTTGGTGCCATCGGACTTGGTCACCAGCGGCGTCGCGAGGGCGTGCACGCTCACGCCCTCGGTCCGCCGGACCAGGTCGATGCCGGCGGTGAGGTTGCCCCACTGGTCGGACCCGCCGGTCTGCAGCGTCACCCCGTGCCGCTGGTAGAGCTCCCGGAAGTCGTTGGCCTGCAGGATCTGGTAGCTGAACTCGGTGTAGCTGATCCCGGCCTCGGAGTTCAGCCGAGCGGCCACGGCCTCCTTCGCCAGCATCTTGCCCACGCGGAAGTGCTTCCCGATCTCGCGCAGGAAGTCGATGGCCGAGATGGGTGCCGTCCACTCGAGGTTGTCCACGTAGACGGGGCCCTTGAGCCCGTCGGTCTCGGCCGGGAGCTCCAGGAACGGCGCGACCTGCTCCCGGATGCGCTGCACCCAGGTGGCCACGGTCTCGTGGTCGTTGAGCTGCCGCTCGGCCGACGGCCGCGGGTCGCCGATCAGGCCGGTGGCGCCACCCACGAGGACGACGGGCTGATGGCCGGCCCGCTGGAGGGCGCGCAGCACCATGAACTGCAGGAGGTTGCCGACGTGCAGGCTCGGCGCGGTCGGGTCGAACCCGCAGTAGTAGGTGACCGGCCCCTCCGCCAGGTGGGCGCGCAGGGCGGCCTCGTCGGTGCTGAGGGCCAGCAGCCCGCGGCGGTGCAGCTCGTCGATCACGTCGTTCACAGGACACCATCCTGCCCGGCCCGCGCACGGCGCGGCTTCCCACCCGCCCGGAACACGCTCACCGACGGCGCATCGGTCTCCCAGAAGCGCCACGGCAGGTCGGTCGCCTGGCTGATCCCGACCCGCGGGCCCGCGGAGATCGTGGCCGGCGTCGCCCCCGTGTGGAGGCGCACCGGGCTGGCCGGCGACAGCAGGTCGACGTCCAGGTCGTCCGGGCCGATGGCCAGCGCCTGCGTCAGCCGGGCCGGGCCGCGGGCGAGGTCGCGCGCGGTACGAGCGGCCGGACGGCGGGATCGGGCGAGCTCCTCCCCCACGACGACCTCACCGGCGCGCAGCAGAACCGCCTGCCCGCGGCCGTCCGGCCCGACCACGACGTTGGCGCACCAGTGCACGCCGTAGCTGAAGTACACGTAGAGCCGCCCCGGCGGACCGAACATGATCGCGGCACGCGGCGTCGGACCACGGTGCGAGTGCGCGGCCGGATCCATCCCGTCGCCCGAGTACGCCTCGACCTCCGTCAGCCGCAACACCACTCGGCCCGCCGGACGATCGGTGACCACCCAGCAGCCCAGCAGCTCGCGCGCCACGACGTCGACCGGCCCGAGCAGGTCCTCCTCGCGGACGAGCGGCCCCAGGCCGTCGAGGTCCGGTCCCGCCACGCTCAGAGGGCGGGGGCCACGGGTGACGAGGACGCCCACTGCGCGTGCTCGGTCGCCAGCGCCTTGAGCGCGGTCAGCTGCTCGGCGACCCGCTCGGGCGCCGTCCCCCCGCGGGTGGTGCGGGCGGCCAGTGCCCCCGGCACCGACAGCACCGCCCGCACGGCCGGGGTCAGGCGCTCGTCGATGCCGGCCAACTGGTCGTCGTCGAGCTGGTCGAGCTCGAGCCCGGCCTGCTCGCAGACGGCGACCATCTCACCGGAGATCTCGTGCGCGGACCGGAAGGGGACGCCGTTCTTGACCAGCCACTCGGCCACGTCGGTGGCCAGGGCGAAGCCCTGGGGCGCGGCCGCCTCGAGCACCGCGGGCCGCAGGGTCAGCGTGGCGATCATCCCGGTGACGGCGGGCAGCAGGAGCAGCAGTTGCTCCATCGAGTCGAAGACCGGCTCCTTGTCCTCCTGCAGGTCGCGGTCGTAGGCGAGCGGCAGACCCTTGAGCATGGTGAGCAGGCCGGTCAGGTTGCCCACGAACCGGCCGGACTTGCCGCGGGCCAGCTCGGCGATGTCGGGGTTCTTCTTCTGCGGCATGATCGACGACCCCGTGGCCCAGGCGTCGTCGAGGATCGCCCAGCCGAACTCGGTCGACGTCCAGAGCACGACCTCCTCCCCCAGCCGGGAGAGGTGCACGCCGATCAGCGCCGCGGCGAAGCAGAACTCCGCGGCGAAGTCGCGGTCGCTGACCGCGTCGATCGAGTTGTCCGCCGCGCGGTCGAAGCCGAGCTCGGCGGCGACGGCGTCGGGGTCCAGCGGCAGCGACGAGCCGGCCAGCGCGCCGGAGCCCAGGGGGCTGACGGCGGCACGCCTGTCCCAGTCCTGCAGGCGGTCGACGTCCCGCGCGATCGCGTGCGCGTGCGCCAGCAGCTGGTGGGCGATGAGCACCGGCTGGGCGTGCTGCAGGTGGGTCATCCCCGGCGCGGCGACCTCCTGGTAGCGCTCGGCCAGCCCCAGCAGCGCGTACTCCAGCGACGACAGCTCGGCGACCAGCGCCCGCACGTTGTGCCGCAGGTAGAGCCGCAGATCGGTGGCGACCTGGTCGTTGCGGCTGCGCCCGGCGCGCAGCTTGCCGCCGAGGGTGCCCAGCTTGTCGAGCAGCCCGCGCTCGAGCGCCTCGTGCACGTCCTCGTCGGCCTCGACCGGGGCGAACGTGCCCGCGGCGACCTCGGCCGACAGCTCGGTGAGGGCGCCCACCATCGCGGTCAGCTCGTCCTCGGTCAGCAGGCCGGCCCGGTGCAGCACGCGGGCGTGCGCCCGGGAGCCGGCCAGGTCGTAGGGGGCCAGCCGCCAGTCGACGTCGGTGGACTTGGAGAGCGCCGCCATCGCCGGCGACGGCCCGCCGCCGAAGCGGCCGCCCCAGAGCCGGGTCTGCGAGGGGGCGGGGATGCCGGGCGCGGCGCCGGGGTCGGCATCCGTCATGTTCAGCTCTCTTCCAGGTCGGTCTTCAGTTCCGGGTACACCGCGGGCGTGCGCTCGGCGAGGCCCCGGAGGCGGTCGGCCAGCGCCGGGCCGCCGTCGGGCTCGCGGGAGACGACCAGGAGAGTGTCGTCCCCGGCGATCGTGCCCAGCACGTCGGGGAGGCCCACCTTGTCCAGAGCGGAGGCCAGGAACTGGGCCGCGCCCGGCGGGGTCCGGAGGACGGCGAGGTTCGCACTCCCCTCCGCGTTGATCAGCAGGTCGGCGAGCAGACGGGTCAACCGGGCCGGCGCCGCCTGCGCGGGCCGCAGCGGCGCGTTCTCCGGCGGCAGCACGTAGGACGCCGGAGCCCCGTCGGACCCGCGCAGCTTCACCGCGCCGAGCTCCTCCAGGTCCCGCGAGAGCGTCGCCTGGGTGACCTCGATGCCCGACTCGGCCAGCAGCGCCGCCAGATGGGTCTGCGAGGTCACCGGCTGGGCCTCGATGAGCTGGCGGACCCGCGCCTGGCGGGCCGAGCGGGTCAGCGCGCTGGTCACGCCCGCTCCAGGAGCCAGGTGAGCAACCCCTTCTGGGCGTGCAGCCGGTTCTCCGCTTCGTCCCAGACCGCGCTCTGCGGACCGTCGATCACCGACGCCGCGATCTCCTTGCCGCGGTAGGCGGGCAGGCAGTGCAGGACGACGGCGTCCGCGGCCGCCCGGGCCAGCGCGTCGTCGTCGACGGCGTAGGGCCGGAACGGCGCGATCCGCGCCTCGTACTCCCCCTCCTGACCCATCGACACCCACGTGTCGGTGGCCAGGACGTCGGTGCCGTCCGCGGCGGCCTGCGCGTCGGCGGTCCACAGCACCGAGCCGCCGGTCTCGGCGGCGATCTCCGCGGCTCGCTTCAGCACTGCGGGGGCGGGCTGGAACGACTCCGGGGAGCCGATCCGCACGTGCATGCCGGCCGTGGCGCCGCCCAGCAGGTACGAGTGCGCCATGTTGTTCGCGCCGTCGCCGAGGTAGGTCAGCGTCAGCCCGGAGAGCTGCCCGCGACGCTCGATCACCGTCTGCAGGTCGGCGAGGATCTGGCACGGGTGGTACTCGTCGGTCAGCGCGTTCACCACCGGCACCCGGCTCACCGCCGCCATGGCCTCGATGCGGTCCTGACCGAAGGTGCGCCACACGATCGCGGCCGCCTGCCGGTCGAGCACCCGAGTGGTGTCCTCGATCGGCTCCCCGCGGCCGAGCTGGCTGCTGGCCGCGTCGATCACCAGCGGGTAGCCGCCGAGCTCGGCGATGCCGACGGAGAACGACACCCGCGTGCGGGTGGAGGGCTTGTCGAAGATCACCGCGACCGCCCGGGGGCCGGCCAGCGGCATCGGCGCCCCGGCCGTGTGCCGGGTCCGCTTCAGGTCGGCGGCCAGCGCCAGCACCTCGGCCTGCTCGCCGGGCGTCAGGTCGTCGTCCTTGAGGAAGTGCCGGGGGGTCATGCCGTCTCCATCGCAGAGTCGAGGGCCGCCGGCAGGGCGGCCACGAAGGCGTCGACCTGGGCGTCGGTGAGCACGAGCGGCGGGGCGAGGCGGAGCACGCCCGGGGCTACCGCGTTGGTCAGGAACCCGGCGGCCCGCAGGTCCGCCTCCAGCGCACCCGCGACGTCGGCGGTGAGGACGACGCCGAGCAGCGCCCCCCGCCCGCGGACGCCCGCGATGCCGGCGTGGCCGAGCGCCTCGATGCCCGCGGTGAACCGGTGCTCCAGTTCCTTGGCCCGCTCGAGCAGGCCCTCGTCCCGGATGGTGTCGAGCACGGCCAGGGCCGCGGCGGCCGCGATCGGGTTGCCGCCGAACGTGGAGCCGTGCGAGCCCGCGGTCAGCAGGTCCGCGGCCTCCCCGAAGGCGAGGGTGGCGCCGATCGGGAGTCCGCCGCCGAGCGCCTTGGCCAGGGTGATCACGTCGGGCGCGACGCCGTCGGCCTGGTGCATAAACCACGACCCGGTGCGGCCGATGCCGGTCTGCACCTCGTCGACGGCGAACAGCGCTCCCGCGCCCGACGCGGTCGCCGCGGCCGAGGCGAGGTAGCCGGCGGGGGCCGGCAGCACGCCGCCCTCCCCCAGCATCGGCTCGAGCAGCACCATGGCGGTCCGGTCCGTGACCGCGGCCGTCAGGGCGTCGCCGTCCCCGTAGGGCACGTACCGGACCCCGCCCGGGAGCGGCGCGAACGCATCGGCCTTGCCGGGCTGGCCGGTCAGCGCCAGGGCGCCCATGGTGCGGCCGTGGAAGGAACCCTCGGCGGTGATCACCTCGGGCCGGCCGGTGAGCCGGCTGATCTTGAACGCGGCCTCGTTGGCCTCGGCCCCGGAGTTGCAGAAGAACACCCGTCCGGGCCGGCCGGCCAGCTCGAGCAGCCGCTCGGCCAGGAGCAGCCCGGGCTCGTGCATGGCGAGGTTGGAGACGTGCCCCAGCTTGTGCGCCTGCGCGGTGATCGCCTCCACCACGGCCGGGTGGGCGTGGCCGAGGATCGTCGTCGCGATGCCTCCGAGCAGGTCGACGTACTCGCGGCCGTCGACGTCCCAGACGACCGCGCCCGCACCGTGGTCCAGCGCGACCGGCGGCGTCCGGTAGTTGCCCATCATCACCGCCGACCAGCGGCGGGCCAGCTCCTCCGTGTGCGTCGTCATGCTGTCGCCTCCTCCCTGGTCGGCGGGGCCGGGACGACCATCGTCCCGGTCCCCTCGGTGGTGAACATCTCCAGCAGCAGGGCGTGCGGCAGCCGGCCGTCGACGACGGTCGCGCGCTTCACGCCACCCTCGACCGCCCGCAGGCAGGCGGCCATCTTCGGGACCATCCCGGCATCGAGGCCGGGCAGGATCTCGGCCAGCTCCCGGGCGTCGATCTGCTCCACGAGCGAGTCGCGGTCGGGCCAGTCGGCGTAGAGGCCCTCGACGTCGGTGAGCACGACCAGCTTGACCGCACCCAGCGCCACGGCCAGCGCGGCGGCGGCGGTGTCGGCGTTGAGATTGTGCAGCTGGCCGTCCCGGTCCGGCCCGACGGTCGACACGACGGGGATGTGGCCGGCCTCCAGCAGCGCGTGCACCGGGCTCGGGTCGACGGCGACCACGTCGCCGACGAAGCCGATGTCGACCGGCTCGCCGTCGACAACCGCCTGGGTGCGGGCCGCGGTGAACAGGCCGCCGTCCTCACCGGAGAGCCCGACGGCGCGGCCGCCGTGCTCGTTGATCAGGCCGACAACCTCCGGTCCGACCTGCCCGACGAGAACCATCCGGACCACGTCGATGGACTGCTCCGTGGTCACCCGCAGGCCGCCGCGGAACTCGCTCGGGATGCCCAGGCGGGTGAGCATCGAGGAGATCTGCGGGCCGCCGCCGTGCACGACGACCGGCAGGATGCCGCAGGTCCGCAGGAACACCATGTCCTCGGCGAAGGCCCGCCGGCAGGCGTCGTCGACCATGGCGTGGCCGCCGTACTTCACGACGACGACGTTGCCGTGGAACTCCTTGAGCCACGGCAGCGCTCCGGTGAGGACGGCGACCTTCCGGGCGTCGCCCTCGGGGTCGTTCTTGCGCATGACCCGGCGGGTGCCGACCTTCCTCGGCAGCCGGGGCTGCGGCGAGGGCTCGTCGATGCGGACGTCGGGGGGCGTGGGGTCCTGGTGCGTCATGTCGAGTACGCCGAGTTCTCGTGCACGTAGGCGATGGACAGGTCGTTGGTCCAGATCGTGGCCTGCTCGGCGCCGGCCTTCAGGTCGACGTCGATGCTGATCGCCCGGCCGGTCAGGTCGACGCCCTCGCGGGGGTCGCCGATGGCGCCGCCGCGGCACACCGTGACGCCGTTGATCGTGACGTCGACCTGGTCGGCCTGGAACGCGGCGTCGGTGGTGCCGATGGCCGCGAGCACCCGGCCCCAGTTGGGGTCGTTGCCGAACAGCGCCGTCTTCAGCAGGTTGTTGCGCGCGCAGGCCCGGCCGGCGGTGAGCGCGTCCTGCACGCTGGCGGCGTTGCGGACGGTGATCGCGATGTCCTTGGTCGAGCCCTCGGCGTCGGCCAGCAACTGCATCGCCAGGTCGGTCGACGCCGCGGTGAGCGCCTCGGTCAGCTCCTCGACGCTCGGCGTGACCCCGCTCGCTCCGCTCGCCATCACGATCACCGTGTCGTTGGTCGACAGGCAGCCGTCGGAGTCGACCCGCTCGAAGCTGACGCTGGTCGCCTGCCTCAGCGCCGGGCCGAGCACGACGGGGTCGACAACGGCGTCGGTGGTCAGGACGACGAGCATCGTGGCCAGCGACGGGGCGAGCATGCCCGCGCCCTTGGCCATCCCACCCACCGACCAGCCGTCTCGCTGCTGGACCGTCGTCTTCGGCACCGAGTCGGTGGTCATGATCGCGCGGGCCGCGTCGGCGCCGCCGTCGTCGCTCAGGGCCTTCACCGCGGCCGTGACGCCGGCGGTCAGCTTGTCCATGGGCAGCCGGACGCCGATCAGCCCGGTCGACGCGACGGCGACGTCGATCGCGCCGATCCCGAGCTCGGCGGCGGCGTGCTCGGCGGTGGCGTGGGTGTCGGCGAAGCCCTCGGGCCCGGTGCAGGCGTTGGCGCCGCCGGAGTTGAGGACGACGGCCCGCGCCCGCTCCCCCGCGAGCACCTGACGGCTCCAGAGCACGGGCGCGGCCGGGAAGCGATTGGTGGTGAAGACGGCCGCGGCGGCGTCGTCGGGACCGTGGTTGAGGACGACGGCGACATCGGGGTCGCCGGAGGACTTCAGCCCCGCCGCGACGCCGGCGGCGGAGAACCCCTTCGGAGCCGTGACTGTCATGGCGCGACTCCTATGAGCGGCAGGCCGGTGGTCTCGGGCAGGCCCAGGGCGAGGTTGGCGCACTGGATCGCCGCTCCCCCGGTGCCCTTGGTCAGGTTGTCGACGGCGGCGACGACGATCAGCCGGCCGGCGTCGGGGTCGACGGCGACCTGGAGCTGCACCGTGTTGGCACCCAGGACGGCGGCCGTCGTCGGCCACTGGCCCTCGGGCAGCAGGTGCACGAAGGGCTCGTCGGCGTAGGCCTTCTCGTAGGCGGCGCGAGCGGCCTGCGCGTCGGTGCCGTGAGTCAGCTTCGCCGAGCAGGTGGCGAGGATGCCCCGGCTCATCGGGACCAGCGTCGGGGTGAAGCTGACGCTGACCGGCGCACCGGCCGCCTGCGAGAGGTTCTGGATCATCTCCGGCGTGTGCCGGTGCACCCCGCCGACGCCATAGGCGCTGACCGACCCCATGACCTCGCTGCCGAGCAGGTGCGGCTTGGCCGACTTGCCGGCGCCGCTCGTGCCGCTGGCAGCCACCACGACCACCTCGGGCTCGACCAGGCCGGCGGCCAGCGCGGGGGCCAGCGCCAGGGTGACCGACGTCGGGTAGCAACCGGGGACGGCGATCCGCTTGGCGTCCTCGAGCTTCGCCCGCTGCCCCGGCAGCTCCGGCAGTCCGTACGGCCAGGTACCAGCGTGCACGCCCCCGTACCAGCGCGACCATGCCTCGGGATCGGTGAGCCGGTGGTCGGCGCCGCAGTCGATGACGAGCGTCTCGGCCGGCAACTGCCCGGCGATGACCGCCGACTCCCCGTGAGGCAGCGCCAGGACGACGACGTCGTAGCCGGCGAGGCTGTCGGCGTCGCTCGGCCCGACGACCATGTCCGCGAACGGCAGCAGGTGCGGCTGGAGCTCGCCCAGGCGTCGGCCGGCGCTCGAGTTGGCGTGCACCCCGGCGAGACGCAGGTTCGGGTGCCCGGCCAGCAGCCGGCACACCTCACCGCCCGCGTACCCGGTGGCGCCGGTGACCCCGACCGTCCATGTCTGCGCGTCACTCACGATGCATGACCATACACACCGCTGCATGAGTGTGCATCGATGATATCGGGCGAGGCCTCGGAGTCAGAGCCGGGCGTGGCGCTCGATGTCCTCACGGAACTCGGTGAGCGCCTCGCGGGTGAGCGAGGGCCGGGTGTCGGCGACGGCCGCCAGGTAGTCCTCGGTGCGGGCGGCCTCCCCGGTCCGGTGCAGCACCTCGCGCTCGAACGCCGCTTGGGCCCCCTTGCGGGCGGCGAACTCGATGTCGGCGGGCGTGAACATGTCCGTGGCGGCCACGAGCTGTGCCACGTCGACGCCGTCGACGGCCGGCCCCAGGTAGCGCGCCCAGATCGCCTGGCGGGCGCCAGGATCCGGCGGGCCCACGGGGAGGACGTAGTCGAACCGGCCCGGCCGGAGGAATGCCTGGTCCAGGGAGTGCACCGAGTTCGTGGCGCAGATCAGCAGCCGGTCGCTGCGCTCGGCGAAGGTGGGGATGAGCTTGAGCAACTCGTTGGTGACGCCGTGCGTGGGATCGACCGCCAGCCCGGAGCGGGCACCCGCGATCTCCTCGACCTCGTCGATGAACAGCACGACCGACTCCAGCTCGGCGAGGTCGTCGAACGCCTCGCGCAGCGAGGCGGCCAGCCCACCCGACGCCTCCGCCGCCAGCCGCGAGGGGAACAACTCCACGAAGGGCCACCGCAGCCGGGAAGCGATCGCCTTGGCGAAGCTGGTCTTGCCGGTACCGGGCGGCCCGAACAGGATGACCGCCTTCGGCGGGGCCACGCCGTACCGCTCGGCCAGCTGGGGCTCGGCCAGCGGCAGCACGATCCTCCGCTCGATCACCTGCTTCTCGCGCTCCATGCCCGCCACGGCGTCCCACAGGCCCTCCGGCAGCAGCCGGCCGCCCAGCCCGGCCAGGACACCCGCGTCGGCCGCGCCGAGCTGCTCCACCTTCTCGAAGTAGGTCAGGCCCCCCAGCGCCCGGTACTCGGAGTTCTGCAGCGCCACCGCGCCGACGGCTCCCGGGGCGAGCAACGCGCCGATGCGCCGGACCCCCAGCGCGCGCAGCCGCCGTTCGAGCTCGGCGAGCAGGGCGCTCCCGATCCCCCGGTTGCGCCACCGCGCGGCCAGTCCGAGCAGCAGCACCCAGGCGCGTTCGCCCTCGGCCTGCGCCACGGCGATGCCCACCAGCTCGTCACCGGCGACCGCGACCACCGCGGGCTGGCCGGCGCGCGCCGCCGCCATGACCTCGGAGATCGAGAAGACCGCCGGGGAGTCGTCGGCCTGCCGGTTCTGGTCCCACACCTGGATCGCCTGGTCCAGGTCGTCGTCCCGGAAGTCGCGCACGCGGTACGCGGGCATCGCCACCTCCCCGCCACCGCTCCGGCCGAGCCGGCCCGTGATCACGTGCGCAGCAGTGTCGCCCCCCGAGGAGCCCGCGTCGACCCTGGCCGCGGTTTTCGCTTTCTGTACCGAAAGCTGCGGCGCCGGCGTGAGCTCTCGGTACAGAAAGCGGGAGACGTCAGCCCTGGGGATCGGTGGGGCCGTACGGGCGGAGCCGGAGCTGGCGGGCCGCGTCCTGCGGCGGGATTGCGTGCAGCTTCTCGGGGTCGTCGACACCGGTGTAGACGAACCGGCCGGACCACGCGTCCAGGCGCCCCGCGGCGATGGCCGCGGCGAGCTCCACGACCTGCTCCGGCTCGGTCCAGTCGGTGCGCGTGCGGTGGATCGACATGGCGGCGGTCATGTCGGTGCGGACGACGCCCGGCGCCATGTCGAAGGCGTGCACACCGGTGCCGGCCAGCCCCTGGGCGAGGGCCTCGGTGAGCCGCATCAGCCCGGTCTTGCCGACCGAGTACGCGCTGTAGATCGGCATCGCCCGGGTGGACAGCCCGCTGGCCAGGTTGATCACCCGCCCGCTGCCGCGCTCGAGCATCCGCGGGACGACCGCCTGGATCATCAGGAACGGCCCGCGGATGTGGCTCTCGACGACGTCCCACCACTGGTCGGGGTCGGCCTGCCAGACCGGCACCTCGCGAGCGTCCATCAGCCCGGCGTTGTTGATGAGCAGGTCGATCCGGCCGAACTCCTCGAGCACCTGCCCGACGGCGACGTCGATCGCGGCGCGGTCGGTGACGTCGGCGGTGACGGCGAGGGTGGGCGCGCCGGTGGTCACCGCGATGTCGCTCATCGCCGTCCGCAGCCGGTCCGCGCCGCGGGCCAGGCCCGCCACCGAGGCCCCGCGCTGCGACAGGCCCTCGGCCAGGTGCCGGCCGATGCCGGTCGATGCACCGGTGACCAGGGCGACCTGGCCGCTCAGCTCGGAGATGTCGGTTCCTTTCCTCGCAGCGGCGCCGCTCAGGTGATCGCGGCCGCGTAGATCTCGGCGATCGACGCGTCGAGCACCCGGTCGAACTCCTCCTCGGACTGCGACTCGGCCAGCCCCTCGGTGAGGGCCCGCGAGAAGCTCGCGCTGACCCCGGGGTTCCTCGCCAGCAGCCGGCACGCCTCGTCGCGGGAGTATCCACCCGACAGCGCGACCACCCGCAGGACCCGGGGGTCGGCGACCAGGTCACCGAAGAACCCGTCGACGGTCGGCAGGGTCAGCTTGAACATCACCTGGGCCCCGGCCGGGACGGAGTCCAGCCGCTCGGTGAGCCCGGCCTTCAGCAGCACCTCGGTCTGCTGCTTCTCGGGGCTGTGGATGTCGACCTCCGGCTCGATGATGGGCACCAGGCCCGCGTCGAGGATCTGCCGCGCCAGGTCGAACTGCTGGTCGAGGTTGTCGGCGATGCCCTTCTCGTCGGCCAGCGTGACGACCGAGCGCATCTTGGTGCCGAAGACGCCCTTGTCGATGGCCCGGGCGAGCAGGGTGGCCAGGCCGGGGATCGGCTTCATCAGCCGCACGCCGCGCTGCTCCTCGGCCAGGCCCTTGTCGACCTTGAGGAACGGCACGACCTGCTTGCGCCGCCACAGGTACTCGGCCGCGCCGACGCCGTCGACGTCGCGGTCCATCGTGCCCTCGAACAGGATCGCGCCGATGATCCGGTCCCCGCCGAAGCTGGGGCTGGTCATGATCCGGGTGCGCATGCCGTGGACGAGGTCGAACATCTCGTCCTCGGTCGACCAGCGGCCCTCGTCGATCCCGTACAGGCGCAGCGCCTTGGGCGTGCTGCCACCGCTCTGGTCCAGCGCGGCGATGAACCCCACGCCCTCGGCGATCCTCGCCCGCTGGTCGTCGTCCATGGCCGCCTCCTGCGTCTCGGAGCACTGCTGGGAACGGCGATCCTAGGGGCGGCCGAGGCGGCTCGGGGCAGCCTCAGGCGCGCAGCGTCGCCCCCGTCCGGCCGGCGGCGGCGGCGACGGCGGCGTCGCGGACGGCCGTCGCCTCCTCGCTGGTCAGCGTCCGGTCCGGGGCGCGCAGGGTGAGCGCGTAGGCCAGCGAGCGCGAGCCCGCCGGCACGGGCGCACCGGTGTAGACGTCGAAGAGCCGCAGCGCCTCGAGCAGCTCGCCCGCTCCCTCGCGCAGGGCGGTCTCCACCTCGGCGGCGGGGACGTCGTCGGCGACGACGAGCGCGAGGTCGAGCAGCACCGGCGGGAAGGTCGACACGTGCGGGCCGACCGGCACCTGCGCCGGGGGGAGGGCGTCGACGTCGAGCTCCATGGCCGACGTCCGCGCGGGCAGCTCCAGCGCCGCGCACACCCGCGGGTGCAGCTCCCCGGCGTGGCCGACGACCCGGTCGCCGACGAGCAGCTCGGCGCAGCGGCCGGGGTGCCACGGGGCGCGGTCGCCCGCCCGCACGGTCAGCTCGACGCCCGATGCGGCGGCGACGAGGCGGGCGGCCTGCACCGCGTCGGCCCAGCCGGCCGGGCGACCCGCCCCCCACCAGCCGCGCGGTTCGCGATGACCGGTCAGCGCCACGGCGACGTGCCAGGGCTGGGTGGGCACCGCGCCCAGGAGGGCGGCCAGCGTGTCGTCGTCGGGACGGCGGTCGGCGCCCGGCAGCGGGGCCGGCGAGCGGACCCCGCCCGGGAACACCGCGCCGTGCTCGAACAGCGCGAGGTCGCGCTGACCGCGCGAGAGGTTGCGCGCCAGGCCGGCGAGCAGGCCGGGCAGCAGCGTCGTCCGCAGGCCCGGCTCCTCCTCCGACAGCGGGTTGCGGACGACGACCACCGCGCGGCGCGGGTCATCGGCCGCGAGGCCCAGCGCGTCCAGCGCCGCCGTCCCGACGAACGGGTAGGACGGCGCCTCCACGTAGCCGGCCTCGGCCAGGGCCCGGCCGACGCCGCGGCGGCGGCGCTGCACGTCGGTGAGGCCTCGGCCGGGCGGGGCGGTGGGCAGCACCGAGGGGACGTCGTCGTACCCGGCGAGCCGGACGACCTCCTCGACGAGGTCGGCGGGGTCGGTCAGGTCGGGGCGCCACGGCGGCGGGACGACGTCGAGGGCGTTCCCGTCGGCGTCCACGGTGCAGCCCACTGCCTCGAGCAGCTCGACGACCTGGCCCGGCGAGTAGGCGACCCCGGAGACACGGGCGGGCTTGGCGACGTCGAGGGCGATGCCCGGCCGGGCGGACCGCGTGTCGATGTCGACGACGCCGCCGATGACCCGCGCACCGCCGTACTCGGCGAGCAGCTCGGCGGCGCGGGCGAGCGCGACCACGGTCATCTCCGGGTCGACGCCGCGCTCGAAGCGCTTGGCCGCCTCGCTGGGCAGCCGGTGCCGGCGAGCGGTCCGGGCGACCCCGGTCGGCTCCCAGTGCGCGGCCTCGAGGAGGACGCTGCTGGTGCCGTTACCGATCTCGGTGGACGCCCCGCCCATCACGGCGGCCAGGCCGATCGGGCCGCTCTCGTCGGTGATCAGCAGGTCGTCGGTGGTCAGCTTGCGCGTGACGCCGTCCAGGGTGGTGAGCTTCTCCCCCTCGGTCGCGAGCCGGACCGTGATCGGGCCGGTCACGGCGTCGCGGTCGAAGGCGTGCATCGGCTGGCCGAGCTCGAGCATCACGTAGTTGGTGACGTCGACGGCCAGCGAGATCGTGCGGACCGAGGCCTGTGCCAGGCGCCGGCGCATCCACCACGGGCTGGGCGCCGTCGGGTCCAGGCCCTCCATGGCGATCATCGAGAAGCGGTCGCAGCGCGCGGGGTCGGCGACGCCGACCCGCCAGGCGGGCTCGCCGGACCACGCGGGCGGGGTGACCGCGCCCGGGTCCCGCCAGGGGGCGGCCAGGCCGGTGCCCATCTCGCGGGCGATGCCGCGCATGGCCAGGCAGTAGCCCCGGTCGGGGGTCACGGCGAGCTCGATGACGACGTCGTCCAGGCCGGCGACCGGCCCGGCCGGCGTGCCCGGCGGCGGGACGTCGGCGCCCTCGGGACCGAGCACGAGGATGCCGGCGTGGTCGTCGCCGATGCCGAGTTCCCGGACCGAGCAGATCATCCCGTCGGAGACCCGGTCGTAGGTCGTCCGTGCGGCGATCGCGAAGCCGCCGGGCAGCACCGCGCCGGGCAGCGCGACCACCACGGTGTCGCCGACGACGAAGTTGGTCGCGCCGCAGACGATGCCCCGCGGCGCGGCCTCTCCGACGTCGACCTGCGTGTAGCGGATCGGCTTCTTGAAGCCGGTCAGCTCCTCGATCTCGAGCACCTTGCCGATGACGAGCGGGCCGGTGACCTCCTCGGGGCGGTGGATCTCCTCGACCTCGAGGCCCAGGCGCACGAACGCGGTGTCCAGGTCCTCGACCGTCGTCCCGGCGGGGATGTCGACGTACTCGGCCAGCCAGCCGATGGGGACCCTCACTGCTCGACTCCGAACGCTCGTGTGAACCGGACGTCGCCCTCGACGATGTCGCGCATGTCGCCGACGCCGGAGCGGAACTGGAGGGCGCGCTCGATGCCCATGCCGAACGCGAAGCCGGAGTACTCCTCCGGGTCGATCCCGCAGGCGATGAGCACCCGGGGATTGACCATCCCGCAGCCACCCCACTCGACCCAGCGCGGGCCGTCGCGGTGCTCGGGGAACCAGACGTCGAACTCCGCCGACGGCTCGGTGAACGGGAAGTAGGACGGGCGCCAGCGGGTGACCGCGTCGGCGCCGAACAGGGAGCGGGCCAGGTGGTCGAGCGTGCCGCGCAGGTGCGCCATGGTCAGCCCGCGGTCGACGGCGAGGCCCTCGACCTGGTGGAAGACGGGGGTGTGCGTCGCGTCGAGCTCGTCGGTCCGGTACACCCGGCCGGGCGCCACGATGTAGATCGGCGGCGTGCGGCTCAGCATGGTGCGGGCCTGCACCGGGCTGGTGTGGGTGCGCAGCACCAGGCCGGAATCCTCGGGCGCTACGAAGAAGGTGTCCATCATCGTGCGGGCGGGGTGGTCGCGGCCGATGTTGAGCGCGTCGAAGTTGAGCCACTCGGCCTCGAGCTCCGGGCCGTCGGCCACCTCGTAGCCCATGCCGACGAAGATGTCGGCGATCCGGTCGGTGAGCGTGGTCAGCGGATGCCGGGCGCCGCGCGGTGTGCGGTCCCACGGCAGCGTGACGTCGACCCGCTCCTCGGCGAGCACACGGGCGTCGCGCTCGGCCTCGAGCTCGGCCAACCGGGCCTCGTAGGCCTCGGTCAGCGCCACGCGGGCCGCGTTGACCCGCTTGCCGGCGTCGGACCGGGCCGCCGGGGGCAGCGCGCCCAGCTCGCGGCGGGCGAGCAGCACCGGCGCGCGGTCACCGAGGTGCGCCGGGCGGACGGCGGCCAGCGCCTCCAGGTCGACTGCTCCCGCGAAGGCCTTCTGCGCGGCGGCGACCGCGTCGTCGAGGGCCTCGGGCGAGAGCGCGGCGACCTGTTTCGGGTCGTAGGGATCGTTGGCGCCAGACACGGGAGGCCATTCTGCCCGCACGTCGAGCTCGCCCGCGCCGGGGTTCCCGGACGAGCCCCGCGAGATCTGCACGGTGGTGGCCATCAGGCGCTGATGGCCACCGGTGTGCAGATCTCGCGGCGTCGGAAGCGGGTGCTAGAACGGACCGGGGTGGCCACCGGGGCGAACCTGGACTTCGGAGGACGGCGTGGCGATCCTGCTGGCCCTGGGCTGCGCCGTGGTCTACGGCGCGGCGGACTTCCTGGGCGGCCTGGCGACCCGGCGGACGTCGGTGTTCGGCGTCGTGGCGCTCTCCCAGGTGTCCGGGCTGGTCGCCCTGGTCGCCCTCCTCCCCTGGCTGGGCGGGTCGGTCGGCGGCGCCGACCTGGGCTGGGGCGCGCTGGCAGGTCTGGCCGGGGCCGCCGGGCTGCTGGTGTTCTTCCGCGCGCTGGCCGGCGGCGTCATGAGCGTCATCGCGCCGGTGACCGCGGTCACCGCCGCAGCCGTCCCCGTGCTGGTCGGCCTGCTCGGCGGCGAGCAGATCGGCACATGGGCATCGGTGGGTGTCGCGCTGGCGCTGGGCGCCGTCGTCCTCGTGTCGGCCGAGAGCGGGCTGCTCGCGCTGCGGGCTGCGCGGCCGGCGAGCCTGATCCCCGCCCTGGTGGCCGGCGCCATGTTCGGCCTGTTCTTCGTGCTGCTCGACCGCACGTCCGACGACTCGGGGCTCACGCCGCTGGTGGCCGCACGCCTGGCGTCGGTCGTGCTCGTCGTCGGCATCGCGCTGGCCCGCCGGAAGAAGCTCACGGTGACGCGGTCGGCGCTACCGCTGGTCGTCGCCTCCGGCATCGGCGACATGACCGCGAACGCGCTCTTCCTGCTCGCCACCCAGCAGGACGGGCAGCTGGCGATCACCGGTGTGCTGGCCTCGCTCTACCCGGTCAGCACGGTCGTGCTCGCGCAGGTCGTGCTGCGGGAGCGGCTCGTCGGCGCCCAGATCGCCGGGCTCGCGGCCGCAGTGACCGCCGTCGTGCTGATCACGCTGCCGGGCTGACTCACCCGTTCGGGAGGGGCATCGCCGGCCCGGCTCGCGTCCGGCCGGGCGCGAGCCGATGGCAGAAAGGTGGAGGACAACCGATCCGTGACGGCGGCCGCGCTGACCGAGGCGCTGCGGCCGGGAGCCGTCCGCAGCGTGTTCCAGCCGATCGTCGAGCTCGACACGGGCCGGGTCGTCGCCTACGAGGCCCTGGCGCGCGGGCCGCAGGGTCCGCTGGAGCGTCCCGACCTGCTGTTCGCGGCTGCCCGGGAGGCCGGGCGGCTGGCCGAGCTCGACGAGCTCTGCCGGGCCGCCGCCTTCCGCGGAGCCGTCGAGCAAGGCCTGCTGGCCCCGCTCACGGTGTTCGTCAACGTCGAGCCCGAGGTGCTCGACAGCGCACCCCTGGACGACCTGCTCGCCATCGTCGACGCCGCCCCGCGGGACCTCCGGGTGGTCCTCGAGATCACCGAACGCGCCCTGGCCCAGCGGCCCGCCGAGCTGCTGCGCACGGTCGAACGCGTCCGCCACCTCGGCTGGGGGGTCGCGGTCGACGACGTCGGCGCCGACTCCCTCTCGCTGGCCTTCCTCCCGCTGCTGTCCCCCGACGTCATCAAGCTCGACCTCCGCCTGGTCCAGGAGCGGCCCGGCCCGGCGATCGCCGAGATCATGAACGCGGTCAACGCCCACGCCGAGCGCACCGGCGCCCTCGTGCTGGCCGAGGGCATCGAGACCGACGAGCACCTGGCCACCGCGCTCGCCCTGGGCGCCACCCTCGGGCAGGGCTGGCTGTTCGGCCGGCCCGGCCCCGGCGCCGCCGAGGGTGTGGCGGCCGGCGAGCTGACCCTTCCCGGAGCGTCGTCGGTCGCTCCGTCCGATGACTCCCCGTTCGGCTGCCTGCCCGACGGGGCCCCGCTGCGCCGGTCGGCGAAGTCGCTGTTGATCGAGCTCAGCAAGCAGCTCGAACGGGAGGCGATGCGCCTGGGCGAGACGTGCGTGGTGGCCGCCACCTTCCAGGAGGCCCGCCACTTCACCCCGGCCACCGCGCTGCGCTATCGCGATCTCGTGGAGCGCACCGGCTTCGTCTGCGCGCTCGGCGAGGACCTGCCGGTCGAACCGCTGCCCGGCCTCCGGGGCGCCGCCCTGGCGCCGGAGGACCCGGTGCGCGGCGAGTGGGACCTCGTCGTCCTCGGCCCGCACTTCAGCGCGGCGCTGCTGGCCCGCGACCTCGGCGACGACGGCCCGGACCTGGAGCGCACCTTCGAGTACGGCCTGACCTACGACCGGGAGGCGGTCACCCGCGCGGCGCACGCGCTGCTGACGCGGGTCGCACCGCGCCGGGCGGCTCCCGTGCGCGCCGCTGCTGCCGCGCCGTCTCCCGCAGCGGCCGGTCCCGCTGAGCCTGCTCGTGCGGTCACCGGCCACGACGTCCTGAGCCGGGCGCTGGCGGCGACGACCAGCGGCGTCACGATCTCCGACCTGCGGCTGCCCGACCAGCCGCTGGTGTACGTCAACGAGGCCTTCGAGCAGCTGGCAGGCCTGCCCCGCGCCGACGTGCTCGGCCGCAACTGCCGGTTCCTGCAGGGGCCCGACACCGACCCGGCGGCGATCGCCCGCATGCGCGACGCCATTGCACGGGGCGCCGAGTTCCGGGAGACGGTGCGCAACCACCGCGGTCCGGAGCGCACGCCCTGGTGGAACGAGATCCACCTGGCGCCGGTGCGCGACGCCGAGGGCGCCGTCGTCCAGTACATCGGCGTCCAGCACGACGTCACCGCGCGGGTGGAGGCCGAGCGCGCCCTGCTCCAGGAGCGGGACCGCAACCAGACCTGCCTGGCCCGCATCCAGGAACTCGCCTACACCGACCCGCTGACCGGGCTGCCCAATCGGCGGCGGCTCGAGGAGCAGGTGGAGGCCGCGATCTGGGACGCGCGGGCCGGGCGGGACACCCTGGCCCTGCTGTTCGTCGACCTCGACGGGTTCAAGACCGTCAACGACCGTCTCGGGCACGCCGCCGGCGACGAACTGCTCCAGTTGGTCGCCCGAACGCTGCGCGGCCGGCTGCGGCGGGGCGACCTGCTCGCCCGGCTCGGCGGTGACGAGTTCCTCGTCGCCCTGCTCGGCCTGGACCCCGCGACCGCCGCGGACGAGGCCCGGCGGGTGGCCGACGAGCTGGCGCGGGCGGTCTGGACCCCCGTGGAGCTCAGCGGCGTGAAGGTGACGGTCGGCGCGAGCGTCGGCCTGGGCGTCTACCCCACGGACGGCGAGGACTTCCCCTCGCTGCTGCACAGCGCGGACCTCGACATGTACGCGGCCAAGCCCGTCCGGGCGTGACGAGGAACGCTCAGGTGAGGTCGTCGGCCGCGTCGAGCAGCTCCACCGGGAACGGCGGCCGGTCGATCCCGCTGAGCCGGGTGTTCCCCCAGGCGTCGGTCTCCGTGGTCTCGGCGGCGGCGCTGCCGTGCGGGGTGGTGACGAGCACCCGCGTGCGCACCGGGAGCTGCACGGCGAGCCGGCCGCTCCACACGACGTGTCCGGCGAGCGGGTCGAACCGGGCGGCGAGCGCGGCGTGCGCCGCCCGTGGCGCCTCGCCGTCGACGGTGACGGTGACCTCGCCTTCGTAGCCCTCGTAGCCCGCCGGGCCCTCGTGCTCGCTCATCGCCGCCCTCAGCTCCTCGCCGGCGGCAGCAGGGTCGACAGGCCCCCATGGGCCAGCGCGGTCAGCTGGTCGACGAGCTCCGCGGCCGGCACCGTGGGCGACCCCGCCCACCAGTGCGCGGCCAGCTGCACCATGCCCACGACCCCGTAGGCCCAGGTCATCGCGGCCCCCGCGGGGCGGCCGGCCTCGGTCAGCCGGTCGGCCATGAGCCGGCCCAGCGCCTCGGCGATCTCCCGCTCGGTCGCGGCGACGAGGTCGGCGCGCCCGGCCCGCCCGGTGTGGGCGTAGGCGAAGCGGTAGAGGGCCGGCTCGTCCTCGATCAGGGACACGAAGGCGGCGATGACCGCGCGCAGCCGGGCGGCGTCGTCGGGGCGGTCGACGGCCAGCTCCCCCAGCAGCCGCGGCAGCAGCACGACGGTGGAGATCTGCTCGAGGACGGCGTCGATCAGCTCGTCCTTGTCGCTGAAATAGCGGTAGATGACGGTCTTGGACACCCCCGCGCTCCGCGCCACGTCGTCCACCGAGAAGTCCGGCCCCGCGCGGCGGACGGCCTCCACCGCGGCCGTGACCAGGTCGGCCCGCCGGGCCCGCCGGTGCTCGGTCCAGCGGGAGCGACGACCGTCTGCGGTCGGAGACGCGGGACGGATCTCCGCCACCGGTTGCATGTGTTTCACAGTAACAGTTACCTTTCCTTCAGCCGTACTCGACGACCGGGGGAACTCGTCATGACCGCAACGCTGCCGTCCACCACCTCCGACCCGACGACCAAGAGATCTGTCGGTCGCCAAGAGCTCTCTACCCGCCTCCTCGGGTCCGCAGCCAAGAAGTCCTACGACCCCGTCGTCGACATCGACTGGACGGCGCCGATCCCTCCGCACCTCTACGGTCTGTCACCCGAGTGGTCGACGCTGTACGGCACGCCGTTGTGGGACGGACTCACCGACGAACAGCGCGTGCGCCTGACCATCCACGAGTACTGCTCGATCTCCGGCGTCGGCATCTGGTTCGAGTGCCTGCTCATGCAGCTGGTGCTCAAGGACATCTACGGCGACGACCCGGCCCAGCCGCACGTCCAGTGGGCGCTGACCGAGATCGCCGACGAGTGCCGGCACTCGGTGATGTTCGCCCGGACGGCGGAGACCTTCGGCGCACCGTCCTACCAGCCGCCGGCCTCGATCCTGCGGCTGGGCACGGCCTTCGTGAAGCGGTTCGACGGGCCGGCCGCGTACGCGGCGATCCTGGTCGCCGAGGAGATCCTCGACATCTTCCAGCGCGACCTGATGAAGGACGAGCGGGTGCAGCCCCTGACCCGCGCGACCAGCCAGATCCACGTCGTCGAGGAGGCGCGGCACATGCGCTTCGCCCGCGAGGAGATCGCCCGGCGCACCCCGGAGCTGTCCCGCTGGCAGCTGCGCAAGCACCGCACCGGGGTGGCCGCCGTGGCCGCGATCGTCGCCGACAACCTCGTGCAGCCGGAGGTCTACGCCTCGGTGGGTCTCGACCCGTCGACGGCGAAGGCAGCGGCCCGCGCCAACGAGCACTACCGCGCCAAGCTGCGCGACGCGTCGACCGGGCTCGTGGCGTTCCTGCGCGGCGTCGGGCTGATCGGCGGGCCCTCCGAGCTGCTCTGGAAACGTGCCGGCCTCGTGTAGGTCAGGCACCGCCCCTCAGCGTTGGGCGAGCTGGGTCGTGTAGAGGCAGATCGCGGCGGCGGCGGCCAGGTTGAGGCTCTCGGCCCGGCCGCGCATCGGGATCCGCACCCGCGCGTCGGCCAGCTGCGCCAGGTCGGCCGGCACACCGCGGGCCTCGTTGCCGAACAGCCAGAGCACCGGGCCGGCGAGCTCGTCGGTCAACTCGTCCAGCGCTGCCTCTCCCCCGCCGTCGGCGGCCAGCACGGTGACCCCGTGCTGCCGCAGCGCAGGCAGCAGCGTCTCGAGCGACGCACCGCGGACGACGTCGACGTGGAAGACGCTCCCCGCGCTCGCGCGCACCGCCTTGCCGCCGTACGGGTCGGCCGACCCGGTACCGAAGACGACCGCCCCGGCCCCGCAGGCGTCCGCCGTCCGCAGCACGGTGCCGGCGTTGCCCGGATCGGCGAGCTCGGCCAGCGCGACGGCCAGGCGCGGCGGGTGGGCGACCACGGCCTCGGCCGGGACGTCGCGCAGCGCGCAGACGGCGACCAGCCCCTGCGGGGTGACGGTCTCCGACAGCCCGGCCGCGGCCTTCTCCGTGACGATCCGCACCGGGACCGTCGTGGACGCGAGCAGGTCGCGGTGGGCGGCGGCCGCGGCGTCGGTGGCGAACACCTCGCGCACGCCGGCCGGGTCGGCCAGCGCCTCGGCGACCGCCTGGCGGCCCTCCGCGAGGAACAGCCCGGCGGCGTCGCGCCCGGCCCGTCGGGTGAGCTTGCGGGCGGCCGCGACCCGGGCCGACCGCTCGGTCAGCGGCTCCCCGTGCGCCGAATGCGACGAACTCGTGGCCATCAGCGCGTGATGACCACGAGTTCGTCGCACTCGTGAGCGGCCGGGATCAGGCGGCCTTCTCCGGCGCCGGAGCGGCGGCGACCGCGGCGCGCGCGGTCTCCACCAGCGCGGCGAACGCGGCCGGCTCGTTGACGGCGAGCTCGGCGAGGACCCGACGGTCCAGCTCGATGCCGGCCAGCTTGAGGCCCTGCATGAACCGGTTGTAGGTCATGTCGTTGAGGCGCGCCGCGGCGTTGATCCGCGTGATCCACAGCTTCCGGAAGTCACCCTTGCGCGCCTTGCGGTCGCGGTAGGAGTACGTCGCGGAGTGGAGGATCTGCTCCTTGGCCTTGCGGTACAGCCGGGACCGCTGACCCCGGTAGCCGCTGGCGGCCTCGAGAGTCGTCCGGCGCTTCTTCTGGGCGTTGACCGCCCGCTTCACGCGTGCCACGTGAGTGCTCCTGTCTTCTCGTCAGTACGGGGCGCTCAGAGGCCCAGCAGCTTCTTCATGTTCTTGGTGTCGGCCGGGGACAGCACGCCGATGCCGCTCACCCGGCGCTTGCGCGAGGACGACTTGTGCTCGAACTTGTGCTGGTTGTTCGTGTGCTCGCGCACGAGCTTCCCGGTGCCGGTCACGCGCACGCGCTTGGCCGTGCCCTTGTGGGTCTTCTGCTTCGGCATTTCCCTCGTCCTGTTCGTGTCTGTCAGTGGGCACGCGGCAGCCCAGGGGCTGCTCCGTGCGCACCGGCGGTCTCGGTGGTGCGGTCGGTTCAGGCGCTGGGCGCCTGCTCCTCGGCCGCGTGAGCCTCGGACGCCGACGCCTTGTCCGCCTTGGCCTGGCGGCGGCCGGCGTCGGTCGCTGCCTGGTTCCGGTGCGGGGCGATCACCATGACCATGTTGCGGCCGTCCTGCTTCGGGTTGGACTCGACGACGCCCAGTTCGGCGACGTCGGCGGCCAGCCGCTGCAGCAGCCGGTAGCCCATCTCGGGGCGGGACTGCTCGCGACCGCGGAACATCACGGTGATCTTGACCTTGTCGCCGCCCTTGAGGAAGCGCTCGACGTGGCCCTTCTTGGTCTCGTAGTCGTGCGGGTCGATCTTCAGGCGCAGCCGCATCTCCTTGATGACGGTGAGCGCCTGGTTCCGCCGGGCCTCGCGGGCCTTCTGGGCGGACTCGTACTTGAACTTCCCGTAGTCCATGAGCTTGCACACCGGCGGCCGGGCCATGGGAGCGACCTCGACGAGGTCGAGCTCGGAGTCCTGGGCCAGGCGCAGCGCTTCGCCGATCGACACGATGCCGACCTGCTCGCCCTCCGGACCGACCAGGCGGACCTCGGGGACGCGGATACGGTCGTTGATGCGGGGCTCGGTGATGGCCTCTCCTCTGCTGCTGCATGGGAGGAGTCGCTGGCCCACCCGGGCGCCGGAGAACGAAGGCCCCGGAAGCATCAGCTTCCGGGGCCCACTCGCCGGTGACGCTCGCCGCGGACGGCGTGCGCTGCGCGAGAATCCGACCGGTGGCCGGCTCCTCGCGATCCGGGGACCTGGACGTCTCGACGACGCCAGGTGGGAGCGGGCTCCTCTTGGATCGACGGCCCGGAGGCCGCCAGTTGGTTCGCGTGCCTCATGGAGGCTCGCCCATGCTACAGCGCCGCGACCCCGCAGGTCATTCCCGGGGGTCGGGGTACAGCAGCGGCGGCGGCTTGGGCCGCTTGGCCTCCGCCGCGGCCAGCAGGGCTCGCAGTCCCTCGACGGCCCGGACGGCGTGCTCGCGGTCGGCCGCCTGGATCGCCAGCAGCGAGACCTCGTCGTCGTTGCGCAGCCGGAGCGTGGCCCACGCGGACTTCCGGTCGAACGCGACCGCCCGCACCGCGTCCCAGGGCAGCTCGTGGGTGAGCGCGATGTTGCGGAACCGGATCCGTTCGGCGTCGGCGTCGACCCGGGACCGGCCGAGGGCGAGGACGCCCGCGCCCAGCAGCAGGGCGAGACCGGCGACGGCGACCTGGTCGACCGCGCCGAACTCGATGACGCCCGTGGAGTTGGACCGCAGCGTCAGGGCGACGAACAGCCCGACGGCGACGACGACGACGGCCACGCCGGCACAGACCAGGCGCATGCGCCGGGGGACGGCGGAGACGGGGGCGGGATCGGGCACCCGTCCATGGTGACAGGGCGGCGTCGGGCCTATGGGGCAACTGGCAGAGTGCGAGGGCGTGGACGTCACCGGCACCGCCCAGCACGACGCGTGGCAGGCGCGCGCGCTGCCCCCCGTGGAGCAGCTGCGCCCCGACCTCTGGTCGATCCCCGTGCCCATGGGCGGCCCGCTGCGCTACGTCACCGCCTACGCGTTCGCACTGGAGGGCGGCGGGCTGGGCCTGCTCGACACCGGCTGGGAGAGCGACGAGGGCTGGACGGCGCTCACCGAGGGGTTGTCCGTCATCGGGGGCGGGATCTCCGACGTGCGCGGGGTGCTCGTCACGCACCTGCACTTCGACCACCTCGGGCTGGCCGAGCGGGTGCGTCGGGCCTCGGGCGCGTGGGTGGCCATGCATCCCGCCGACGCCGGCATCGTCGGCTCGCCGGTGCACCGCGACCCGGCCGCGTCGGTCGCCGCCGAGGTGGCGTTCCTGGTGTCCCTCGGCGCCGACCCCGACGAGGCGGCCGCCGATGTCGGGGACCCGGCGAAGTTCCTCCCGTTCTCCCGCATGGCGATCCCCGACCGGCTGCTGGAGGACGGTGAGCGCGCCGACTTCCCCGGGTGGCGGATGCGCGCCGTCCACACGCCGGGCCACACGCCCGGCCACCTCTGCTTCGCCGAGGAGCGCACCGGGCTGTTCTTCTCCGGCGACCACGTGCTCCCCCGGATCAGCCCCAACATCTCGACCACGCACGACGGGATCGCCGATCCCCTCGGCTCCTACCTGGAGTCGCTGGCGGCGGTCGGCCGGGACGAGCCCGCCGAGGTGTTGCCGGCGCACGAGTGGCGCTTCCGCGGGCTGGGCGACCGCACCGGGCAGCTGCGGGAGCACCACGAGCACCGGCTCACCGAGCTGCTCGACGCCATCCGGGAGCACCCGCGCTCCACGCCCTGGCAGCTGGCGGCGTACCTCACCTGGTCGCGGCCGTGGGACCAGTACGAGCGGCGCATGCGGATCTTCGCCGTCACCGAGACCGACGCCCACCTCCGGCTGCTCGCCACGCGCGGCCTGGTGACCAGCGACGGCGGGCCGGTGCCCACGTGGACGCTGACCCTCCGCTGAGCGTCGCCGCCCTCGCGGCCCGGATCCTCGACGCGCCGCCCCGGCTGGGCGGCACCCGCCTGGTGTGCATCGACGGCCCCGCCGGGTCGGGCAAGACGACCCTGGCGGGCCGGCTCGCCGCCGCGCTCGGCGACGCCGTCGCCGTCGTCCACCTCGAGGACCTCTACGCGGGCTGGACGCTCACCGGCGCCCTCGCCCGGTTGTCCGCCGGCGCGCTGCGGCCGCTGTCCGAGGGACTCCCCGGCGCCCACTCTCGCTACGACTGGCACGCCGGCCGGTTCATGCCCGACCGGGTGGCGGTGCCCGCCGCGCCGGTCCTCCTGGTGGAGGGCTGCGGCAGCAGCCCCCGGGCGCTGGACCCGTGGACGACGCTGCGCATCTGGGTCGAGGCCCCGGTGCCGGTGCGCACCGAGCGGGGGCTGGCGCGCGACGGCGCGAACCTGGCCGCGGAGTGGCGCCGGTGGCAGGACCTCGAGGCCGCCGAGTTCGCCACGCAGGGCACCCGTGCCCGCGCCGACATCCGGGTGGACGGCACCGCCGGGATCGAGTGAGCTTTCCGACAGCTCCCGGAAACATCCCGGCAACGCCGGCCCCGGAGCATGGGGCGACGCCGCCACCGAGGGGGACACATGAGCGATCCGCTCGAGGAGAAGCCCGAGCTGCCCCTGGCCGGCTACACGGTCGCGGTGACCGCGGCCCGCCGCAAGGAGGAGCTGGGGGCACTGCTGGACCGCCGCGGCGCCCGGGTCGTCTACGCGCCGGCGATCCGCATCGTGCCGCTGGCCGACGACGCCGAGCTCGTCGCCGCCACCCGCGAGGTCCTGTCCCGCCCGGTCGACCTGGTCGTCGCCACCACCGGGGTCGGTTTCCGCGGGTGGCTCGAGGCCGCCGACGCGTGGGACCTCCCGCTGGTCGAGCACCTGAAGCCGGCCCGCGTCCTCGCCCGGGGCCCCAAGGCCCGGGGGGCGATCCGTGGCGGCGGCCTGGTCGACGCCTGGTCGCCGGAGTCGGAGTCGTCGGCCGAGGTGCTCTCCCACCTGCTGTCCGGTGCCGAGGGGCCGCTGGAGGGACGGCGGATCGTCGTCCAGCTGCACGGCGACCCGCTGCCCGACCTGGTGACCGGTCTCGGGCAGAGCGGCGCCGAGGTGCTCACCGTGCCGGTCTACCGCTGGGTGCTGCCCGAGGACGTCGCGCCGGTGCACCGGCTGGTCGCCGCCGTGATCGGCGGCGGCATCGACGCCGTCACCTTCACCAGCGCGCCCGCGGCGGCCAGCCTGCTGACGGTGGCCGACGAGCTGGGCCGGCGGGACGCGCTGGTCGCTGCCCTGCAGGACCGGGTGATGGCAGTGGCTGTGGGCCCGGTGACGGCCGGTCCGCTGGACGCCGCCGGCATCCCGTCCTTCCAGCCCCAGCGGGCCCGCCTCGGCGCCCTGGCCCGGGAGGTGGTCGCGCGCCTGCCCGAGCGCGATCCGGTGCTGACCGTCGGGGCGCACACGCTGCAGGTGCGCGGCCACGGCGCCGTGCTCGACGGCGCGCTGGTGGAGCTGGCGCCGGGGCCGATGGCGGTGCTGCGCGCGCTGGCCAGCCGCCCGGGTCACGTCGTCCCCCGGGCCGAGCTGACCGCGTCGTTGCCCGGTGGTGGCGACGGGCACGCCGTCGAGATGGCCGTGACCCGGCTGCGCGCCGCCCTCGGCGCCCCCGTCGTCGAGACGGTCGTGAAGCGGGGCTACCGCCTCAAGCTCTGAGCGGCGAGATCGCCGATCTCGCACACTTTGGGCCCGCAAGGCGGGCGAGATCGGCGATCTCGCCGGGGAGGCTGCTGTTCTCACACCCGGCCGAGCGGGGCCTGCGGGCGCAGGTAGACCACCCAGGTGACCGCGACGCAGACGACGTAGAAGGCGATGAAGACCAGGTAGGCCGAGTCGCCGGTCCCGGTGGTCAGGAACGACTGCCGGAAGGCCAGGTTCACCAGCACCCCGCCGAACGCCCCGATCGCGCCGGCGATACCGATCAGCGCACCGGACATCCGCAGCGCGCGCCGGTCGGCGGCGTCGGCGTCCCCGCCCTCGGCCACCGACTGCAGCGCCTGGGACCGGAAGATCGCCGGGATCATCTTGTAGGTCGACCCGTTGCCGAGGCCGCTGAGCACGAACAGCGCCACGAAGCCGACGACGAACAGCGGGAGCGACCCCACCTGGCTCGCCGTCCAGACGACGGAGGCGCCGACGGCCATCGCGACGAAGTTCCAACAGGTGATGCGCGCACCGCCGAACCGGTCGGCCAGCGAGCCGCCCAGCGGGCGGATGAGCGAGCCCAGCAGCGGGCCGAGCCAGGTGAGCGATGCGGCGGCCAGCGGGGTCGCGAAGGACGCGGCGAACTGGTTCTGCAGCACCTGGCCGAAGGCGAAGCCGAAGCCGATGAACGAGCCGAACGTGCCGATGTAGAGGAACGACATGATCCAGGTGTGCCGCTCGCGGGTGGCCTCGCGCATGGCGCGGGGCTGGTTGCGCGCCGTCGTCAGGTTGTCCATGAGCAGCGCGGCGCCGACGGCGGCGGCCACGATGAACGGGATGTAGACGAGCAGGATCAACCGCGGGTGCTCCGCGCCGGCGGTGGCCAGCACGAGCAGCGCGACCAGCTGGACGACGGGGACGCCGAGGTTGCCGCCGCCGGCGTTGAGGCCGAGCGCCCAGCCCTTGAGCCGGTCGGGGTAGAACGCGTTGATGTTGGCCATCGAGCTGGCGAAGTTGCCGCCGCCCACACCCGCCAGGCACGAGACGACCAGCAGGGTCGGATAGGAGACGCCGGGCTCCAGCACGATCGCCGTCGCGACGGTGGGGACGAGCAGCAGCGCGGCGCTGACGATGGTCCAGTTGCGGCCGCCGAACCTGGCGACGGCGAAGGTGTAGGGCAGCCGCACGAACGCGCCGAGCGCCGTCGGCAGGGTCGTCAGCAGGAACTTCCCGGCCGGGTCGATGCCGAAGACCGGCTCGGGCAGGAACAGCACGAGCACCGACCACAGGCTCCAGATCGAGAAGCCGATGTGCTCGGAGAAGATCGAGAAGAACAGGTTGCGCCGGGCGACGCGCTTGCCGGTCGCCTCCCAGAACTCGGGGTCCTCGGGACGCCAGTCCTCGATCCACCTGCCGGAGTGGCGCGGTGGGGCGGGCGCGGTGGTCGGCGGTGCGCTCGGGGACGGCGTGCGGGTGGGGGCGGCCATGGCGACGACGGTCGCAACGGCCGGTTTCCCCGGCGTCGCCCTGCGGCTGGATTCGTGTTCCGTTTCGCTCACCGCCGCTGACCCGCTGTGGTGAGGGAACCGGCACCGGTGTGCAGGAGCGCGCGCGAACCGACGAAGATCACCGTGTGGACGCGCAACCGGGCCAGCTGCTGGTCGAGTCGGGCGAGCGGATCGCCGGCTCGATGGCACGGTCGGCGGCCGGGCTGCTCTTCGACGCCTCCTCCGCGCGCGTCCGCCTCGACCCCGCCTTGGCGCAGTGCCTGCGGCGGGCGGCGCAGGACGCCGCCGGGCTCGACCAGGGCTTCTGCCGGGAGCAGATCCGGGTCGGCGCCGCGCTCGCGTTCGCCGTCGAGCTGGCGGTCACCCGCACCGCCCAGGGGCGGACAGTGCGCGGCGACGGCTTCTTCGGCGCCGAGCGGGGAGCCGCCGACGAGGTGGCCGAGGCCGCCGTGCTCGCCGCCCGGGTCAGCGCCGAGGAGTGGCGCGTCCGCCACCTGGGCTACCTGATCGCCGAGGCCGCCGTCTCCCCCGACCTCGACGCCGGCGTCGTGGTGCGGGGCCTGGAGCTCGGGAAGTCACTGACCGGGCGGCAACTGGCCCTCCTCGCCGCCGTCGGCCGGCGCGAGCGGTTGCCCCTTCCGATGGCCCCAGCGCTGCCGCAGGACCCGCGCGCCTGGCGCGAATGGGGCGCGCTCGAGGACGTCACCGACCTCCGCCGGCGCGGCCTGCTCGACCCGCCGCCGGCCCAGCCCCGGCCGGGCGGCACGGTGCTCCCCCGCCTGCGAGCCGCCGACCTGCGGCTGACCCGCCGGGGCGTGCTGGTGCACCGCCTGCTCGGGCTCGACCTCCTGCACGAGGACCGCGTGACCGCGGCCCTCGCCGACCTGGGGCTCCCCCGGACCTGACCGCCGCCCGGCGCGGGTCAGCGGGCGCCGAGCGCCCGGACCAGGCTGACGAGGTTCGTGAGGATCCCGATGATCGAACCCACGATGCCCACCCACAGCAGCACGCGGAACACCACCGGCCAGACGTCGGAGTCGCCGAAGTCGAACGGGAAGACCTGCAGCATCCGCACCGCGCCGGCCAGCCCCACGGCGGTGGTGACGACCGCCCCGGCCGCGGTCAGCCAGCGCGGATCGCGGACCAGGTAGACGAGGTTCACCGCGATGCTCGCGACCAGCGAGAGGTCGACCAGCCACAGCACGATCTCGAAGTCCGCGGTCAGGAAGGGCACGACGTCCCAGCCGGGCCAGATGTGGATCAACCACAGGAAGGCCGCGTTGATCGCGATCCCGATGACGTAGCCGACCCGCCTGCCGGCCGTGGTCGACTGCTTGGTCTCCGTCGTCGTCATGGCCCCTCCCGATCGGGTCGGGGATGACGCTAGGGACGAGGCAGGCACCGACGGCAGGGGCCGAGGTCGACAGCCGCCGGGCCGGAAGGCTCGCCGACCTCGGCTACCGCTGGGCTGGCCGGCGGCGGGCCCGCAGGACGGTGTCCGGTACCGGATTGCCGGTGCGCGCGGTGGCCTCCGGGTCGCGGTCGCGGGTCTCGCTGACGACATCGCCCCACTCCGACGGGTCGAGCAGCGCCGCGACGTCCTCCGCGGTGTAGAAGGCCTCGGGGTCGTGCCGGTCCAGCCCACCGCGACCGTGCTCGCCGTCGTGCCCGTGCCCGTGGCCGTGCCCTTCGCCGTGGTCCGCGCCCTCGACGAGCAGATGGCCGACGACGAGGAGGGTCCCACCGGGCGCGACGGCGGCGGCGAGCCGCCGGAACAGCGCGGGACGGTCGGCCCAGGTCGCGTGCAGGTAGTGCGCGGTCACCAGGTCGAAACGGCCCTCCGGCGGCGTCCAGGAGCCCAGATCGGCGTGCACCCATTCGATCCGGTCGCCGAGCCCGCGCGTGGCGGCCTGCGCGGCGGCCCGCTCCAGCGCGACGGTGGAGAAGTCGACCGCGGTGACCCGCCACCCCTGTTCGGCGAGCCACAGGGCGTCGCCACCCTCGCCCGATCCGGCGTCCAGCGCCGTACCGGGCGGCAGCGCGCTCGCCTCGACGACGAGCTGCCGGTTCGGCCGGCCGCTCCACAGCGCCGGAGCAGATCGGTAGAGCTCGTCGTAGGACTCCCGGTCGGTCGCCCTCATACCGCCACGCTCCGATGCGCCGCGACGGCCACGCGGGCGTCCTCGGCGACGAGATCGGCGTTGATCATGGCGCCGGCCCGCAGCCCGGCGGCGGCCGAGACCACCACCTGCGCGCTGAGATCGGAGACGTTGCCCGCCACCCACACGCCCGGCACGGAGGTCGCCCCGGTCGGGTCGGCCGGCACGGCGCTGCCGACCACGTGGCCGGCCATCTCCTGGTCCATCGCCGGGACACCCAGCGCGTCGAGCACGCCGGCGCGTGCGGTGAAGACCGGTGCCACGACCAGCGCCGAGCGCGGCACCACCTCGCCGGTGACGAGGCGGACGCCGGTCAGCCGGTCGTCGGTCACCTCGATGCCGGTCACCTCGCCGTCGACCATCCGGACGCCGAGGGCGGTCAGCTGCTCGGTCTGCTCCGGCGCGAGGCCGGGTCCGCTGTGCAGGAAGAAGACGACGTCCTCGCTGAGCTGCCGGAACAGCAGCGCCTGGTGCATCGCGTTCGGACCGGTCGCCAGGATGCCGATCGGCTGGTCGCGCACCTCCCAGCCGTGGCAGTACGGGCAGTGCAGCACGTCGCGCCCCCACCGGTCGGCCAGCCCGGGCACGTCGGGAAGTTCGTCGACGAGGCCGGTCGCGACCAGCAGCCGGCGTGCCGACACCTCGCGACCGCCGTCGAGCGCCACGCGGAAGGTCCCGTCGTCCTCCCGCCGGGCGGTGCTGACCACGCCGTCGACGACGGTCCCCCCGTACCCGGCCAGTTCGGCCCGCCCGTCGGCGAGCAGGTCCGCGGGACGAGCGCCCTCCCGGCCCAGGTAGTTGTGGATGCCGGCTGCCGGCGCGTTCCGCGGCTGCCCCGCGTCGACCACCAGGACCGTCCGGCGGGCCCGTGCCACAGTCACCGCCCCGGCCAGGCCGGCCGCTCCCCCACCGATGACCACGACGTCGTATTCGCTCATGCCGACACGGTCCACCCGCGCTCGCCGGTTCGACAAGTAGCGTTGCCGGTATGGCAAAGAGATCCGAGCCGCACGTCGACGACGTCCTCGAGGCGGTGGGCCCGCGGCTGCGCGCGCTGCGCACGGAGCGCGGCCTGACTCTGGGGGCGCTGTCGAGCACCACCGGGATCTCGGTGAGCACCCTGTCCCGGCTGGAGTCGGGGCAGCGCAAGCCGACGCTGGAGCTGCTCCTGCCGCTGGCCCGGGCCTACCAGGTGGCCCTCGACGAACTGGTCGACACGCCTGCCGCCGGCGACCCGCGGGTGCGGCAGAGCCCCTTCGAGCACGAGGGCGTGACGATGGTGCCGCTGACCCGGCACAGCGGTGGGCTGCAGGCCTACAAGCAGACCTTCCCGGCGCGGTCGCGGATGGGCGATCTCGAGCAGAAGACGCACGAGGGCTACGAGTGGATGTACGTGCTCTCCGGGCGGCTGCGGCTGCTGCTCGGCCCCCGCGACTTCGTGCTGGCCGCGGGCGAGGTGGTCGAGTTCGACACCCGCGTGCCGCACGCCTTCGCCAACCCGTTCCCCGAGCCGGCCGAGGTGCTCACGCTCTTCGGGCCGCAGGGCGAGCGCATGCACGTCCGGGCCCGCCCCAGGCAGTAGCGGACTTTCTGTACAGAAAGTCCGGCTCAGACTTCGACGACGAGCGTGCCGTCCTCCTCGCGGACCGGGTAGACGCCTATGGCGAAGGCGCCGGCGGTCGAGGCGCCGTCGGACCACCGGTATGCGTACTGGTGCAGCGGGCAGACCAGCACGTCGACGTCGGTCTGCCCGTCGGCGAGCGGTCCGCCGGCGTGCGGGCAGGCCGCCTGGGTGGCGTGCAGCGAGCCGTCGCGCAGCCGGAACACCGCGATCTGGACGCCGCCGGCGACGAAGGCCCGCCCCTCCCCCAGCGGGATCTCCTCGACGCGGCCCACGCGCACCGCGGTCGTCGTCCGCAGGTCGGTGACGCTCATCGGACCGGCACCTTCGGCAGGGCGATCAGGGGCAGCGCCGGTCGGAACTGGCCCGGCGTCGCCGGTTGCTTCGCGTCCTGGCCCCAGGGATCGCGGTAGGCGTCGATCGAGCGCTGGAGGCCGGCGTCGAGGTCGGCGACGATGCCCTCGCTGTCGTCGAGCAGCACCGCCTTGAGGTGGTCCAGCCCGACCCGCGGCACGAAGTCGTAGGTGCGCTCCAGCCAGTTGGCGTTCTCCCGGTAGTACTGCAGGAACCGGCCGGTGAGGGTGAGCACCTCCTCCGGGGAGCCAACGGTCGCCAGCAGGTCGCCCTTGCGCACCGAGGCGCCGGCGGCGCCGCCGACGTAGACCTCCCACCTGCCGGTGCCGACGGCGACGACGCCGACGTCCTTCACGTAGGCCTCGGCGCAGTTGCGCGGGCACCCGACGACGGCGAGCTTCATCTTGGCCGGGCTCTCGATGCCCTGGAACCTCGTCTCGAGGTCGATGCCGAGCTGGGTGGAGTCGCCGAGACCGAAGCGGCAGAAGTCGGAGCCGACGCAGGTCTTCACGGTGCGCATGCTCTTGCCGTAGGCGTATCCCGACGGCATGCCGAGGTCGTCCCACATGGCGGGGAGGTCCTCCTTGCGGACGCCGAGCAGGTCGATCCGCTGGCCGCCGGTGATCTTCACCATCGGCACCTCGTACTTCTCGGCGACCTCGGCGATCTTCCGCAGCTGCGCCGGCGTGGTCACCCCGCCCTTCATCTGCGGGACGACGGAGAAGGTGCCGTCGCGCTGGATGTTGGCGTGCACGCGGTCGTTGATGAACTCGCCGTCCTTCTCCGGGACGAAGTCGACGCCCCAGATCATCTTGAGCAGCGAGGTCAGGCCCATCTTCGACCTGGCGTCCTCGGTGCCACCGGGTGCCAGTGCGGCGAAGACGGCGGACACCGAGCGCAGGTCCTGCTCCCGGATCGCGGCCATCAGCTCCGGCTTGGCCATCGGGATGCCGGGCACGTAGTACGAGGCGGTGGGGTCCTCGGCGAGGTCGCCGTCGGCCGCCCACTCGACGATCTGCTTGACCAGGGACTTGCACGAGCCGCAGCCCTTGCCGGCCCGGGTCGCGTCCATGACCTCGCCGACGCTGCCGCAGCCGTCGGCGACCGCGCCGCAGATCGCGCCCTTGGTGACACCGTTGCAGTTGCACACCTGCGACTCGGCCGGCATCTCGGCGACCGACAACATCCCCGAGGCCGACCCCGCGCCGTCGGACAGGTCGACCAGCAGCTTGATCCGCTCCTCGGGGAGGGCGAGTCCGCGGTCGAAGGCCTGGGTGAGGAAGGCGACCTTGCGGGTGTCGCCGAGCAGGGTCGCGCCCACGAGCCGGTCATCGCGGATGACCACCGACAGGTGCACCCCGCGCCGGGGCTCGGAGATCACCAGGAACTCGTCGTCGTCCCGCTCGGGGGTGTTGATGCCCATGGTGGCGACGTCGACGCCCGCGACCTTGAGCTTCGTCGCCGTCCGGCTGCCGTGGTACTCGGCCGTGGGATCGGTGCCGGTGAGGACGTCGGCGAGCACCGTGGCGTGCTCCCAGGCCGGGGCGACCAGGCCGTAGACCTCGCCGCGGTGCTGGGCGCACTCGCCGATGGCGTAGACGTCGGGGTCGTCGGTGCGCAGCTGGTCGTCGACGACGATGCCGCGCTCCACCTCCAGCCCGGAGCGGACGGCGATGTCGGTGTTGGGCCGGACCCCGGCGGCGACCACGAGCAGGTCGGCGTCCAGACGCCGTCCATCGGCCAGGCCGACGCCCTCGACGTGGTCGGTGCCGAAGACCTCGGTGGCGAAGACGTCGAGGTGCACGCTGATGCCGAGCGACTCGACGCTCCGCTCGAGGACAGCTCCGGCCTCCGGGGAGAGCTGCATGTTCATCAGGTGGGGCATCGCGTGCACCAGCTCGACCTGCAGCCCGTGGCCCTGCAGCGCGCGGGCCGCCTCCAGCCCGAGCAGCCCGCCGCCCATGACGACGGCCTTCCGGCACCGGCCGACGGCGTCGAGCATCGCCCGGGTCTCGTCGATGGTGCGGAAGCCGTGGACGCCGGGCCGCAGCTCGCCGTCGTCGGTGCGGACGCCCGTCATCGGCGGGATGAACGAGTAGCTGCCGGTGGCCAGGACCAGGTGGTCGTAGGGCGTGGCGGTGCCGTCGGCGGCGTAGACGAGCTTGGCGGCGGTGTCGATCCGCGTCGCCAGGACGCCGGCGCGCAGGGTCACCCCGTTGTCGGCGTACCAGTCGTGGCTGTTGAGGACGATGTCGTCCTCGTGCTCCTCGCCGGCGAGCACCGGCGACAGCATGATCCGGTTGTAGTTGCCGTGCGGCTCCTCGCCGAAGACGGTGATCCGGAACTGCTCGCCACCGCCGCGCTCGAGCACCTCCTCGACGAAGCGCGCGCCGGCCATGCCGTTGCCGACCACGACCAGCCGCGCGCGGGTGTCGAGGTCGTCGTCGAACCTCAGGGACGTCAGGCCTTCGGGACGGCCGCCCAGGATTGCCGTCATCTCCCGACCCAGCCCGCCCACTAGACCTCCACCAGCCCGAGGTCGACGACGAGCTCGCCGGTGACGCCCTCGGGAGCGGCGGCGTGCAGCTCGACGACGGTGCCGCCGGGCAGGTCCTCGACGACCCGGAGCGGCACGTGCACGTCGCCCTTGGCGGCGATCGGGAACCAGCGCATCGGCTCGCCGTCGCGGACCAGCAGCACGTAGGCCAGCTCGCCGGTGGAGTTGCCGCCGCGGAAGTAGAGGGCCTGGGCGGCCTTGCCCGTGGGCACGGTGTAGCGCAGCGCGGGGTCGAGCGGGCCGGGCTTGGTCAGGCCCTCCCCGGTGATCGGGAAGACGCCTTGCAGGAAGCGGGGGGTGCTCTTCACGCGGGTGCTCCTCGGTGCGGTGCGGTTCGGGGCCAGGGGCTGGGTGGTGGCGGGGAGTCGGTGCGGGACAGGTCGTGGCTGGCCGGCCGCGGCCGGGGGCGGGATGCGTTCCTCCGGTCCGCCGACCCGGGTGACGGCGACCGCGCAGACCTTGAAGGCCGGCATCCGGCTGGTCGGGTCCAGCGCGGGGTCGGTGAGCGCGTTGGCACTCGAGGCGCCGCCCCAGTGGAAGGGCGCGAAGACGACGTCGGGCCGGATCGCGTCGGTGACGTGCGCGTGGAACCGGGCCCGGCCGCGGCGGGTGGCGAGCTCGACGACGTCGTCCGGGCCGATGCCGAGGCTGCGCGCCAGGTCGGGGTGCAGCTCGGCGCGGGCGGTCGGCGCGACCATCGCCAGGCTGCGGGTCCGCCGGGTCTGCGTTCCCGACTGGTACTGCGCCATCACCCGGCCGGTGGTGAGCACGTACGGGTACTGCGCGTCAGGCTTCTCGTGGGCCTCGACGTGCTCGACCCGCAGGAACCGGGCGCGACCGTCGGGGGTGGCGAACCGGTCGGCGAACAGCCGCGGGGTGCCGGGGTGGTCGGTCGACGGGCAGGGCCAGAAGACGCCGTCCTCGGCGTCGATGCGCTCGTAGCTGATGCCGGCGTAGTCGGCCGTGCCGCCGGCGCTGGCCCGGCGCAGCTCCTCGAAGACCGTCTCGGGGTCGGCGCTGAACCTGTCCCCGGCACCGAGGCGGGCCGCGAGGTCGGCCAGCAGCCACAGGTCGTCGTGCACGCCGTCCGGCGGGGCGAGGGCGCGGCGCCGGCGGATCACCCGGCCCTCGAGGTTGGTCATCGTGCCGTCCTCCTCCGCCCACATGGCGCTGGGCAGGACGACGTCGGCGAGCTCGGCGGTCTCGGAGAGGAAGAAGTCGCTGACGGCGAGGAAGTCGAGGTCGCCGAGCCGGCTGATGACCCGGCGGGCGTCCGGGGCGCTGACCGCCACGTTCGAGGCCAGGACCAGCAGGGTGCGGACGCCGCCGTCGGTGCCGAGCCGGTCGAGCAGCTCGAAGGCGCTGCGCCCGGGCATCGGCAGGTCGTCGGGATCGATGCCCCAGACGGCGGCGACGTGGGCACGGGCGGCGGGGTCGGCGAGGCTGCGGTAGCCCGGCAGCTGGTCGGCCTTCTGCCCGTGCTCGCGGCCGCCCTGCCCGTTGCCCTGCCCGGTCACGGTGCCCCAGCCGCTGCCCGGGCGTCCGGGAAGCCCGAGGGCCAGCGCCAGGTTGATCCACGCCTGCGCGGTGTCGGTGCCGCTGCGGTGCTGCTCGGCGCCGCGGGCGGTGAGCACGATCGCCTTCTCCGCGCGGGCCAGCGCGAAGACGGTGCGCCGCTGGTCGGCGACCGGCACGCCGGTGAGCCGCTCGACCCGGTCGGGCCAGTAGGCCGCCACGCCGGCCTTCGCCTCGTCGAATCCGGTGGTGCGGTCAGCGACGTACTGCTCGTCGACCAGGCCCTCGGCGATCGCGATGTGCAGCAGGCCGTTGGCCAGCGCGAGATCGGCGCCCGGCAGCAGCTGCAGGTGCAGGGCGGCGTTGCGGGCGGTGGCGGTGCGCCGGGGGTCGACGACGACGTGCTGCGCGCCGCGGGCGCGGCCCTCGTCGAACCACTGCATGGCCGGGGGCATGGTGTCGGCCGGGTTGCTGCCGACGAGGACGACGACGTCGGCCGCGGCGAGGTCGGAGAGCGGGAACGGCATGCCCCGGTCGATGCCGAACGCCCGGGTGGCCGCTCCGGCGGCCGAGGACATGCAGAACCGGCCGTTGTAGTCGACGGCGCTGGTGCGCAGCGCGACCCGGGCGAACTTGCCGAACTGGTAGGCCTGCTCGTTGGTCAGCGAGCCGCCGCCGAAGCAGCCGACGGCGTCCCGGCCGTGCCGAGCCTGCGTGCGCCGGATCGCGGCGGCGACGAGGTCCAGCGCGGCGTCCCAGGTGGACTCGACCAGCGGGCTGGTGCGGTCGCCGGGGACGGCGCGGACCAGCGGGCGGAGAAGCCGCTCGGGGTGGTCGAGCAGCTCGGTGGACGACCAGCCCTTGGAGCACAGCCCGCCCCGGTTGGTCGGGAAGTCGAGCGGGACGAGGGTGGCCGGGCGGTCGCCGGCGGTGACCGCCATGCCGCACTGCAGCGAGCAGTAGGGGCAGTGGGTGTCCGTCGTCCTGGTGCCTCCCACGCTCCGCGCGGCGGAGTCGGGCACGGCGGCGGCGGGCATGGCACGAGGGTGCGTGGTCGGGGTTTCCCATCCGGGGCACCGGCGTCAACGCTGCGTTCCGTCGTCCTCACGCCGTCCGCGGGGCCGTTGTGCGCTCCGACCCTCCACCGCAGTGGTCATGTTGGCGGACCGGCGAGAATGGGCGCGTGACCTCGCGCCGCCCGACCATCCAGCGGATCGACGACCCGGACGAGGAGGGGCCGGACGTCCGGCTCGCCGAGCAGCGCGACGTCCCCCGCATCGCCGCGACCCTCACCGTCGCCCTCGGCGACTCCCGCTGGACCCGCTGGGCGCTGCCCGACGACGGCCGGATGCAGCGGCTCACCCGGCTGCACGAGCTCGACGCCGGTCACCGCGGGGTCGCCACGCGCAGCGCCTGGGTCACCGAGGACGTCGACGCCGTCGCGGTGTGGGAGCCGCCCGCCGGCACCGCTCCCCTGCCGGACGACGTCGCCGCTGCGCTGGCCCGTGAGTTGCCCTACCTGCGGGCCGATCGCGCCTCGACCGTCGCCGAGACCGAGGCCATGATCGGCGCCGCCCGGCCGGAGGAACCGCACTGGTGGCTGGCGCACCTGGGGGTCCGCCCGTCGGCGCGCCGACGCGGGCTGGCCGCCGCCGTCCTCGCCCCCGCCCTGGTCCGGTGCGACACCGATCGCACGCTGGCGGCCGCCGCCGTCTTCTCCTGGGCCAACGTGCGCTTCCTGCGCGGGTTCGGCTTCGAGGTCCGGGTCGAGACCCGGACGGCGGACGGCGATCTGCCGCTGTGGGTCCTGGTGCGGCAACCTCAGCGCCTGATCGGCTGAACACGCCCGGAGCTGTCGATCCGGCCGCCCCCCGTTCGTACAGGGGGTGAGCGACCGGCACGAGGCCGGGAGCGGAGCCCGAGGAGGACGAGATGCCGCGCTACCTGATGACCGTCGTCGAGCCGAGCACCGGCGAACCCCCCACCGCGGAGGCGCTGGAACAGATCATGAAGGACGTCGACGCCGTCCACCACGAGATGCAGGACGCCGGCATCTGGGTGTTCGGCGGCGGACTGCACCCGCCGGGCACCGCGACCACGCTGCGTCCGGCCGACGGCGACATCCTGATCGTCGACGGGCCGTTCATCGAGGGGAAGGAGCACGTCGGCGGGTTCTCCATCATCGACGTCCCGGACCTCGACACCGCGCTCGGGTGGGGTCGCAAGCTCGTGCGCGCGACCACCATCCCCATCGAGGTCCGCCCGTTCTACGGGGACTCCGACAGCTGAGCCCCGGTGTGAACCCCGCACCCGCGGAGATCGACCGTGTGTTCCGCGAGCACTACGGGAAGGCGGTCGCGGTCCTCACCCGCCTCCTCGGGGACATCGACACCGCCGAGGAGGCGGTGCAGGACGCCTTCCTCACCGCCGTGCAGCGCTGGCCGGCCGACGGGGTGCCGCCGAGCCCGCCGGGCTGGATCGTCACGACCGCCCGCAACCGGGCGATCGACCGCCTGCGCCGCGAGTCCACTCGCGCCGGCAAGTACGCCGAGGTCGCGCGGCTGGTCGGTGATCCCGAACCGCAGGAGGTGGGCCCCGTGCAGGACGACCTCCTGCGGATGGTGTTCACCTGCTGCCACCCGGCGCTGGCACTGCCCGCCCAGGTCGCGCTGACCCTCCGGCTGCTGGGCGGGCTGACCACCGCGGAGATCGCGCACGCGTTCCTCGTGCCCGAGGCGACGATGGCTCAGCGGCTCGTGCGGGCGAAGGGCAAGATCCGGAACGCCCGCATCCCGTACCGGGTGCCGAGCGAGGCGGAGCTGCCCGACCGGCTGCGCGCCGTCCTCGCCGTCGTCTACCTGGTCTTCACCGAGGGTCACAGCGCCACGTCCGGCGACCGGCTGGTCCGTGAGGACCTCTGCGCGGAGGCGATCCGGCTCGGCCGGCTGTTGGCCGACCTGATGCCCGACGAGCCGGAGGTCGCCGGCCTGCTGGCCCTGATGCTGCTGACGGAGTCGCGTCGCCCGGCGCGGACGGGACCGGACGGCGAGCTGGTGCTGCTGGCCGACCAGGACCGATCGCTGTGGTCGCGGGAGCTGATCGACGAAGGCCAGGAGCTGGTGCGGCGCTGCCTCCGGCGGGATCAGCCGGGGCCCTACCAGGTGCAAGCCGCGATCGCCGCCGTGCACAGCGACGCCGCCACCGCGGGCGCCACCGACTGGGGTCAGGTCGTCGTGCTCTACGACCAGCTGATGGCGCTGACCCCAGGCCCGGTGGTCGCGCTGAACCGGGCGGTCGCCGTCGCCGAGGTCGCCGGGCCGGCGGCGGGGCTGGCACTGGTCGACGAACTCGACCTCGGGCACCACCACCTGTTCCACGCCGTCCGGGCCGACCTGCTCCGGCGGCTGGGCCGGAACCCGGAGGCCGCCGCGGCCTATGACGCGGCCCTCGCGCTCGCCGGCAACGAGCGTGAACGCGTCTTCCTGGAGCGGCGCCGCGATGAGTTCCGGCCCTGATCGCGTCCCGTGAAGGTCACCGTGCACCTCCAGCAGCGATCGAGCCGACGCACGCCCTACCGTGGGGCGCGTGGCCCACATCGCAGGCGAGGTGCACATCGACGCCCCCATCGGCACGGTGTTCGACGTGGTCGCCGACTCGCGCAACGAGCCGACCTACAACCCGGCCATGACCCGGGTCGAGCTGCTCACGCCGGAGCCGATCGGGACCGGGACGCAGTTCCGCGCGTACATGGGTAAGGCCGGCACCCCGATGCTCGTCGAGCTGACCACGGTCGAACGTCCCCACCTGCTGGCGTCGCGCACCACGAGTTCCCTGATGGAGACGTCCGGCACGCTGTCGTTCACCGAGACCGACGGCGGCACGACGATGCGCTGGGACTGGCAGGTGCGGGCCAAGGGCTGGCACCGCCTGCTCACCCCGGTGTTCGGGCTGGTCGGCGGCAAGATGGAGCACAGCATCTGGAACGGCCTCAAGCGGCACGTGGAGAGCGGCCGGGCGAGCTGACCGGCGATCAGTCCCAGGAACGCCGCTGCTTCTTGAGCTGCCCCCGCTGCTTCTTCGCCTCGATCCGGCGCTCCTGGGAGCCGCGCGTCGGCTTGGTGCGCCGGCGGGGCCGGGGCGGCGCCGCGAGTGCGGCGCGCAGCACGGCCGCCAGCCGCTCGCGGGCTGCCTGCCGGTTGCGCAGCTGCTGGCGGTGCTCGCTGGCGACGATGGTGAGGACGCCGTCGACGAGTCGGGTGCCCAGCCGTTCGGTCAGCCGCTGCCGCTGCGTCTCGCTCAGCCCGGGCAGCTCCAGGGGCGCGACGGAGAGCTCCACCCGGGAGTCGGCGGTGTTCACGCCCTGCCCACCCGGTCCGGACGAGCGGGAGAACCGCCAGTTCAGGGCCCCGGCGGGGACGACGAGGGAGCCGGTGACGGGCAGGTCACCGGCGGCGTCGTCGGTCGCAGCCACGCGACCAGTCTGACCGACGCCCCCGCTCCCGACGATCATGGAGGCCCGGTGTCCACCCCTCGCGTTCCCGGGCGGGCGGAGGATCGAGGCATGCGATCCCTCGCCTCCGCTCTCGCCGCCGGCACGGTGCTGCTCGACGGCGGCCTCTCCACCCGGCTCGAGGCGCGCGGACACGACGTGAGCTCCGCGCTGTGGTCGGCCCGACTGCTGCGTGACGACCCGGCCGCGATCGTCGCCGCCCACGCCGCGTTCGCCGCCGCCGGAGCTCAGGTGGCGACGACGGCGAGCTACCAGGCCACGCTCGAGGGATTCGCGACCACAGGCGTGAGCCGGCGCCGGGCGGAGGCGCTGATCGAGCGGTCGGTGATCCTGGCCCGGGAAGGGCAGGGCGAGGGCTGGGTCGCAGGGTCGGTCGGCCCGTACGGCGCGATGCTGGCCGACGGGTCCGAGTACACGGGCGCCTACGTCTCCGAGGTCGACATCCGCGCCCTCCGAGCGTTCCACCGGCCGCGGATGGAATTGCTGATGGGAGCCGGCGCCGACGTCCTCGCCTGCGAGACGGTCCCGGCAGCCGCGGAGGCGGGGGCGCTGGTCGCGGAGGCCGTTCACCTCGGTGTGCCCATCTGGCTCTCGCTCACGACCGTGGTCGACGACGACGGCGTCGTCCGCACCCGACGCGGGGAACCCGCCGCCGACGTCTACGCGCTGGTGGCCGACGTCCCCGAGGTCGTCGCGGTCGGCGTCAACTGCACCGCCCCCGCGGCAATCGGGCCCACGGTGGCCGCGGCGGCCGTCGCCGGGAAGCCGGTCGTCGTCTACCCGAACAGCCGTGAGGTCTGGGACGCCGTCGGACGGCGGTGGACGGGGTCGCCGGGGATCTCACCGGACGACGTCCCCGGCTGGGTCGCCGCCGGTGCCCGCCTCGTCGGCGGCTGTTGCCGCGTCCGCCCAGAGCACATCGCAGCCCTCGCCGCCGCCCTCCCCTCAGCTTTCGGTACCGAAAGCTGACGCCCACGGCGCAGCTTTCGGTACAGAAAGCGTGTTCAGAGGATGGGCTTGCCGCCGGTCACGGCGATCCTGGCGCCGGAGATGTAGCTCGCCTCGTCGCTGGCCAGCAGCACGTAGACCGGCGCGAGCTCGGCCGGCTGCCCGGCGCGGCCCATCGGCACCTGCTCCCCGAAACCTTCCACCTTGTCCGGCGGCATGGTGGCCGGGATCAGCGGCGTCCAGACGGGGCCCGGCGCGACGCTGTTCACCCGGATGCCCTTCTCGGCGAGCATCTGGGCCATCGACGCGCTGAAGTTCGCGATCCCGGCCTTGGTCATCGCGTACGGCGCCAGGTGCGGGCTGGGCTGGTCGGAGTTCACCGACGACGAGTTGATGATCGATGCGCCGGGCTGCATGTGCGGGAGCGCGTCCTTGGTCAGCGTGAACATCGCCGACAGGTTCACGGCCAGCGTGTAGTCCCACTCCTCGTCGCTGACCTCGTCCAGCGAGTCGTGGCTCATCTGGTACGCGGCGTTGTTGACCAGGACGTCGACCCTGCCGAACTCCTCGACGGCCCTCGGGATGATCGTCTTGCAGTGCGCGCGGTCGGAGAGGTCACCGGCCACGAGCACGCAGCGGCGGCCGGCCTCCTCGACGTACTTGGCGGTGTCCTGCGCGTCCTCGTGCTCGTTCAGGTACGAGATGAGGACGTCGGCGCCCTCGCGCGCGAACGCGATCGCCACGGCCCGGCCGATGCCGCTGTCGCCGCCGGTGATCACGGCGACCTTGCCGGTGAGCTTCCCCGACCCGCGGTAGCTCTCCTCGCCGTGGTCGGGCTTCGGCGTCATCTCCCCCAGCACGCCGGGTGGCTCCTGCTGCTGGGCGGGCTGGCTCTCGGGACGGGGCTCGGACACGGGACCTCCTGCGCAGTCGTCTCGACTCGTCGCCGTCCGCCTACCCCGGGCGCGCCCGCCGGAACCGGACCACCTGGCGCGGACGGGGACCCTCGTCAGGCACGCTGTTCTCCACGATGACCACTCCCCTGCTCGACGACGCCGCCGCCCTCGACGCCCTCCGCGCCGGCGGCGCCGACCCCGACGAGCTGTTCGCCTCCTTCGCCGCGTGGGCCGCCGACGCCGGCACCGTGCTCTACCCGGCACAGGAGGAGGCACTGATCGAGCTCGTCAGCGGCGCCAACGTCGTCCTCGCCACGCCCACCGGGTCGGGCAAGTCGCTGGTTGCGACCGGCGCGCAGTACGCGGCGCTGGCCGCCGGCCGGCGCAGCTACTACACCGCCCCGATCAAGGCGCTGGTCAGCGAGAAGTTCTTCGCCCTCTGCGGCGTCTTCGGCGCGGCCAACGTCGGCATGCTCACCGGCGACGCCGCCGTGAACCGGGACGCCCCGATCATCGCCTGCACTGCCGAGGTGCTCGCCAACATCGCCCTCCGGGAGGGTGCTGACGCGGACATCGGCCTGGTGGTCATGGACGAGTTCCACTTCTACGGCGACCCCGACCGCGGCTGGGCCTGGCAGGTGCCGCTGCTGGAGCTGCCGAAGGCCCAGTTCCTGCTGATGAGCGCCACGCTCGGCGACGTCACGTTCCTCCGCGAGGACCTCACCCGCCGCACCGGCCGGCCCACGGCGCTGGTGGCGCACGCCGAGCGCCCGGTGCCGCTGCACCACTACTACGCGACGACGCCGATGCACGAGACGATCCAGGAGCTGCTCGACACCGGCCAGGCGCCGATCTACGTCGTCCACTTCACCCAGGCCTCGGCGCTGGAGCGGGCACAGGCGCTGATGAGCGTCAACGTGTGCAGCAAGGAGGAGAAGGCCGCGATCGCCGACATGATCGGGGGCTTCCGGTTCTCCTCAGCCTTCGGGACGACGCTCTCCCGGCTGGTCCGTCACGGCATCGGCGTCCACCACGCGGGGATGCTGCCCAAGTACCGGCGGCTGGTGGAGCAGCTCGCGCAGGCCGGCCTGCTCAAGGTCATCTGCGGCACCGACACCCTCGGCGTCGGCATCAACGTGCCGATCCGGACCGTCGTCTTCTCCGCGCTGTCCAAGTACGACGGCACCCGCACCCGGCTGCTCCAGGTGCGCGAGTTCCACCAGATCGCCGGCCGCGCGGGGCGGGCGGGCTTCGACACCGCCGGCACCGTCGTCGTCCAGGCGCCCGAGCACGAGGTCGAGAACCTCAAGCAGTTCGCGAAGGTCGCCGACGACCCGAAGAAGCGGCGCAAGCTCGTGCGCAAGAAGGTGCCCGACGGCATGGTGCCGTGGAGCGAGTCGACGATGAACCGGCTGGTCGAGGGCGAGCCCGAGAAGCTGACCAGCAACATGCGGGTGACGACGGCGATGGTCCTCGACGTCGTCGACCGGCCCGGGGACCCCTTCGTGGCGATGCGGCGGCTGCTGACCGAGAACCACGAGCCGCGCAAGAAGCAGCTGCAGCACATCCGCGAGGCGATCGGCATCGCCCGATCGCTGCTGCAGGCCGGGGTCCTGGAGCGGCTGGCCGAGCCCGACGCCGACGGGCGCCGCTACCGGCTGACGGTGGATCTGCCCCCGGACTTCGCGCTCAACCAGCCGCTGTCGACCTTCGCGCTGGCCGCCATCGACCTGCTCGATCCGGACAGCGACACCTACCCGGTCGACGTCGTCTCCGTCATCGAGGCGACCCTCGACGACCCCCGCCAGATCCTGGCCGCGCAGCTGAACAAGGCCAAGGGCGAGGCGGTCGCCCAGATGAAGGCCGAGGGCATCGAGTACGACGAGCGGATCGCGCTGCTCGAGGACGTCACGTATCCGAAGCCGCTCGAGGAACTGCTGGAGATGGCCTTCGAGGTGTACGTCCGCACGAACCCGTGGGCCGCCGACGCGCACCTGTCGCCGAAGTCGGTCGTCCGGGAGATGTGGGAACGCGCGTTCACCTTCCGCGAGTTCGTCAACACCTACAGCCTGACCCGGTCCGAGGGTGCGGTGCTGCGGTACCTGTCCGACGCGTTCAAGGCGCTGCGCTCCGGCGTCCCGGCCGCGGCCCGCACGGAAGAGGTCACGGACCTGGTCGAGTGGCTCGGTGAGCTGGTGCGCCAGGTCGACTCGTCGCTGCTCGACGAGTGGGAGCAGCTCACCTCGCCCGACCAGCCGCACGACGTGCCGGTCGCCGTCCCGGCCCGGCCACGGCCGCTGACCGGCAACGAGCGGGCGTTCACCGCGATGGTGCGCAACGCCCTGTTCCGCCGGGTGGAGCTCATCGCGCTGCGGCGCTGGTACGACCTCGGCCTGCTCGACGCCGAGTCCGGCTGGACCGCCGACCGCTGGGAGGAGGTGGTGCGCGGCTACTTCGCCGAGCACGCCGAGCTGAACACCGGCGCCGACGCCCGCGGGCCGGCCCTGCTGATCTGGGACAAGCAGCCCGGTGTCTGGCGGGTGCGGCAGATCCTCGACGACCCCGACGGGAACCACGACTGGGGCTTCGACGTCGAGGTGGACCTCGAGGCCTCCGACGAGGCCGGCACGGCCGTGCTGCGGCTGGTCGAGGCCGGGCGGCGCGATTGACCGAGCACCTCACGACGGCGCGGCTCCGGCTCGACGCCGTCGTCCCTGCCGACCTCGACGAGCACTACCCCCTGCTGGCCGATCCCGGTGTGTGGGCGCACTACCCGTCCGGCCGGCACACCGACCCGCAGCAGACGGCGGTCGGCATCGAGCACGCCGTGGGCCACTGGGCGCGCGACGGGCTCGGCTACTGGACGGCGCGACTGCGCACCGACGGCACTGTCGTCGGCACCGGTGGATGCGCCCGCCGGGCCGGCACCGAATGGTGGAACCTGTACTACCGGTTCACGCCCGCCGTCTGGGGTCAGGGGCTGGCCGCCGAGCTGGTGGCCGCCGCGCTGGACTGCGCCCACGCCGTCGCCCCCGAGCGGCCGGTGGTGGCCTACCTGCTCGAGCACAACGAGCGGTCGCGGGGGCGGGCCGAGAGGTCAGGCCTCTCGCCGGTCTGGCGCGGCCCAGACGCCGGCAACCCCGACCCTGCCGCCGTCCGCCTCGTCTACGCCGACCGCCCGCTCGACCCCGACCTGTTGGCCCGCGTGATCGCCATGCCCTGACATTTGCCGAATGTCCTAGAAGGCGGCTTTAGGGCGAGCCGATCTCGTTGCTCGTGTCGCCTGCGGCGTCTGATTCCAGGGCCCTCGCCGCGTCCTGCGCCGTCAGCTCGCCGCTAGCTACCAGCTTGTCCGCGAATGACCGTGCGTCCTCGAAGCCGTGGTTCGCCGCGAAGTCACGGATCAGGCGTTGCATGTACCTGCTCATCCACGCGCGGGGATCAGCGTCACATGCGCTCAGTTCCTCCAGCCAGCTCTGCAAGCCCCGCGAAACGTCCGCTGCGGTGACGAGAAAGGGAGCCTCCGGATCGTCGACGTGAACGGGTGTGTCCGCTCCCGGCTCTCCCCGCCGGTCGGCAGTGACAAGATCGACTGCCTGAAGAAACAACAGCCCTTGGATCACCAACTCCTCGTCGGGGGTGCTGTCCTCCAGCCTTTCTTCCGCCCACCTCGAGATCTCGGAACGGGTACGGCGGCCAGCCTCAAGATCGCCCCAGCGTTCCTGCACCTGGGCCCGCAGATTGGACGCGTCGGAGCCAGCTCCGTGTTGCATGCAGTCAGGATCGCATCGGCACGGTGTCGTGGTGCTGATCCCGCCCCGCACCTGTCCTTAAATGGGCAGCTCCGAGGCGCTTGAACGTCCCGCGGAAGAACTCGAGCCGCAGCCTTCTCGCCGAGGACAGGTGGGGGGGGTCTACTTCCTGCCATGCCTAGCAGTACTCGTGAATGACTAGGAGATGCTCCGAGGCGTCGTTCTTGAACTCGGATCCGACGAAGTCGGAGTTGGGATACTTGGCCATCAAGTCTTGCGCCGACGCTAGGAAGGCTTCTCGCTCACCGGACGGCACCTCTGTGGCGTGCCCCAGATAGTCGTGAAGCACGCGAACGGCAGGGTCGCGCATCAACTTCCGCAGCCGCTTCTCATCGACGTGGGTTACGCCGCGCCGACGCCAGATAGTCCCGTCGGCGTCAGTGAACTCGGCAACGCGGGCGAGGTTCAAGATCGGTTCGGTCATTCTGGCGGATGACCCGGGCACGGGACTGGCGAGTGACTCGTTGAATTTGTCACTGCGAACGACTCGGTCTCGACCCATGTGCTCACGGTAAGCCGACTCAACCGCAGAGGGCTCAGGTGTCCCGTAGTGGGCCGCTCAAGGACACACGGCGGGTTAGGGACACTTCGTATCCCTTTCCCTCGCTGGTCGGGAGACGAGCCGTCGATAGCCTCCGTCGCTGTGAGAGAAGAGTCGGACGGCCTGCTGCTTCGGTACGAGGACCGCGACACCGACGGAACCGGTGAGCTGCGGGTTGAGGCGAAGTACCGCCAATTCTCCGGAGCATCGTCGGCCTGGTTCAGTGACAACGAGCTGCTGAGGTTCGCTGAGCAGCTGTTGACCCACCCGCTCGGTGACGCTCAGCTCCACATCAGCGGCGGCACCGGATCGGACGACACCTTCGAGATGCACGTCGGCTTGACGGTCGCGCTGGGGATGCGGGGGCAGGTCGCGGTAGTGGCGCACCTAGCGACTCCGACCAATCCCGAAATCAATCCGGGGTCATCGCGCAGCCAAGCTCGCGTGGAGGTCCTGACTTCATACGGCGGCCTCCAGCGGTTCTCGGCAGAACTACGACAGCTGGTCGCGGGAACCGCGGATGAGGCCCGGCTCGAGGCCGTGACGCCAGCCCAGGACTGAGACCAGACGCTGCCCATCGGCGGTAGTGGCGTCCCTAAATGGGCCGCTATGGGGCATCAAGCGAGCGAGGATGTTCCGGTGCCCGAGATCACCGAGAGCGGCGACGGGCAGGATGGCGTCACGGCCGAGTTGCACGGACTGGCCAAGTCATCGCATCCGGAAGATCGAGCCGCGGCCGGCCGACAACTTGCGCCAAGGGCCGGCTCCGATCAGGTCGACGAGCTGCTGCTCGAGCTACTCCTCGACCAGTCCAACACGTTCGTGACCTACGAGACCGCAGAAGCCCTCCTTGAACGCCGTACGCCCCAGGCAGCGCGGGTCGTCGCGAAAGCGGTCGCCCTAGCCGACCCGCGAGACCTGCCGATCGAATGGCTCGGCGACGCAGTGAACGACGTCTGGCTCCAGAAGACAGACGACGTCCGAACGGCCACCTCCATCACCGTCGAGCTGTGCTCGGACCCGGATGCCACCGTTCGCGACGGCGCGGAGAAGCTGCGTGTTCGCATCGAGTCGGGTGATTGGCCGCGTTCACATGAGCCGCCGTCGGCAGACAGAGGAAGCTGGCGGTCACGCCTGATGAGGCGGACGCGACGGCGGCGTCCAAATGCCCCGTAGAGGGCAGCTCAGGGACACAACGTCGCTCCAATGCAGGCGCACGAGTGAGACGACGAGTCCCGGCTACGTTCCCCGCATGTCCGATCTCGACCGAGTCTATTGGCAGCGTGGAGGGCGACCGCCTGGTTCCACGAGCCAGGGCCGCCGGGGTCGCCCGGCGACTTGGAGTCCGTCGAGGATGCGGTCCAAAGGCGCCTGCCGGGGGGGCTCCGGGAGCTGTACCTGCGACACGACGGGGGCTCGTGGCTCGGTGGCGACCTGGCCTTGTTGCCGTTGCTGAACGGGGACGACCTCAGTGTCGCGCGCGCCTGGGCGGCTCATCGGGAATGGAATTGGCCGGTTCCGGAGGAGGTCGCGATCTTCGGAAGTGATGGTGGCGGAGACCCGCTTGGCCTATGGCTGCCGGCTGCCGCTGCCCGGCCGGTCGTGGTGAGGATCGGTGCGCTCTTCGAGCCCGGATGCATGGGCGTGGTCGGAGAAGACCTCAACGCCTTCCTGCGAGCCTGGACCGCCTACTACCTCCTCCCAGACCGGAAAGTGGTCACCCCGGGGCTCGACGCGCTTGAGCTGCCCGAACACCTGAGGGCCGACGACCCCGACGACGAGACTTTGGCGCAGATCATCGAGTGGGCAAGCCCGTCCCTCAAGGGCTCAATGACCGATCCCTACGAGGCCGAGCTGACCGCCGACGACGTGCGTCGAATCGCTTCGGACGGCTGACTGACGGCGGTGTCCCTCAATGGGCCGCTCAAGGACAGACAGGCGGCGCTATACGTCGCACTCACGGCCGTACCCCAGGTCGAGGTCGTACTAGCTAAAACGGCGGTGGGTGGTCGTCGGGTTGGTCCGGTGGTGGTTCGGGTGGGGGTCTGCGCAGGCCCGGTGGCCGGGTGGTGCGGGTGATCCCGGAGGGGGTGGTGACGTGCAGGGTGCCGTCGGGCTCCATCACGAACTGCCAGCCGCGGGCGAAGGTCTTCAGCCGGTGATGCGACCGGCACAGGCAGCACAGGTTGGTGCAGGCGGTCGGCCCGCCGCAGGAGTGCGCGACGACGTGGTCCAGGTCGGCCCAGCCGACCCGTTGCCCGCAGTTGGGCATCCGGCAGGTGCGGTCCCGGGTCTTGGTGAAGGTCTGCTGCCGGTCGGTGGGCTGGTAGCCGTGGGTGGCGCCGGGCGCGCCGAGCACCGGGCAGGCACAGTCCTCGCCGGGATGCTGCACGCAGCCCTTCGTGGCCACCCGCAGCAGCTCGGCCACCGTGGTGGTGGCCAGCAGCCGGCCACCGCCGTCGGTGATCGCGAACGTCAGGCTGCCACCGTCGGGGGCGGTCAGGCCCAGCGCGCCGATCCGGGCGAGCAGCTCGCGGGCGTGCCCGGCGGTGATCACCAGCCCGTCCACCGACCCCGCCCGCGCGGAACCACCCTCCAGGGAATCGAGGGTGGCGGTGATGGTCAGCTGCGCGGCCACGCCGGGCTGGCCGTGCCCGCCGGGGCGGCGCAACAGCAGCGAGAACAGCTCGGTGCGGACCGCAGCGATCGGCCGCTCGTCGCCGTCGGCCTTGGCCAGCCGAGCGAGCTGGTCGATGACCGCGTAGGCCTCCGCGGCCTCATCGGCGGACAGTTCCGCGCCCAGGGTGGCCATGCCGTCGGCGCCGGGCTGCAGGAACACGTCCGCCGTCTGCTTGGCCCGCTCGCGGCGCTGGTCGGCGGCGGGAGCGTCCAGCTCGGCCAGCAGCTCCAGCGCGCGGGCCCGCAGCCGGGCCACCGACAGGTCCACCGCCTCGGGCAGCAGGATCGCCTCCACCGCCCGGGCCAGCTCCGGGCGGGTGGAGCCGAGCACGTCGGCCAGCGCGCCCGCCCGCGCCACATCCAGCTCGCCGGCCGCCAGCGCCGCGTAGGTGGCGGGCAGGTTCTCCCGCCACGCCAGCGCCCGGTGATGCAGATGCCTCGCGGTACCGCGGCCCCGGTTGAGCACCAGCGCCAGCTCCCCGGCGAAGAACTCACTCACCCCGGAAGCCTCGCCGTCGGCGGCCGACCAGCCCGGCGCGCGCGCCCCCGGGCTGCCGGCCTCGGGGTCGTCGTCGTCGGGGGTCAGCTCGGCCAGCCGCAGGATCAGGTCCGCCTCGTAGGCGGCGTCCATCGCCTGCCGCCGCTGACGGCGGGCCAGCTCCGCGGCCGCCTGCCGCTTCGACAACAGCCCCACCGGCAGCTGCGGCGGATCGACCGGCTGGCCCAACGACCAGTCGATCAGCACGCCCTCGAAAGTCGAGGAGCCAGAGATCCGAGACACACCGACACGCTATGGCGGGGGTACGACATTTCCGCCGCTAGGAGCGGGGCACCGAATGTCTGCGGCATGGACGACGTGGGACGGGTGGTCTGCATGGGCGTCTGCGCAGGCCCGCCGGGTGCGAGACTCGGGCGATGGTGCCGCGCCGACTCGTGCTGATCCGCCACGCCAAGGCCGCCGGTGGCGCGGTCGACGCCGACCGGCCGCCCACCGAGGGCGGCACGCGGCAGGCCGCGGCGATCGGCCCGTGGCTGGAGCAGGCCGGGCTCGTGCCCGACCGCGTGCTCGTCTCGCCTGCGCGGCGTGCTGCCCAGACATGGGAAGCGGCGGCGCCGACATCGGCCGCGCGGCCGACCACCGAGCCGCGCATCTACGACAACACCGTCGAGGCGCTGCTCGCCGCGATCCGGGAAACCCCGGACGACGTGTCGACGCTGGCGCTGGTCGGTCACAACCCGTCGATCGGCGAGCTCGCCCACGCCCTCGACGACGGGCAGGGCAGCCCCGCCGCCCGGCAGGCGCTCGACGCCGGCTTCCCGACCGGTGCGGTCGCGGTCTTCGTGGTCGGCGGGTCGTTCGGCGAGCTCGAGCCGGGCGGGGCGAGGGTGAGCGACTTCGCGCGTCCGGAAGGCTGAGCGCGCTCCGGTGTGACCTGATCCACGCGGCCGCGCCCAGCCCCCGGGCCACGGCCCGTGTCAGGCTCGACGCGATGAGCGCATGACCGTCCTCGAGTTCGCCCTGCTCGTGCTCGCCGGAATCGGCGCGGGGCTCACCGGCAGCATCGCCGGGCTGGCCTCGCTGGTCAGCTACCCCGCGCTGCTGGCCACCGGCCTCCCGCCGGTGACCGCGAACGTCACCAACACCGTCGCGCTGGTGCTCAACAGCGTCGGCTCGGTCAGCGCCTCGCAGCCCGAGCTGCGCCGGCAGGGACGCCGCCTGCTGCCGCTCGGCGTGGCCGCGGTCCTGGGCGGGGCCGCCGGGGCCGTGCTCCTGCTGCTGACGCCGTCCGAGGCGTTCGAGAAGCTCGTGCCGTGGCTGATCGGCGCCGCAGCGCTGGCCATCTTCCTGCAGCGGCCACCCGCCGAGCTGGCCCTGGCGGGCGAGCGCGAGCAGGCCGCCCATCCGCACGGCGACCCGCGCTGGCTGCCGCTGGGCACGTTCGTCATCTCGATCTATGGCGGCTACTTCGGCGCGGCCGCCGGCGTGCTCATGCTGGCGATGTTCCTGCTGGGCACCGGCGAGGGCCTCCCCCGCGGGAACGCCATGAAGAACGTCATCCTCGGCGTGGCCAACTCGGTGGCCGCCCTCGGGTACGTGTTCTTCGCGTCGGTCGCGTGGTCCGCAGCGCTGCCCCTCGCGATCGGCTGCCTGCTCGGCAGCGCGGCCGGCCCGTGGGTGGTGCGCCGCGCGCCGCAGGCCGCGCTGCGCCGCGTCATCGCCCTCGCGGGCCTCGGCCTCGCGATCCACCTGGGCATCCAGGCCTACACCTGACCGCCGCCGGGACGTCGGCCCCGGCTCTTGCGCGCTGCCCTACTGTTCCGACCCATGGGCGAGTCGGGCAGCGACCGCGACATCCGGGTGCTCGTCGTCGACGACCACCCGCTGGTCCGGACGACGCTGGCCGAGCTGCTGGCCGAGGAGGCCGACCTCACCGTCGTGGGTGAGTGCGACGACGGCTCCCAGGTCGTGGAGGCCACCGCGCGACTGCGCCCCGACGTCGTCTGCATGGACGTCTCGATGCCGGTCATGGACGGCCTGACCGCCGCCGGGGCACTGCGCGCGGCACGGTCGGACGTGCGGATCATCCTGTTCACCAGCGGCCCGGCGGACCACCCCGTGGTCGCCGCCGCGGGCGCCGACGCCCTCGTGCCGAAGACGGCGCGACCCGATGCGCTGCTGCAGTGCCTGCGCGCGGTCGCCGCCGGGGCGGACTGCCCCTACTGCCTGTGACGTGCCGCGTCACTAGGCTCCCCGTCCCATGACGGTGCTCGACTGGCTGCTCGACTCCGATCCCGCGATCCGCTGGCAGGCGCTGCGGGACTTCGCCGACGCGCCGGCCGACATCGTGGCCGCCGAGCGGGCGCGGGTGGCCACCGAGGGATGGGGTGCCCGGATGCTGTCGCTGCGGGACCCGGATGGCCAGTGGGCCGGCGGCGCGTGCTTCCCGGCCACCGGATGGTCCGGTGAGGGTGGCCAGCCGTGGACGTCGACCCTGCCCACGCTGGTGCTGCTCCGCGACCTCGGGCTGGACCCGGCCTCGACGCAGGCCCGGGAGACGGTCGCGCTGGTGCGGGAGAACTGCCGATGGGAGTACGACGGCTCCCCGTTCTTCGACGGGGAGGTCGAGGCGTGCATCAACGGGCGGACCGTCGCCGTCGGGGCCTACTTCGGCGCGGACGTCGACGGGATCGTGCAGCGGCTCCTCGACGACCAGCTCGACGACGGCGGGTGGAACTGCTGGACCGAGGAGGGCTCGACCCGCTCGTCGTTCGACTCGACGATCAACGTGCTCGAGGGGCTCCTCGCGCACGAGCGGGCGGGGGGCGGCAGTCCGCAGATCACCGCGGCCCGACGTCGCGGCGAGGAGTACCTGCTCGAACGGTCGCTGTTCCGGCGCAGGAGCACCGGCGACGTGGTCTTGCCCGGCTACCTGGCGTTCTCGTTCCCGCCCCGGTGGCACTACGACGTGCTCCGTGCCCTCGACTACTTCCGGGACGCCGGGGGCGCCCCGGACGAACGGATGGCCGAGGCGGTCGCGCTCGTGCGGGACCGACAGCAACCGGACGGCACCTGGCTGCTGGAGGACACGCACCCTGGCGCCGTGCACTTCCCCCTCGAGGACGGCGACGGGCGGCCCAGCCGCTGGAACACCCTGCGGGCCCTGCGCGTGCTCCGGTGGCATCAGCGATCGTCGGGCTGATGCCGCCCGTCAGCCGCGGCTGACGTACGCCGCCAGGAACAGCACGAAGGCGCTGACCAGGACCGTCAGCCGGGCGGGGGTCACGCCGTGCAGCAGGCCGGCGGTCGCCTCGGCCCGGGCCGGTCGCACGAGGGCCTCCCGGGCGCCATGCCGCACCATGCGCACCTCGTCGGCGAGCAGCGTGCCCGAGACACCGAGCAGACCGAGGCCGACGACGACCAGCGCGAGGGCCAGCCTGTCCTCGAAGCTCTCCGCCGAGCCCGCGAGCGCCAGCACGATCACCACCCCGGCGACCAGGCCGAGCACGCCGCCGGCCACGGGGGCCCACGGCCCGAGCAGCGTCAGGGGGCCGCGGCGGGGCCTGCGGGGCGACGGACGCACCGTGACCGGCGCCGTCGGCTGCACACCGCCCGCGGTCTCGGGGGCCGGCTCGGACGAGACCGGGCTCACCGACTGTTCGGGTGCCGCGGGCGGGGTGGTGGCGGCGGTCGCGCCGTCGCCGCCGATGACGATCGGCATCGTGCCGGGGTTGGCCGTGGAGACGGTTCCGTTGCGTTCACTCATCGTTGATCACCTCGCCCGTCACGCTAGGCGCGGTGGCCCCACCGGTCTGGGACGCCGCCCCGGTGGCCCGCACACGCAGAGTGATGCCGCGCCGGGGGTGCGGCGACCGGCCGGGCAGACTGTGCGCGTGCTCACGATCGGCGCGGGCGCCGGGGGCGACGCCCGCCCCCGGTGATCCGTCGCGGTCCTCATGGCCCGGCCGGTCAGCAGGTAGCCAGCAGGTCTTCCAGCGCGTCGGACTCGGCCGGGCTCACGCTCAGCGCGTAGCGGCTCTTCACCGTGATCACGACGGTGGCGTACGAGCAGGCGTAGGCCGGATCCGGGGGCACCCACTCGTCGGCGGTCGAGTCGCCCTTGGCCGAGTTCTGCTCCCGCGTCGTGGCCATCAGGTTGCCCAGGTCGTTGGCGAAGACGGCCCGCTCGTCCGTCGTCCACAAGGCCGCGCCCTGCACCCACGCGGCGGCGAGGGGCACCACGTGGTCGACCGGCACCTCGGCCGCGTCGGCCTTGACGAACGGAACCGTCGCCCCGGTGTACGGGTCGACCAGGACCCCGGCGACGACGACGCAGCCCTGCGTCCCCTCCCGCACCTCGACCTCAGCGAGGTCGCGGTGCAGCACGTCGTTGCGCTGGTCGCAGCCGTTGCGGTCGACGTCGGCCCAGGCCGGCCCGAATACGCAGCCCTCGCCGTCGCCGCAGCCCCGCTCGTACCCGTCGAGGGAGGTCTTCTCCTCCACCGGGAGTGCCACGAGCGCCGCCGCGGCGGCCGCCGGGTCGAGCGTTCCCTCCGGGACGTCGCCCTGGCCCACCGACGCCGCAGGAGCCGGCGGACCGGACTCGATCTGCCACTCGAACTCGCAGCCGGTGAGGGCGAACAGGACGGCGAGCAGCGCGACGACGGCGGAACGGGGCACACGCCGACGCTACGAGCGGCCACCGACGGTTCCGGGGACCGACACCCGTTCAGACCAGACGGCGGCTGTCCTGGGCGACCACGCGCAGCCAGCGGTAGCCGTAGCCCTCCAGCGGGATCTCGACCGTGCCCTTGTCCGACACCGGCGTGCTGCCGGTCTGCAGCAGGTCCACGAGCCGGTGCGAGGAGTCGCACCCCTCCAGCGTCAGCGGCACCGAGCGGGGCTCCGCGCAGAGGTTGTGCAGGGCCACCAGTGAGCCGTCGTCCCAGGTGGTCAGGTGGGCGAGCACCTCCGGGCACGGGTGCTCCAGCACGGTGAACTCCCCCCAGCCGAGCTCGGGTGACTCCCGGTACCGGCGGACCAGCAGCTTCATGAACGACAGCAGCGAGTCCGGGTCGTTGCGCTGGTCGGCGACGTTGACGAACTCGGGGGCGAAGCCGCCGGTGACCACGGGGCCGGGCAGCTTGCGCGGAGGCGCCGGGGAGAAGCCGCCGTTGCGACCGGAGGTCCACTGCATCGGCGTGCGGACGGCGAGGCGCCCCTCGGCGTCGAGGTCCTCCCCCATGCCGATCTCCTCGCCGTAGAAGAGCACCGGGGTGCCCGGCAGCGAGAACAGCAGGCTGTAGACGCAGCGCACCCGCCGCGGGTCGCCGTCCAGCATCGGCGGCAGCCGCCGGCGAAGGCCTCGGCCGTAGACCTGCATCCGCTCCTCGGGTCCGAAGGCGGCGAACACCTCGGCGCGCTCGGCGTCGGAGAGCTTGTCGAGGGTGAGTTCGTCGTGGTTGCGCACGAAGGTGGCCCATTGCGAGTCGGGGTGCAGGGCCGGGCGCCCGGTGAGCGCCGTGACCAGCGGGCCGGCGTCGGCGCGGGCCAGCGCCAGGTACAGCGCCTGCATGCCGATGAAGTCGAACTGCATGGTCAGCTCGTCGCCGTCGGCGCCGCCGAAGAACTCCAGCTGCTGGTCGAAGGGCAGGTTCACCTCCCCCAGGAGCACCCCCGCGCCCGACCGGCGGCCGACCAGCGAGCGCAGCGCCCGGAGGTAGTCGTGCGGCTCCGGGAGCGCCGCGCCGTCGGTACCCGCCGTCTCCAGGAAGAACGGGACGGCGTCCACCCGGAAGCCGTCGAGGCCCAGCTGCAGCCAGAAGCCCATGATCTTGGCGACCTCGTCGCGCACCCGCGGATTGGTGACGTCGAGGTCGGGCTGCTCCTTGTAGAAGCGGTGCAGGTACCACTCCCCTGTCTTCTCCGACAGCGTCCAGATGCTGTCCTCCTGGTCGGGGAAGACGACCTGGTCCGAGGTGTCCGGCGGCGGGTCGGAGCGCCAGACGTAGAAGTCGCGGAACGGCGAGTCCTTGCTCTGCTCCGCCGACCGGAACCACGGGTGCTTGCGCGACGTGTGGTTGACGACGAGGTCGGCGATCACCCGCATCCCCCGGTCCTTCGCCGTCCGGATGACCTCGACCAGGTCACCGTGCGTGCCCAGCCGCGGGTCGACGCCGTAGAAGTCGGTGATGTCGTAGCCGTCGTCGCGCTCGGCGGTCGGGTAGAAGGGCATCAGCCACAGGCAGGTGACGCCGAGGTCGGCGAGGTGGTCGATGCGCTGGGCGAGGCCGGCGAAGTCGCCGATGCCGTCGCCGTTCCAGTCCATGTAGGTCTCGACGTCGAGGCAGTAGACGACGGCGTTCTTCCACCAGAGATCGCTGGTGTCGGTGATCCTCATATCGGCATCTCGACCTCGAACTGCGGCAGCACGTGCTCCCCGAAGGCGTCGAGGAAGGCCCGTTGCTCCTGGCCGACGTGGTGCAGGTAGATCTCCTCGAAGCCGAGCTCGGCGTACTCGGCCAGCCAGGCAGCGTGCTGCCCGAGGTCGGCCGAGACGTTGACCACCGTCGCGACGTCGCCCGCTGTGACGTGCTCGCTGGCGGCATCGAACGCCTCGGCGGTGTCGAGGTCCCAGCACACCGGCGGCGGGAAGACGTTGCTCCGCCACTGGTCGAAGGCGAGGTCCGCGGCCCGGTCGGGATCGGGGTCGTAGGACAGGTGCACCTGGACGGCGAGCTTCCCGCGGCCGCCGGCGTCCCGGTAGGCGGCGATCATCTCGCGCAGCTTGTCGTGCGGCTGGTTCACGGTGACCAGGCCGTCGGCCCACTCCGCGCCGGCGCGGGCGGTGGCCACGCTGACCGCCGGGCAGATGAGCGCGGGCTGGATCTCGGGGAGGGTCCAGAGCCGCGCCCGGTCGACGTGCACCAGGCCGTCGTGGCTGACCTCCTCGCCGGCCAGCAGGGCCCGGATGACGTCGACGCACTCCCGCAGCCGGGCGTCCCGGAGCTCCTTGCGCGGCCAGCCCTGCCCGGTGATGTGCTCGTTGGACGCCTCGCCGCTGCCGAGCGCGATCCAGAACCGGCCAGGGAACATCGCGCCGAGCGTCGCGACCGCCTGGGCGACGATCGCCGGGTGGTAGCGCTGCCCGGGCGCGTTCACCGCCCCGAACGGCAACGACGTCGTCGCGAGGGCCGCACCCAGCCACGAGAAGCCGAACGCCGACTGTCCCTGCCGGGTGCTCCACGGCGAGAAGTGGTCGGAGCTCATCGCCGCGGTGAAGCCCACCTCCTCGGCGTGCTGCACGGCCTTCAGCAGCTCCGTGGGGTGCACCTGCTCGTGCGAGTTGTGGAATCCGATCACCGGCATCCGTCATGCCTACCGAGGTCGGGTGGATGCGGCCACCTCAGCCCAGGCCAGCGAGAGGCCGCCAGCGTGACGCCGAACCCGATGAGCGTCGTCCCGGTGACCCCGTCGACGGCCCGGACGGTCCTGGAACGGCGGAGCCGGGCGCCCAGCGCGGAGGCCAGCGCGATAGCACGTCGTAGGCGAGCTGGGAGGCGGTCAGCAGCGCCGAGACCCCCACGGGCCAGGAGGGCAGCAGGCGAGACTGGTCCCCGTGCTTCCACCGCCCGGGACGCCGGGGACCGACCTCCCGGTCCGCTCCGCCCTGCCCGCGCTGGCGGACGCGCTGTCGGCCCGGGGGTCCGCCGTGCTCGTGGCCCCGCCCGGCACCGGGAAGACGACGCTCGTCCCCCTCGCCCTGGCCGGCGCCCTGGCGGGGCGCATCGTCGTCGCCGAGCCGCGCCGGGTGGCCGCCCGGGCGGCCGCCCGCCGGATGGCCTCGCTGCTGGGTGAGGCCGTGGGTGGGCGGGTCGGTTACAGCGTCCGCGGCGACAGCAGGCGCAGCGCCGCGACCCGCATCGAGGTGGTCACGACCGGCCTGCTCGTCCGTCGGCTGCAGGCCGACCCGGAGCTGTCCGGGGTCGACGCCGTCGTCCTCGACGAGTGCCACGAGCGACACCTGGACACCGACCTGGCGCTCGCCTTCTGTCTCGACGTCCGGGCGGCGCTGCGCCCGGACCTGCAGCTGCTCGCCATGTCGGCCACGGCCCAGGCGCAGCAGCTGGCCACGTTGCTCGGCGGGGACGGCGACGCGGCCCCGGTCGTCGAGGCCACCGGCGCGCTGCACGACGTGGACGTCGTCTGGGCCCCGCCGTCCTCGCCGGTCGACCCACCGCACGGCATCCGGGTAGACCCCCGGTTGCTCGATCACGTCGCCGCGACGGTCCGCCGGGCGCTGGGCGAGCAGACGGGCGACGTGCTGGTCTTCCTGCCCGGTGCCGGAGAGATCGGCACCGTCGCCGGGCGGCTGAGCGGGGTCGACGCCGACGTGCTGCCGCTGCACGGCCGGCTCCCGGCCGGGGCGCAGGACGCCGCGCTCCAGGCCGGGCTCCGCCGCCGGGTCGTCCTGTCCACCGCGCTCGCCGAGAGCAGTCTCACCGTGCCGGGCGTTCGCGTCGCCGTCGACGCCGGTCTCTCCCGGGTCCCGCGGGCCGACCTGTCCCGCGGGCTGGGTTCGCTGGTCACCGTGCGCGCCTCGCGGGCAGCAGTCACCCAGCGCGCCGGCCGGGCAGGCCGGGAGGGACCGGGCGCGGTCTACCGCTGCTGGACCGCCGCCGAGCACGACCGGCTCCCCACGCACGACGAGCCGGAGGTCGCCACCGCCGACCTCACCGCCTTCGCGCTCGAGCTGGCCTGCTGGGGAGCGCCCGGCGGCCGCGGCCTGGCCCTTCTCGACCCTCCGCCGGCGGCGGCGATGACCGTGGCCGAGCAGACCCTGCGGAGCCTCGGCGCGGTCGACGACGAGGGCCGCGTGACCGCACGAGGGCGGGCGCTGACCGCCGTCGGCGTGCACCCACGCCTGGCCCGCGCACTGCTCGACGGCGCCCCGCTGGTCGGCCGCCGACGGGCGGCCGAGGTCGTCGCCCTGCTCTCCGGTGACACGTCCTTCCGCAGTGACGATCTCGGCGCTGTCTGGCGGAGCCTGCGCGAGGGCGCGGACCGTGGGGCCACCGCCCGCTGGCGGGAGGAGGTGGCCCGGCTCGTGCGTGCCGCCGCCGACGCCCCGCCCCCGCGCCTGCCAGACGACACCGCCGCCGGGCTGGTGGTCGGACTGGCGCACCCCGAGCGGCTCGCCCGGCGCCGGCCGGGCACGACCGGCACCTACCTCATGGCCGCCGGAACAGGCGCCGAGCTCTCCCCCGGGACGGCGCTGGCCGGGGCGCCGTGGCTGGCGATCGCCGTCGCCGACCGGTCCCCCGGCCGCCGTGACGCGCGGGTGCGCTCGGCCGTCGCGATCGACGAGGCGACCGCCCTGGAGGCCGGCGCTGCTCTCCACGTGGAGCGCGACGAGGTGGCTTGGCGCAACGGCGACGTGGCCGGCGCGCGCGTGGAGCGGCTGGGCGCGATCGTGCTGGCCGAGCGGCCGCTGCGCGATCCGGACCCGGCCGAGGTGGCCGGCGCCGTCGCCGAGGGCCTGCGCCTCGAGGGGCTCGGGCTGCTGCACTGGACGCCTGCCGCGCGCCAGCTCCGCGCTCGGCTGGCGGCGGCTCACGCCGGGCTCGGCGATCCGTGGCCGGCCGTTGACGACGACGTGCTGCTGGCCGCGATCGACGTGTCGGGTGCCCGCAGCCGCGCCGACCTCACCCGCCTGGACGTCGTCGCCGCCTTGCGCGCGCTCGTCCCGTGGCAGGTCGCCGGCGAGCTCGACGACGTCGTGCCCGAGCGGGTCGAGGTGCCCACGGGCTCCCGGATCCGGGTCGACTACTCCGATCCGGACGTCCCCACGCTCTCGGTGCGGGTGCAAGAGGTGTTCGGCTGGGCTCAGGCACCCTTGATCGCCGGACGTCCGCTCCGGTTGCAGCTGCTCTCCCCCGCCCAGCGGGTCGTCGCCACGACCGCGGACCTCTCCGGGTTCTGGGCCACCGGGTACCCCGCCGTCCGCAGCGAGCTGCGCGGCCGTTACCCCCGGCACCCGTGGCCGGAGGACCCCGCAGTGGCATCCGCCACGAAGCGGGCCCGACCGCGGCCCTGAGGCTGCAGGCTTTCCCCGGCGCGGCGAGGATCGCCCGGTGACACATGCGCGGACGACCGACGAATGGGGCATCGACGCCACCTGGCTCGACGCCCTCGACGAGGAGCACGAGGTCGCCGAGGCGACGATCGAGAGGCTGCGGGCGGTCATCGGCCGTCCACCGGCCGACCTCGACGACCGGGCACCGATCGTGGCCCGCCCCGGCGACGTCCTCGAGGTCGACCGGGCCTCAGTCGTCTGCGAGGACGGCGAGGTCCGGCACGTCGACGGCGCGCTGCCCGACGACTTCCCCCTCGGCTACCACTGGCTGCAGACGCCGGAGGGACGGCGCCGGCGGCTGATCGTCTCCCCCGGCCGCTGCTGGCTGCCCGAGGGGCTGCGCGCCTGGGGCTGGGCCGTGCAGCTCTACGCGACCCGCAGCCGGCAGAGCTGGGGCATCGGCGACCTCGCCGACCTGCGCGCGGTGCGCCGGATGGCCGCCGACCAGGGTGCCGGTTTCCTGCTGATCAATCCCCTGCACGCCGTCGCGCCCATCGCCCAGCAGGAGGCCAGCCCCTACCTGCCCGCCACGCGGCGCTTCCGGAACCCGATCTACCTGCGGGTCTCCGAGGTGCCCGGGGCCGAGGGCGTCGACCTCGAGGAGGACGCCGGCCGTGCGCTGTCGGCCGGTGCGCTGATCGACCGCGACGCGATCTGGGCCCGCAAGCGCGAGGTGCTCATGCGGATCTTCTTCGCCCACGGCGGCGGCGAGGCGTTCGGCCGCTGGCGGGCGGAGCAGGGGCAGCCGCTCCAGGACTGGGCGATCTGGGCGGCGATCACCGAGGAGCACGGCGCCGACTGGCACGCGTGGCCGGCCGAGCTCCGGCGCCCCGGGAGCCCCGCCCTCGACGCCTACGTCGAGCGGCACGGCGCCGTCGTCGCCTTCCACGCCTGGCTGCAGTGGGCGCTGGAGCTGCAGTTCACCGCCGCCACCGACGGGATGACCGTCATCCAGGACCTGCCGATCGGCTTCGCCGGCGGCGGGGCCGACGCCTGGACGTGGCAGGACGTCCTCGCCGAGGGGGTGAGCGTCGGCGCGCCACCGGACGCGTTCAACTCCCACGGCCAGGACTGGGGCTCCCCGCCGCTGATCCCGTGGCGGCTTCGCGACGCCGACTACGAGCCGTTCGTCCAGTCGATCCGCGCCACCATCGCCGGCGCCGGTGGGCTGCGGATCGACCACGTCATGGGCTTGTTCCGGCTGTGGTGGGTGCCCTCCGACGGGACGGCTGCCGACGGCGCCTACGTGCGCTACCCGGCCGAGGACCTGCTCGACATCGTCGCCCTGGAGAGCCACCGCGCGCAGGCGCTCGTCGTCGGCGAGGACCTCGGCACCGTCGAGGACGGCGTCCGGGAGGCCATGGCCGAGCACGGCGTGCTGTCCTACCGGCTGCTGTGGTTCGAGGACGACGACCCGGCCGAGTGGCCCGCCGCGTCGATGGCCGCGATCACCACCCACGACCTGCCCACGGTCGCCGGGCTGTGGACCGGCTCGGACGTCGAGGAGCAGCGGGAGCACGGCACGGGCACCGACGAGGAGCTCGAACGCGGCCGGGCGTCGCTGCTGGCCCACCTGCCGGGGCTCCCCGAGGGCGCCCCGGCCGCCGCGGCGGTGGAGCGGGCGCACGAGTTGCTGGCGCGGGCCCCCGCGACGCTGCTGTCGGCGACGCTCGACGACGCCGTCGGCGAGGTCCGGAGGCCCAACATGCCGGGGACGACGGACCGGCCGAACTGGTCCCTGCCGCTCCCGGTCGCCGTCGAGGACCTGCCGGACCACCCGCTCGTGCAGGCGGTCACCCGGACGCTCGGCGACGCCGTGGGCGGCGGACGGGGCTGACGCCACGCCGGACGCTGATCCGTCGAACACACGTTCGACAGACGTGCGACACTGCTCCGGTGGCCGGCGGCATGACTCCTGGACGCGGCGGTCGCTCCCTCGGTGAGCGGGCCGCCGCCTCCGGCCTCCGCGTGGAGGCACCGGAGCCGGGCCCCGCCTACGCCGCGGCCGGCGACGGCGGGGAGGGCCGGCACTGCTGGGTGCGCGACCCGCCCGAGGCGGCCGGCGTGTGGCCGGGCCTGCTGGTGGAGTGGCGGCAGCGGGGCGGCGCGTGGCAGGGCCGGGTCGCCTACACGGTGACCGGACCGCACGGCCCGGCGCTCGTGGAGTCGTGGCTGCCGGCCGCCCGGCTCGAGCCGCGCTGATCACGGTTGGCGGGGTCGCCGGCGGGCTATGCCCTCGACGACGCATCCCCTTCCGGACGGAGTCCCCCATGACCGCCCCGAACGACGGCCCGACCCTCGACGACGTCATCGTGCCCGAGGAGCACCCGACGCCGGACCGGACGCAGCACGCCAAGGACCCGCACCCGAGCGACGAGGTGCTCGAGCACCGCACGGAGCACGAGCGCCAGATGGTCGGGTCCGATGACGCGAACCCGGCCGGAGCCGACGAGCACGCGGCCACCGATTAGCCGGCGACCGCCACCGGCCTCCGGTGGCGGCCCCGACCGGCCTGCGACGATGGCGCCCGTGATTGCCCACCGGCTGCGCTGGGGCGCCCTCGCCTGGCTGCTGACCCTCCAGTTCTTCGTCGTCGAGACCGTGGTGCAGGTCCGGTTCGGGGGCGGGTACTCGCGGTCCGCCGATGTCATCAGCGCGCTGGGAGGTTCGACCTCGCCGGCGGCCCAGCTGATGAACGCCTCGTTCGTGGCGCAGGCGGCGCTGATCCTGGCCGGGGCGGTGGCGCTGCGCCCGCTGTTGCGCGGGACCGCCGGGCGCATCGCCGTCGGGCTGCTCGCCCTGGCCGCCGTCGGAGTGCTGCTGGTCGGCGTGTTCCCCCTCGACGGCAACGTGACCGCGCACCGCGCCGGGGCCGTGCTCTACCTCGTCGGCGGCGGCCTCGGGCTGATCGCGCTCGCGTACACCCTCCGCCCCCGCTCGGAGCTGGTCGGCACGGCCCTGGCGGTCCTCGGCCTGATCGGGACCGCGGGCACCGTGTTCTTCCTGACCGGAGTGACGTCGTTCCTGGGCGAGGGCGGCACCGAGCGGGCGGCCGCCTACGTGCTGCCGATCGCCCTGGCCCTGGCCGGCGCGACGCTCTGGCGGTCCGGGGCCGACCCGGCCGCTGCGACCGCGGCCCGCGACGAGCGGCTCGCGGCCCGGGCACGGGCCCGCGAGGAGAAGGCCGAGCAGGACCGGCTGCGCGACGAGGCGCTGGAGGCGGCCGCCCGTCGCCACGAGGCGACCCGCGAGCAGGAGACCGCCGACGACGACCACTGGTCGACCAGGGTGCGCCCCGGCGACTGACGGGGGCTCAGCCGAAGTCGAGCACCTCGGCGACCGGCCGGCGGCCACTGACCGCGCCGTCGGGCAGGTCCGGCGGGTACCCCATCCGCAGCAGCATCTGCGGGTGGCCCACCAGCGAGAGCCGGGACTGCAGCCGCGAGCGGGTGGACGGCCAGTCCAGCGCCTGGGTCAGCGGCGACGCCGCGACGCCGTCCACGGTGACGATCAGCAGCGCGCGGGCCAGCGCACGGCCGGCCATCAGCCAGTCGTCCCGGTCGTCCTCGTCGGTGCCCAGCAGCACGACGGCGGGCCGCTCGACCTCCGGCGGCGGCGCGTCCGGGTCCTGGCCGGGCAGGAAGTCGGCGCGCTCCCGGCTGCCCACCACGAAGTCGCGGATGAGCCAGTTGGACGGGCGCGCCTGCGGGTCGTCGGAGGGCACGGCCTCGACCGGGACACCGTCGACGGCGCCGGGCTCCGTGCGCATCCAGCTCTCGAGCTCGGCGAGGTAGGCCGGGTCGCTCTGCTCGATCTCCTCGGCCCGGGAGAGGAGGAAGACGGTGGCGACCTCCTCCTCCTCGCGCGTGATCGGCTTGACCCACGTGCCGAACCGCCCCGCCTCGACCTGGATCCGGTCGATCAGCTCCTGGGGCACCGCCCGGGGCAGGAACGGCGCGCGGACCGTGTGGCGGCGCTCGATCGCCGTCGCCAAGGCGGCGTCGTCGGCTCCGGTCGCCGCCGCGCCGGTCACCCGCAGGACGGCGAGGTGGTCGGGGTCGCCCGGATCCGGCAGCAGGTCCACCTCGGCGGCCTTCCCCTGGGCGGCGAGGGCGACGACGGCGAACTCGACGGCGATGCCGCAGCTGATGACCTGCTGGCGCGCGGTGGGGTCGAGCACCGGCAGGGCGCGGCCGGGGTCGAAGAACACGTCCAGCCGGTCGGCGGTCGCGCGGAACCGCCACGGCTGCGTGTTGTGGATCGACGGCGCCCGCGTCGCGGCCGCGACCACCTGCGCCCAGTCCTGCTGCTCCACCGCCACACCCCCTGCTCCAAGGTCTGCGCCGCGTCCGGGACGCCGCGCTGCTGCCTACCTTCTCAGCCTTCCCTACTGCGCACTCGGCGGGCACTGGCCAGGATGGGGCCATGACCAACGGTGGCTCGGACCCGACGATGAACGTGCTCCCGACCGAGGAGTGCTACCGCCTCCTCGCAACGCACGAGATCGGGCGCATCGGGGTCGTGGCCGACCACTATCCGCTGATCCTCCCGGTCAACTACCGCCTCGACGGCACGACGGTGGTGATCCGGACGCACGCCGGCACGATCCTGCACGCCGCCGAGCACGCCAACGTCACCTTCGAGGTCGACGAGGTCGACCGGGCCGCGCGCAGCGGCTGGAGCGTGCTGATCCGCGGCCAGGCCGAGGAGGTGACCGAGGCGCACCGCGCGGAGCTCGTGGCCAGCACCGAGGAGAGCGGCGTCCAGCCGTGGGCGCCGGGCGACAAGGGGCACTGGCTCCGGCTGATCACCCACGAGATCTCCGGACGGCGGATCGTCCCCGGCGAGCTGCCGGCGCTGGACCCCCGCGCCTACCTCTGACCGGCGGCCGGGCGGCCCCGCCCGCACCCGCCCGGCTCACGCATCCGCCCCGGCGACGACCCGGCCGGCGCGGAGAACGGCCCGGGGCGCCGCGTGGCGCGCCAGCAGGTCCACCGTGCGCTGTGCGTCGTGCACCAGGAGGTCGGCCGGGCCGCCCTCGCGCAGCCCGTAGGACCCGAGCCCGAGCACGCGGGCGGCCGAGGTCGTGACCAGGTCGACGAGCACCTCCTGCTGCGGCGCCGAGCGCATGTCCAGCAGGTGCGCGGCCAGGAAGGCCACCTCGAGCAGGCTGTGCCGGCCGAAGGGGTAGTACGCGTCCTCGATGTCGTCCTGCCCGAGCGCCACCGCCACCCCCGCCGCCAGTGCCCGCTCGACCGGGAGCGCCACCGAGCCGGTGTGCGGGTCGCTGACCAGGCCCAGCCCGGCCTCGCGGGCCAGGTCGAGCACCGCGGTCAGCCGCTCCTCGGGATAGTGGCCCAGCGCCCGGGCGTGGCAGGCGACCCCGCGACCGGTCAGCCCGTGCCGCAGCATGGCCTCGGCGAGCATGCCCGTCGTCCCGAGGGACGGGTCGGGCGCGTCGTCGGTCAGCATGGCCACCCGGCGGCCGAGCCGGGCGGCCAGCGCGCACGCCCACTCCACGTGGGCCTGCTGGTCGGCGACGGACTCCTCGATCCACGGGATGCCGCCGACGACGTCGGCCCCGGCGGCGAGCGCCTGCTCGACGAGGTCCGCGGCGCCCGGGTCGCGCAGCACGCCGTCCTGCGGGAAGGCCACGAGCGCGACGTCGACCCGGCCGGCGAACTCGCGGCGGGCGAGGTCGACCGCCTCGAACCCGACCAGGCCCGCCGCGGTGTCGACGTCGGCGAAGGCCTGGACGTGCAGGACGCCGTGGGTCAGGCCGTCCTGCAGCGCCTGCCGGATGTTCGGCAGCAGCCGCTCGACGGTGTAGTGCCGCTTGACGGCGCTGGCCAGGTCGATGCTGCGCGCGGAGCCGGCCATGCCGTCGGCCGTGTAGGCCCGGAGCGCCTCGTCGCCGATCAGCGGCAGCGTGCGCACCTTGTCCAGGTGCAGGTGGGCGTCGACGAAGGGCTCGGTGACCAGCCCGCCGCCGGCGTCGATCCGGGTCGCCCCGCCGGGTACGTGCAGGGCGTCCGCCGGCACCATCGCGGTGACGAGCCCCCCGGCACAGTGGACGTCGACGACCCGGCCGTCGCGCAGCCGGGCGCCGGTGACGACGAGCGGGCCGGACGCCGATGGATCGGTCACGGCGGAGGTCTAGCGCATCCGCAGCCCGGCGTGCGCGTTCCCGGCCCTCACCCGGTCACGCCGGGCTCAGGCGGTCGGGCCGGCTTCCTGCGCGGCCGGCACCGGTGGCCGCACCCGAGCGCGGCGACGGGACAGCGCCACACCCGCCAGGCAGACGACGCCGCCGAGCAGTGCCAGCGCCGGGGGGACCTCGTCGAGCAGCAGCCAGCCGAGCAGGATCACCAGGGGTGGCACCAGGTAGGTGGTCACCCCCAGCCGCCCGGCGTCCATCCGGCGCAGCGCGTAGGCCCAGGTGCTGAATGCCAGCGCCGTCGGCACCACGCCGAGGTAGACCATGCCGGCGATCGACGCCCCCGAGGCGGCACCCAGCTCCCCGACCAGCACACCGGCCCACGGCAGGCAGCAGGCCGCGCCGATGGCGCAGGCGAGGAAGGTGACCTGGATGCCGGGAAGCCGGCGCAGCACCGGCTTCTGCGCGACCACGCCGCCGGCGTACGCGACGGCGGCCACCACGCAGAGAACGACACCGACCAGGTCGGTCTCGGCGCCCCGCGTCGCCACCCCGATCAGCACCACACCGGCGAACGAGACGCCGATGCCGGCGACCAGCCAGCGCGGGAAGCCCTCCCCCAGCATCAGCCCGGCGAAGACGGCGATGAGGATCGGCCCGATGTTCACCAGCATCGCCGTGGTGCCGGCGTCGAGGTGCTGCTCGGCGGCGTTGAGCGCGACGTTGTAGATGCCGAACCAGCCGACCCCGCAGAAGGCGATGAGCGCCCACTCGCGGCGGGTGGGTTGCACCCAGCCGCCACGCAGCATGAGCAGCGCGAGGACCGCGGAGCCGATGAGCAGCCGGCCGACCGCCAGCGCGCCGGGCGAGAAGTCGCGCCCCACCCCGCGGATCGCGACGAAGGCCGAGGCCCAGGCGAGCAGCGTCACGACGACGGCGAGCACCGTGCGGCCGCCGATGCCGGCCGACGGGGCGGTGCTCGCGGAGGGGACGGGCTGGGTCTGCGTGCTCACGAGCGGACAGTAGGCGGCGGGTACGACGATTCCCGGCGGCTTTCGGCCACGGCACCCAGGTCGACCGTCGCGGTGCGGGAACTGGCAGGACCGACGCGGTGCGGACCTCAGCCGCGCAGGTGCTCGGCGTAGGTCCGCCGTCCCCGGCCGCCGCCCGAGGGCAGCGCGGCGCCCTCCCGCACCGCGGTGCTCATCCGGCCGGGCACCGGCGTGGCCACCACGTGGGCCCCGGACGCCCGCTCCGCCGCCCAGGCCCGCGCCACCTCGGCGGCGGTGAGCTCCTCCGGCCCGCCGAACTCGACCACGTCGCCGGCCGGCTCGGCACCCACCAGCCCGGTGATGTGCTCGGCGACCTCGCCGACGTCGACCGGCTGCAGCCGCCAGCCCATCGGCACCGGCAGGACCGGCCCCTTCCGGGCGGTCTCGAGCAGCGTGTCGACGAAGTCGTGGAACTGGGTGACGCGCAGCAACGTCACCGGTAGGCCGGAGGCCAGCAGCACCTGCTCGGCGGAGAACTTAGCGCGGTAGTAGCTGAACGGGATCCGGTCGACGCCGACGATCGAGACGTAGACCAGGTGCCGCAGCCGATCGCGGTCGACCGCCTGCACCAGGCGCCGCGTGCCGGCGACGTCGACCTGCCACGGGTCGCCCCGCGGATCGCTGGCCGCGTGCACGACGACCTCGGCCCCGGCCAGCGCCGCGGCCAGCCCCTGGCCGGTGGCCAGGTCGGCACGCACGCCACCCGGGCCCGCGCCCCGCCGCGACATCTGCCGGACCGAGTGCCCGGCACCCTGCAGGGGCGCCAGGAGCCGTTGACCGAGATGACCGCTGCCGCCGGTGACCAGTACGTCCACGCCGCCCAGTCTGTCGTGACGCCCCCGCCCGGCACACCCCTTCCGGCAGGATGCGGTCGTGCCCGCCCCCCACCCCCAGACCGAGCCCGACGAATCCGGCCTGCTCGAGGTGGGCGAGGGCAACGCCGTGTACTGGGAGTCGCGCGGCGACCGGGAGGCCCGTCCCGCCGTCGTCGTCCACGGCGGCCCCGGGGCGCCGGCCCGGGGCATGCACCGGCTGCTCGACCCGGCCGTCTACCGGACCGTGGTCATCCACCAGCGCAACTGCGGCCGCAGCACGCCCTCGGCGGCCGATCCGGCGACCGATCTCTCGGCCAACACCACGACCGCCCTGGTCGCGGACATGGAGGCCGTGCGCGAGCACCTCGGCATCGACCGGTGGCTGGTGTTCGGCGCCTCCTGGGGGACGACGCTCGGCCTCGCCTACGCCCAGGCGCATCCCGAGCGCGTCACGGCGATGGTGCTGCTGGCCGTGTGCACGACGACCGCCCGCGAGGTCGAGTGGATCACCCGGGACATGGGGCGGATCTGGCCCGAGGCCTGGGAGCGGTTCCGGGGCGGCGTGCCCGAGGCCGACCGGGACGGCGACCTGGCCGCGGCCTACGCGCGCCTGCTCGAGTCGGGCGACCCCGCCGTCCGGGAGCAGGCGGCACGCGACTGGTGCGCCTGGGAGGACACCCACGTCTCCCTCGACCCGGCCTGGCAGCCCAATCCGAGATTCGCGGACCCGGTCTTCCGGATGGAGTTCACCCGGCTGGTCACGCACTACTGGTCGCACGCCGGGTTCCTCCCCGACGGGGCGCTCCAGCGCGGGGTGGCGCGGTTGTCGGGGATCCCCGCCGTCCTCGTCACCGGCCGGCAGGACGTGAGCGGGCCGCCCGACGTCGCCTGGCAGCTGCACCGCGAGTGGCCGGGCAGCGACCTGGTGATCGTCGAGCAGGGCGGCCACGGCACCGGCTCCGCGGAGGCCCTGGACGCCGCCTTCCACCGATTCGCATCTCACATGTGAGATAGCGTGCCCCGGGTGACGGTCACCGACTCTTCCCTCGACACCACCGACGCCGCCGCCGTGACCCGACGCATCGGCAGCCTGGTGCGCGACGCCCGCCGCCACCGCGGCCTGACCCAGCAGCAGCTGGCCGACCGCCTCGGCACCAGCCAGAGCGCGATCGCCCGCATCGAGCAGGGCAACCAGAACCTGACCCTCGAGCTGCTCGGCCGGCTCTCGGCCGCGCTCGACAGCGAGCTGATCACCCTCGGCCCGACGGGGCCGACCCACCTGCGGGTCACCGGCGGCCGCCCCCTGCAGGGCAGCGTGACGGTGAAGTCGTCGAAGAACGCCGCGGTCGCCCTGCTCTGCGCCTGCCTGCTCAACCGCGGTCGGACGACGCTGCGCAACGTGGCCCGCATCGTCGAGGTGGACCGCATCCTCGATGTGCTGCGCTCGATCGGCGTCTCGGCCACGTGGGACGACGCGGGCCGCGACCTCACCCTCGTCGTCCCGGACGAGCTGGACGTGGCCGGCATCGACGCCGACGCCGCCCGCCGCACGCGCAGCATCATCATGTTCCTGGGCCCGCTGCTGCACCGGGCGGAGGTCTTCGCGCTCCCCTACGCCGGGGGCTGCGACCTCGGCACCCGCACCGTGCAGCCGCACATGATCGCGCTGCGCCCCTTCGGCCTGGACGTGGAGGCCCGGGCGGGCGAGTACCACGCGACGGTGCGACCGACCGGCGCGGCGAGCCGCACCGTCGTCCTGACCGAGCGCGGGGACACCGTCACCGAGAACGCGCTGCTGGCCGCCGCGCGCACCGAGGGCACGACGACGATCCGCAACGCCAGCTCCAACTACATGGTGCAGGACCTCTGCCTGTACCTGCGGCTGCTCGGCGTCGGCATCGAGGGCCTGGGGACGACGACGCTCGTCGTCACCGGGAGCACCGAGTTGGACGCCGACGTCGACTACACGATCAGCGAGGACCCGGTGGAGGCGATGAGCCTGCTCACCGCGGGCATCGTCACCGGCTCCGAGCTCACCGTGCGGCGGGCCCCGGTCGACTTCCTGGAGATCGAGCTGGCCGTGCTCGCCGAGATGGGCCTGCGGTACTCGCTCTCCCCCGAGTACCTCGCCGACAACGGGCACACGCGGTTGGCCGACGTCACGATCTCGCCGTCCACCCTGCAGGCCCCGCTCGACAAGATCCACCCGATGCCGTTCCCGGGCCTCAACATCGACAACCTGCCGTTCTTCGCCGTCATCGCGGCGACGGCGACCGGCTCGACGCTGATCCACGACTGGGTCTACGACAACCGGGCGATCCACCTGTCGGACCTGACGCGGCTGGGCGCCGACGTCCGGCTGCTCGACCCGCACCGCGTGCTGATCGACGGGCCGACGCACTGGTCGAGCGCCGAGGTCGTGTGCCCGCCCGCGCTGCGCCCGGCGGTGTGCATCCTGCTGGCGATGCTGGCGGCCAAGGGCACGTCGGTGCTGCGCAACGTCGACATCATCGCCCGCGGCTACGAGCACCTCTACGAGCGGCTGGTCGAGATGGGCGCCTCGATCGAGGTCTTCCGGGACTGAAAGAGAGGACCCCTGCTCCACCCGACTCGATCAGCCCTCCTGGTCGGTGGGGCGGACCAGGATCTCGTTGATCGCCACGTGGGGCGGCTGGCTGACCATGTAGAGCACCGCGCGGGCGATGTCGTCGGCCGCGAGCACCCGCATGCTGGCGTGCATCTTCTCCGAGGCGGCCTTCGCGCCCGGGTGGGTGATGTGGGTGTTCAGCTCGGTGGTGACGGCGCCGGGCTCGACCAGGCCGATCCGGACCCCCTTCGCCGTCACCTCCTGGCGCAACGACTCGCTGAAGGCGTTCACCGCCCACTTGCTGGCGTTGTAGACGCCCGCGCCCTTGCGGGCCACGCGGCCGGCGACGCTGGACACGTTGACGACGTCGCCGGAGCCCTGCTCGACCATCCCCTCGATCGCGGCGTGGGTCATGTACATCAGGCCGAGGACGTTGGTGTGCATCATCCGGCGCCACTCCTCGGTGTCGGCGCCGCGGATGGTGCCGAGCAGCATCACGCCGGCGTTGTTGACCAGCACGTCCAGGCCGCCGAGTTCCTCCCGCGTCCGGCGGACGGCATCGGCGCAGGCCTGCTCGTCGGTCACGTCGAGGTCGAGCGTCAGCACCGACGCGCCGCCGTCGGTGAGCTTCGCCGTCAGCGCGTCGAGCCGGTCGCGGCGGCGGGCGCCGATGGCGACGGCGGCACCGGCTCCGGCGAGCGCGACCGCCGTGGCCTCGCCGATCCCCGACGAGGCTCCGGTGACCAGTGCGACCTTGCCGGACAGCGGACGGGCGGGTTCGGACATGCGGGATCTTCCCTCCTCGCGCCGCCGGGTGCGGCGCTCCTCCCCCACCCTGCCGGGGATCAGGCCGGCGCGCCGCCCGGCGCGGGCGCGATCGTGACGCCGAAGCCGCGGACGGCCAGCCGGAGCAGCACCGGCCCCGGGCGCAGCAGGTCGCGCACCCGGGCGGCCGCGGCCTCCTCCAGGTCGGCCAGCCGGATCGCGTACTCGCCGTCCCCTCGCCGCCGCGCCGCGTCCAGGGCACGGGCGTTGCGCCACACCTTGCGCCGAGCCTCCTTGAGGAAGGTGCGGGCCGCGTGGCGGTTCGCCGGGGCGATCAGCCGGTCCACCGGCGTCCGCCGGCCACCCACGCGCTGGAGCGCGAGGTCCTCGTCGGCGACGCGGGACGCCAGGACGCCGTCGATCCGCTCGTGGTCGCGGCGGCGGCGGTCGAGCAGGTGCGGGTCGGCGAAGTCCGCGGGCGGGATCATCGCGAGCAGCGAGGGCGGCAGGTCGTAGTTGATGTGCGCGTTCATGCCCAGCAGCACGTGCGCCTCGGGCGGCAGGCCGGGCTTCGCGCCGAACGCCAGCTGCCAGGGCAGGGGGACGTCGGGAGCCGCTGCCCGCCAGGCCCGCAGCGCGGCGAGGTAGCGGTCGGCGAAGTCCACGACCCACGCCGCCACCCACTGCGGGTCCTCGAACAGCCCGCGGGCCAGCGCCGCGTCGACCGCCCGGGTGGTGCGCAGGTACGTGCCCAGGAAGAAGCGGGCCGGGTCGCCGTCCATCGACGCGAGCAGCGCCGCCATGCGCCCGGTCAGCCCCTCGACGGCATCTGTCACGCTCCGGGGTCCTGCTTCAGACGAGGGCGTCGAGGCCGTCGTCGGGCGGCATCAGCAGGCCGGCCTCGATCGGCGGTCGGTGCGGCTGGTCCAGCCCGCGCATCCGGGCGGCGTGCAGGGCCAGCAGCAGGTTGAGCCGCAGCGTCGGGTCGGACGTGAACGGCCCGAGCATCCGCTCCAGCTTGCCGATCCGGTAGCGCATCGTGTTGTAGTGGAAGTGCAGCCGGCGGGCCGACTCGGCCACGTTGAGGTTTGTCTCCAGGAGCACGCGCAGGGTCTCGCGCAGGTCGGCGGAGTCGGCGTCGGACGCGTCGGCCAGCGAGCCGAGCACCTCGTCGACGTAGGAACGCAGCTCGGAGCTGTCCGGGATGAGCGAGAGAAGCCGGAACACCCCGAGCTGGTCGAAGTGGGTCACCGCCGTCCCGCCGTGGATCTCCTGACCGACCCCCAGCGCGCGCTGGGCCTGGCGGTGCGCCTCGGCCAGGGCCGACAGCGACTCGGCCGGGCGGCCGATCCCGGTGCCGAGCAGCCGGCCCACCCGCCGCAGCCGGCCGTTGACGCGTGAGGTGACCGCCGAGACGAGCGCGGACACCTCCTCGGGGGTGCGCCCGTCGAGCGGGAGCAACGTGACGATCTCGGTGGCCAGGCCGGCGACGGCGGCGCCGGCGACCTCGGTCTCCAGGGCGGCGCGCCAGCCGTCGGCGAGCCGGTCGAGGACGTCGAGGGCCTTCGTCGGGTCGGCGGCCGCGTCGGCGACGGTCTCGGTGGCGGTGACCAGGACGGCGACCGGCCCGTCGAGCCGCCAGCCGAAGGACCGCGTGTAGGCCAGCGTCCGCTCGGTGTGGCCGACCGAGCCGCCCACCAGCCGGCGCACCAGGTCTCCCTGGAAGCGCAGCTCCACCGAGTGGACCGCCTGCAGCCGGATCACCGAGAGCGCGGCGATGACCGCGGCCCGCTCGAGCACGCCACCGGCGCCGACCATCATCGCGCCGGTCCGGTGCACGGCCACCAGCCAGCCGTGCCGCTGGTCGCCGGCCATGATCGGCGCGACCGCGTACTCCCCGACCCCGCCGGGGAGCTGGTGGTGCCCGGGCACGAGCAGGATGCCGTCGGCCGGTGACAGGTCGGCGTCGGCGAGCACGTCGGCGGGGGTGACGACCGTCTGGTCGGCGCGCACCCCGGAGAGCCGTCGGGAGGGGGTGAGCTCGGCCAGGGCGTCGTCGGCAGCGGCGTCGAGCAGCCACAGCCAGTCGCTGATCTCCTCGACGTCCTCGCGCGGCCCGGCGCTGGTGACGACCTCGCGGTCGGGGCCGAGCCCGAGGACCGCGGCGCCCTCGAGCATCACGGCCAGCCGCTGGGCGACCTCGGCGAGCCCCCCGCCGGTGAGGGCGACGCCGATGAACTCGTCGTCCATCCGGGAGGAGAGGGCCAGGGCCTGGCTCTGCTTGGTGACGACGGTGCCGAGGACCTCGGACACGATCTCGTCGAGGCGCACCCCGGCGGGCAGGGCGAGCACGGGCAGGCCGCGGCGGTCGGCCTCGGCCAGCACCTCGCCGGGCACGGGGGCCGGGCCGTCGCTGCGGCGGTAGGCCAGGGCGGCGGTGCCCATGGAGTCGAGGCGCTCGACGAGGGCGCGGCAGTTGGCGGCGTCGGCGGGGGGCAGCCGCGCACCGAGGACGACGAGGACGTCGGGGCCCGCGCCGGCCAGCGGATCGGTCGGGTCGTCGACGACCATGTGCCGCACCGTGCGCCCCAGACCCGACGCTCCGGCGGCCACGGCGGTGCCGGCCAGGCCCGGGAGGTCGAGGGCGTCCTCGACCGTGAGGCCCATCCGCTCCTGCCAGCTGGTCCGCTCGTCGCGGCTGTCGGCGCGCGACTCGGCGACCGCCCAGTTGCGACGGAACGGAATCGACTCGTAACGGTGTGTCGAGGGGCCCGGTGAGGCGCTACCCTGCGTCACGACGCGTCCCCTCTCCGTTCGCCGTCCAGGTTGCCACACACTGCCATCCTGTCAGTTGTCCCTGGACGCCGACCCCCATTCTTGGCGACTTCCGCCATACGAGGGCGTGCGACGCGCCGCATAGGTTCGAGGCCCGGTCCACCCCGTCCGCTGGATGGTAGGCCCCTCACCAACGTCGGTGATCGACCCATCTTCCGCCACGGACGAGGTCGGATCCGGGCGGGGGGGTCAAGAGGTCGGCTTCTCCGCAGTTCTCCCTGGTGAGAGGCCGCCATGCGCACGATCGACGACACCACAGGCCAGGCGAGCCGTCGCCCCGAGTCGGAGGCACCGCAGCGCGGTCGCGCCGCGCGGGCCGGTCTGCCCACGATCCCCCTCCCCCGCGAGTCCGCGCAGGCCACTGCCCGCACCGCCCCGCCCGCGCGCGCCGCCACGGCCGTGCCCGCCTCGGCGAGCACCGGTGTCGCCGAACTGCTGCGCGGCCCGGTCCGCCCGGCCCGGGTGCTCATGAGCCTGCCGGCGGCGGTCTACCTGTTCGTCCCCACCGAGCGCGGCGGTGACGTCGTCGGTGTGCTCACCAGCGACGCCGCGCGCCTGCCCCTCGGGTGCGTGCTCTTCCGTCCGAGCAACGGCCGCCCCCTGGTGGCCCTGCCCAGCGGTGCCCCGGCAGAGGTCGGGGGCGGCCGGATCGTCGTGGGCGACCTCGCGGTCAGCGCCGCCGCGTGGTGGAACCCGCGCCCCAAGCTGCCCAGCACGCGGCCGGCCCTGCTCCCCGAGGGCGTGCGGCAGCTGCGCAACGCGCTGTACGGCGAGGGCGTCCCGCACAGCGCCTTCACCCTCCCCGGCCTGCCGACCGGCCCGGGCGGCCCCCTGGCCGCGTTGCGCGGCGCCGTCCGCCGGGCAGACCTCGACGCCGCCCTGCGCACCGCCACCCGGCTGATCGGGCTCGGTCCCGGCCTCACGCCCGCCGGTGACGACGTCATGGCCGGCACGATCGCCGGGCTGGTCCTGCTCGGCCACCCGTCGGCCGAGCGCTTCGCGGCGGGCGTCTACTCGCTGGCCGGCGGCCGCACGACCGAGCTCTCCCGGGCCCTGCTCCGGCACGCCGCCTGCGGCCGGGTCAGCGGCGAGTACGCAGCCGTGCTGCACGCACTGGTCGGCGAGCGCCCGCTCGCCCCGGCCGTCGCCGGCCTGCTGGCGACCGGTTCCACCAGCGGCCGGGCCATGGCGCTGGGGCTCTGCACGGCGATCGACCTCGTCGACCGGACGCTGCGCCCCCGCTGATCCCGCGACCCGACGCGCCCCCGGTCCACCGGACCGGGGGCGCGTCGGCGTTCCGGGCCGGCCCGCGATGACCATCCGCACCGCGGGAGGGACCTTCGCCCCGTGAGCGACGACCGCCGGCCACGCGATCGTCGGGACGGGGCGGCGAGAGGGGACGTCATGGCGGTGCGGACGGCGACGCGCGCCGAACCACGCGCGGGCACCTTCCCCGGCGCGATGGAGTACCTGACCTGGGGCGACGGCCCCCGGACCATGCTGTTCATCCAGGGCGGGCCGGGCCGCACCATCCCGACCGGGCTGATGCGCCGGGCCACCGGACGGCTGTTCGCCCCCTACGTCTCGGCCGGGTACGCGGTCTGGATCGTGGCACGACGCCGGCACATGCCCGCCGGCCACTCGATCGCCGACATGGCCGACGACTACGCCCGCATCATCGCCGAGCAGTTCGGCGGCTCGGTCGACCTGGTCGTGGGCGAGTCCTTCGGCGGGATGGTCGCCCAGGACCTCGCCGCGCGGCATCCGGAGTGCGTGGGCCGCGTCGCCCTCGTCGTCAGCGGGTACGAGGTGAGCCCCTGGGGCAAGGCGGTCGACCTCCGGCTCGCCGAGGCCCTCCGCCGTGGCGACCGCCTCGCGGCCGGAGGCGCGTTCGCCGAGTACCTGCTCCCCGGCCGGGCCCTCGGTCCGGTGCGCCGGCTGCTCGCCCCACTGCTGGCGCGAGCCGTCGTGGATCACGGCCCGAGGGAGGACATGCTCGTCGAGGTCGAGGCCGAGGTCGGCTACGACTCACGGGGCGTGCTCGACCGGGTGAGGGCGCCGGTGCTGCTGATCTGCGGTGACCGGGACCGCTTCTTCCCGCCCGCGGTCGTGCGGGAGACCGCCGCGCGGATCCCGGACTGCCAGCTGGTCTGGTACTCCCGGGCGGGACACATGCGGGCCGCCTCGAGCAGCCGGATCGCCCGGGACGTGCTCGCCTTCGCGACGTAGGACCCGGGCGAGCTCCGACTCAGTCGGCGACCGCACCCTCGACCGGCGGCAGCACCGGACCCAGCGCGTCCCACTGGGAGATGCGGCAGCCGTCGGTGCGCGAGAGCTCGGCCTCGACCGGCTCGGCGTGCCAGCGACCGGCGATCCGGGCGGTCTCCGGGCCCCCGTACTGCTCGGTGCACACCATGTCCGTCGGCAGCGGCGCGAACGGCGCGTCCATGCCCGCCAGGTGCGTGCACGCCGCGGCCGGATCGGGGTGGTCGCCCTCCGGGGCGTCCCCGCACACCAGCGTGTACCGCTCGGGTTCGGAACCGTCGCCCCGGTCGACCTCGATCACCAGGTCGTCTTCGCCGGAGGCGCCGGTCGCCGAGCTGGAGGCACCGGCATCCGTGCCGCCGCTCCCCGAGGACCCGCAGGCCGCCAGGGCGAGCAGCACCGCCAAGCCAGTGATCACGCGCATGACGCTGGAACGTACGGGAGGGCGCCGGAGTTGCCGCGGAGTCCCTCAGATGCGCGAGGCGTGGATGCTGGTGACCAGGATCGCCCGCGCGCCGAGCTCCCAGAGCTCGTCCATGACGCGGTTGGTGTCGTTGCGGGCGACCATCGCGCGCACCGCCGACCAGCCCGGCGTCTGCAGCGGGCTGACCGTCGGCCCCTCGATGCCCGGGGTCACGGCGGTCGCCGCCGCCAGGATGTCGTTGGGGCAGTCGTAGTCGAGCATCACGTACTGCCGCGCCACCAGCACCCCGCGCAGCCGGCGGCGGAGCTGGGCGACGGCCGGGATCTCCTCGGCACCCTCGCGGCGCACCAGGATCGCCTCGCTGGTCAGCACCGGGTCACCGATCGTCTGCAGCCCGGCCGCGCGCAGCGTCGTCCCCGTCTCCACGACGTCGCAGACCGCGTCGGCGACACCGAGCCGGCAGGCGGTCTCCACCGCGCCGTCGAGCTTGACCACGCCGGCCTTGATGCCCGACTCGGCGAGGTAGCGCTGGAGCAGCACCGGGTAGGCCGTCGCGATCCGCTTGCCCGCCAGCTGCTCGACCCGCTCGATGCCCGACTCCACCGGCGCGGCGAAGCGGAACGACGAACGGCCGAAGCCCAGCGGCATGACCTCGACCGCCGCGGCGCCCTCCCCGTTCGACGGCGCGGTCTCCATCAGCATGTCGCGGCCGGTGATGCCCACGTCGAGGGTGCCCGCGGCGACGTAGACGGCGATGTCCCGCGGGCGCAGGTAGAAGAACTCGGTGTCGTTGTCCGGGTCGTAGACCGCGAGGTCCTTGGTGCTGCGGCGCTGGCGGTAGCCGCTCTCGGCGAGCATCTCGGCCGCGGGCTCGCTCAGGACGCCCTTGTTGGGCACGGCGATGCGCAGCACGGGACGAACTCCTCGACGGGTGACGGCGGGGCGGAATTACAGGTGAGCGTAGACGTCGTCGAGGGTGAGGCCCCTGGTCAGCATGAGGACCTGCACCCGGTAGAGGAGCTGGCTGATCTCCTCCGCCGTCCGCTCGCCGCTCTCGTGCTCGGCGGCCATCCACGCCTCGGAGGCCTCCTCGACCACCTTCTTCCCGGCGGCGTGCACGCCGTCGCGGACGGCGCGCACCGTGCCCGAGGCCGGGTCGTCGGTGGCGACCTTGCCCGACAGCTCGGCGAACAACTCGTCGAAGGTCTTCACGAGCGGGCCTCCCGGACCGGCGCGGCGCTGAAGCCGGTCGTCCGCTGCGGGGCCCGCAGCTCGCGCAGGGTCAGTGCGGTGGCCAGGGCCGCGATGGCGGCCTCCCAGCCCTTGTCCTCGGCCGAGCCCGGCAGGCCCGCACGGTCGCGGGCCTGCTCCTCGGTGTCGCAGGTGAGGACGCCGTTGCCGACCGGCTTGCCGGCGTCGAGCGCGACCCGGGTCAGGCCGGCGGTGACCGCGTCGCAGACGTACTCGAAGTGCGGGGTGCCGCCCCGGATGACGACGCCGAGGGCGACGACCGCGTCGTGCCGCTCGGTCAGCGCCTGGGCGACGACCGGCAGCTCGACCGCGCCGGGCGCCCGCACCACCGTGGGGTCGGCGATGCCGCTGGCCCGGGCGGCCGCGACGGCGCGGGTCAGCAGGGTGTCGGTGATCTCGGCGTGCCACGTGGTGGCGACGATGCCGAGGGTCAACCCCGCGGCGTCCACCGGCTCGACGACGGGCGCCCCCGAGCCGCTCACGAGGGCTGCTCCTCGGCGAGGGCGGCCGGGCTGTCGGCGGGGCCGGACTCGGTCTCGGGCTCGATGATGTCCAGCAGGTGCCCCATGCGGTCGCGCTTGGTGCGCAGGTAGTCCAGGTTCTCGGCGGTGACGTGGCTGGGCAGCGGCACCCGGCCCACGACCTTGAGGCCGTAGCCCTCCAGGCCGGCGCGCTTGGCCGGGTTGTTGCTGAGCAGCCGCATGGTGCGCACGCCGAGGTCGACGAGGATCTGCGCGCCGGTGCCGTAGTCGCGCGCGTCGGCCGGCAGGCCCAGGTCGAGGTTGGCGTCGACCGTGTCGGCGCCCATGTCCTGCAGCTGGTAGGCCTGCAGCTTGTGCAGCAGTCCGATCCCCCGGCCCTCGTGCCCGCGGATGTAGAGCACGATCCCGCGGCCCTCCTGGGCGACGGCGGCCAGCGCGGCCTGCAGCTGCGGACCGCAGTCGCACCGCAGCGAGCCGAACACGTCGCCGGTCAGGCACTCGGAGTGCACCCGGACGAGCACGTCCTCGCCGTCGCCGATCTCGCCGTAGACGAAGGCGACGTGCTCGCGGTTGTCGTACGTGCTGCGGAAGCCGACGGCGGTGAAGGTGCCCGGGGCGAGCGGGACCTTGGCCTCGGCGACGCGCTCGACGAGCTTGTCGAAGCGCTTGCGGTAGGCGATCAGGTCGGCGATCGAGACCATGCACAGGTCGTGCTCGTCGGCGAAGACGCGCAGCTCCTCGCCGCGGGCCATGCCGGTGGGGTCCTTCTCGCTGACGATCTCGCACAGCGTCCCCGAGGGGCGCAGCCCGGCGAGGACGGCGAGGTCGACGGCCGCCTCGGTGTGGCCGGGGCGGCGCAGCACGCCGCCGTCCTTGGCGCGCAGCGGCACGATGTGGCCGGGGCGGGCCAGGTCGGCCGAGGTGGTGCCGGCGTCGGCCAGCAGCCGGATGGTGTGCGCCCGGTCGGAGGCGGAGATGCCGGTGGTCACGCCCTCGCGGGCGTCGACGGTGACCGTGTAGGCGGTGCCGCGCCGGTCCTGGTTGACCCGGAACATCGGCGGGAGGTCCAGCCGGTCGGCGTCGGCCTCGGTGACGGCGACGCAGATGTAGCCCGAGGTGTAGCGCACCATGAACGCGACCAGGTCGGGCGTCGCGAGCTCGGAGGCGAAGATCAGGTCGCCCTCGTTCTCGCGGTCCTCGTCGTCGATGACGACGACCGGGCGGCCGTCCTTGATGGCGGCGATGGCGCTCTCGATGGAGTCGAGGCGACCCAGTGGAGCGCTCATGCGACCCGTCCTCCGAGCAGTCGCTCCACGTACTTGGCGATCACGTCGACCTCCAGGTTGACGGGGTCCCCCGGGGCGCGCGCACCGAGCGTGGTCTCGCGGAGGGTGGTGGGGATGAGGCTCACCTCGAACCACGGGCGGGGGTCGTCGGCCGCGCTGACGGCGCTGACCGTCAGCGAGACCCCGTCGACGGCGACGGAGCCCTTCTCGACGACGTAGCGCGCCAGCTCCGGCGGCAGGCCGATCCGGACGACCTCCCAGTCGGCGCCCGGGGTGCGGGCGAGGACGCTGCCGACACCGTCGACGTGGCCCTGCATCAGGTGCCCGCCGAGCCGGGTGTGCGGGGTGACCGCGCGCTCGAGGTTCACCGCGGCACCGGCCACCGCGCCGCCCAGGCTGCTGCGGCGCAGGGTCTCGGCCATGACGTCGGTGCTCCAGACGCCGTCCTCGACCCCGGTCACGGTGAGGCACACGCCGTCGACGGCGATGGAGTCGCCCAGGGCGACGTCCTCCAGCACCCGCTGCGCACGGATCCGCAGCACGGCGGAGTCCGGTCGGTCCTCGCGGACGACGACGGTGCCCACCTCTTCGACGATCCCGGTGAACACCTCAGCTCCCTCCGTCCACGTGCTGCCGGCCCCCAGTGTGCCGGGTGGGACGCAACCTGAGTTGCACGTCCCCGCTCAGGGGGGTGACATCGACGATCTCGAGGGTCAGCGCGCCGCCGATCGACGGGATTCCCAGGTCACCCACGAGGGAGGGTCCGGCCCCCAGCAGCTTCGGGGCCAGGTGCAGCAGGATCTCGTCGACCAGGCCGCCGCGGAGGAACGCCGCGGCCAGCGCCGGACCACCCTCGAGCAGGGCGCGGCGCACGTCGCGGTCGAACAGCTCGGCGAGCAGGGCCGCCGGATCGGTGGCGCGACTCACATGGGTCGGGGCCGCGTCGTCGAGCACGCGGGCGGTCGCCGGCACCCGGCCACGCCGGTCGGCGACGACGCGCAGCGGCTGCCGCGCGGCGGGCCGCCCGTCGGCGTCGCGGACGGTGAGCTGGGGGTCGTCGGCGAGCACCGTGCCCGACCCGACGACGACGGCGTCGCACGTGGCGCGCAACCGGTGGACCTCCGCCCGGGCGGCCGCTCCGGTGATCCACCGGCTGCTGCCGTCGGCGGCGGCCACCCGGCCGTCCAGGGTGGCGGCGGCCTTCCAGACGACGAACGGCCGCCGCTCGCGGGCGCCGGTCAGCCAGCCGGCCAGGGCACCGGTCTCGGCCTCGGCCCGCTGCACGCCGAGCTCGACGTCGATCCCGGCCTCGCGCAGCCGCTCGGCGCCGCCGTCGGCCAGCTCGGTGGGTTCCGGGACGGCGACGACGACCCGCGACACACCCGCGGCGATCAGGGCATCGGTGCAGGGACCGGTGCGGCCGGTGTGCGCGCACGGTTCGAGGGTGACGACGACGGTGCTCCCGCGGGCGCGGTCGCCGGCACGGGCGAGTGCGGTCACCTCCGCGTGCGGGCCACCCGGCGGGGCGGTCGCGCCCTCCCCCACCACCGCACCGTCGGAGGCGAGGACGACCGCGCCGACGGGCGGGTTGGGGCTCGTGGTCCCGAGGACGCCGTCGGCCAGGGTTCGCGCCCGGGCCATGGCGGCCTGCTCGGCCGGGGTGGTCACCCCGTCATCGCAGCGGCGGCGCGGGCACGCAGCGCGGCGATGGCCTTCGCGGGGTCGTCGGCCCCGTAGACCGCCGACCCGGCGACGAACACGTCGGCGCCGGCCTCGGCCGCCTGCTCGATCGTGTCGCCGTTGACCCCGCCGTCGACCTCCACGAACAGCGACAGATGCCCGGTGTCGACCAGCTGCCGGGCCCGGCGGACCTTGGGCAGCACCTCCTCGATGAACGACTGCCCGCCGAACCCGGGCTCCACGGTCATGATCAGGAGGGTGTCGAAGTCGTGCAGCACGTCGAGGTAGTGGTCGAGCGACGTCTCGGGCTTCAGGGCCAGCCCGGCGAGGGCTCCGCCGGCGCGGATGTCGCGGGCGACCGCACGGGGGTCCGTGCAGGCCTCCGCGTGCACCGTGACGTTGCGGGCCCCGGCCTCGGCGTAGCCCGGCGCCCAGCGCCCCGGGTTCTCGATCATGAGGTGGCAGTCCAGGGGCACCGGGCTGACCGCCTGCAGGGCCTGCATCACCGGCAGGCCGAAGGTCAGGTTCGGCACGAAGTGCCCGTCCATCACGTCGAAGTGCAGCCAGTCGGCATCCGCCACCCGCTCCGATTCCTCGGCGAGGCGCGTGAAATCCGCCGACAGCAGGCTCGGCGCGATCATCGGTTCCCTGGCCACGTCCACCGAGTCTAGGTGGCCGGTGATCGGCCGCCCCCCACCTAGGCTTCCCGCGTGACCGAGCGCACAGCAGCGGGGGCCGGGGCCGGCGACGTGTCCATCCGGGTGGCCGCGCTGTGCCTCGGCCAGAACGGCCGGCTGTCCGACCGCCTCGTCTGCGGGCCCGCCGTCCGGGGGGCGCTCCTGCTCGACCTGGCGCTGAGCGCCCGCGTGGAGCAGACCGAGGACAGCATCCTGGTCGACCCGACCCCCACCGGCTTCGCCCCGGCCGACCGCCTGCTGGCCGCGATCGGCATCGAGCCCGAGCGGTCGCTGGACGGGTGGCTCGACGAGCGGCGGATCGGGCTGCGGGACGTGGCCGACGGCGCGGTGCGCGCAGGCCGCTGGTCGCAAGGCCGCGGCGCTCTCGGTCTGGGCCGCCGCTACGTGGACGGCGACGTCGCGCGCACCCTCGCCGATCTCGCTCGTGATCCCGACGGCGAGCCGGCCGGCTGGACGCCGGAGGACGCCGGCGTCACCGCGATCGCGGCCGTGGCCGGGCTGCGCGACCGGGAGCTGGGCTACGCGGAGTCCCTGGCCCCGGCCGTGCTCGCCGCGACCGGGAGCGCCGCCTGGCTGTGCACGGCGATCGTCGACCACCTGCGGGTGCTGACCGCGCGCTACGCGGCCGAGGCGGCGGGCCTCGGCCCGTTCTAGGGGGTCACTCGCGCCCGGGCAGCGCGATCCAGTCGTCCCAGGACAGGTCCCGGCCGATGTACCGGGGCCGCGGCATCGGCCACTGCGCCTCCAGCCAGCGCGGCACGAACTCGTCGAACGCCCGCTCCACGTCGGTGCCGACCAGCCGGTCCACCACCCACCACGACACCTCCGCGCCGGCCTCGCCCGCCTTCTCCGGCGGGTCGATGTACAGGCACCCGAGCAGCTCCGACTCGTCCTGCTCGAACAGGCCGTAGAGGAAGCTCTCGTGCGCGGCGATCTCGCGCTCGTGGTGCGCGAGGTCGTCCCGGTCCTGCTCGACGGTCATGTGCGCCGGCGGCCAGCCCCAGGCCTTGCCGTAGACGGACCACAGCCGCTCGCGCGACCCCATGACGGCCGGGAAGTCGATCTCCGTGTCGGCGGCCCCCATGGGGCGGAGGTGCTGGCCCGTGGGCAGGTCAGCGCGGAGCGGGTGCTCGAAATCAGCGGGCAGCCAGTCCATGCGCGGCAGGCTATCGGGGGTCAGCGGGTGCGGCGGAGCAGCGCCATGAACATCGCGTCGGTGCCGTGCCGGTGCGGCCACAGCTGACCGTGGTCGCCGCGCGCGACATCGGGCACGTCGGGCAGCAGCGGCGCCACCGGCAGCACCTCGACGTCGTCCCGCCGGGCCGCCGCGTCGACGACGGCCACGGTCTCGGCGGTGTGCGGCGAGCAGGTCACGTAGGCGACCACTCCCCCGGGCCGCACCGAGGCCAGGGCGCTGTCCAGCAGCGCGGTCTGCAGCTCGACCAGGGGCGGCACGTCGTCGGGGGTCCGGCGCCAGCGCACCTCCGGACGACGCCGCAGGGCACCCAGGCCGGTGCACGGCGCGTCGAGCAGCACCCGGTCGAACGAGGCCGGCGCCCACGGCGGTCGCGTGCCGTCGGCGGTGAGGACCTCGACGTCCGGCTCGCCGCTCAGGGCCTGCCGCACCAGCTCGGCCCGGTGCGGGGCGCGGTCGACCGCGGTGAGCCGCACGCCCTCGGGGCGGACCGCCGCGAGCAGCGCCGCCTTGCCGCCAGGGCCCGCGCACATGTCCAGCCACGCGGCGTCCGGGCCGTCCAGGGGCACTCGCGTCAGGAGCAGCGCGGCGAGCTGGCTGCCCTCGTCCTGCACCGCGGCCGCGCCGGAGCGCACCGACGCCACCCTGCCGGGGTCGCCGCCGGGCATCCGCACGGCGTACGGGGACCACGGGCCGGGCTGCCCGCCCGCCTCCGCGGCGAGCGCCTCCCGGTCGATCCGGCGGGCCACGAGGTGCACCTCTGGCGCGGCGTCGTCGGCCAGCAGCGCGGCCTCGAGCTCGGTGTCGTCCCTCCCGAGGGCGTCCCGCCAGGCGTCGACGATCCACCGGGGATGGTCGGTGGCCAGGGCGAGGCGCGTCGCGGCGTCGCCGTCGAGCCGGTCGAGCCAGGCTTCGCGGTCGCCGCCGGTCGCCACCTTGCGCAGCACCGCGTTGACCAGCCCGGACGCGCCGGTGCCGACGATGGCCCGGGTGAGGGCGACGGTCGTGTCGACGGCGGCGTGCGAGGGCACCCGCAGGTCGAGAAGCTGGTAGGCGCCGAGCCGCAGCAGGTCGAGGACGCGCGGGTCCAGCTCTGCCAGGGGCCGGCTCACCAGCCCGGTGAGGACGGCGTCGAGGGTGCCCTGGGCCCGCAGCGCCCCGTAGGCCAGCTGGGTGGTGAAGGCGGCGTCACGCTCGTCGAGTTCCCGCTCGCGCAGCAGCTGCGGCAGCAGCAGGTTGGCGTAGGCGGCGCGGGAGGACACGCCGTCGAGCACGTCGTAGGCGGTGAGCCGGGCGCCGTCGAGCACCGGACGGCGGGTCGCCGGGTGCCGCCGTCGTCCCTTCCGGGAGGCGCCCGTCACTGCCCCACCCGCTCCCCCGCGGAGGGACGGGCGCCGCGCGCCCAGTCGGTGGCGGGGAGCATGCGCTTGCCGGCCGGCTGCACCTGGTCGAGCAGGACCGGGCCGCTGCCGGTGCCGACCAGCACCCGACCCGACGCGACGAGCAGCTCACCGGGCTCGAGGGAGGGCTCGTCCGTGGTGGTCACCGGCCCCAGACGCAGCCGGTCCCCGCGCCAGGTGGTCCACGCGCCGGGGGCCGGCGTGACGCCGCGGATCCGCCGGTCGACCACGTGCGCGGGCAGCGCCCAGTCGACGCGGGCGTCGGCGGTCTCGATCCGCGGGGCCAGGCTGATGCCCTCGGCGGGCTGCGGCTGCGGCACCAGGGTGCCCGCCGCGATCCCGTCGAGGGTGGCGACGAGCAGCCCCGCCCCGCTGACGGCCAGCCGGTCGAGCAGCGCCCCGGCGGTGTCGCGCGGGCCGATCCGCTCGGTGACGGTGCCGAAGACGGGGCCGGTGTCGAGGCCGGCTTCCAGCAGGAAGGTCGATGCGCCGGTGAGGTCGTCGCCGGCCATGATCGCGTGCTGCACCGGTGCCGCCCCGCGCCAGGCGGGCAGCAGCGAGAAGTGCAGGTTGACCCACCCGTGCCGGGGCAGGTCGAGGGCGGCCTGCGGCACGAGGGCGCCGTAGGCGACCACGGGTGCGCAGTCCACGGCGAGGCCGGCGAGCTGCTCGAGGAACTCCGGCTCGCGGGGCGACCGGGGCTGCAGCACGGGGATGCCGGCGGCGTCGGCGCGCTCGGCCACCGGGGACCGGCTCACCGTGCGCCCGCGGCCGGCGCGGGCGTCGGGACGGGTGAGGACGGCGACGACCTCATGACCGGAGGCGAGCAGCGCCTCCAGCGACGGGACGGCCGGCGCGGGGGTGCCCGCGAACAGGAGCCTCAGTGCGGGCTCACCTTCACGAGCGGGACGGGGACGGGCAGGTACTCGGCCATGCCCGCCCACTCGGCGTCCTCGAGCAGGGCCAGCGCCGCGGCCCGGGCCTCGGCGTCGAGCCGGTCGACGAACAGCACGCCGTCCAGATGGTCGGTCTCGTGCTGGATCGCACGGGCCAGCAGCTCGGAGCCCTCGACCTGCACCGGGTCGCCGTGCATGTTCCAGCCGCTGGCCACCACGTGCAGGTGCCGCCGGCAGTCCCAGCGGTAGCCGGGGATCGACAGGCACCCCTCGGGGCCCTCCTCGGTCTCCTCCCCGACGGCGCGGACGTCGGGGTTGACCAGGTGGCCGACCTCGCCGTCGACGTACCAGGTGAAGACACGCAGACCCACGCCGATCTGCGGGGCCGCCAGGCCGGCGCCCCCGGCGGCGTGCATGGTCTCGGTCAGGTCGGCGACCAGCCCGCGCAGCTCGGCGTCGAAGTCGACGACCGGGGCCGCGGGGGTGCGCAGGACCGGGTCGCCGAGGAGCCGGATCGGGGTGACGCTCACCCGTCGATCCTAGAAGGCGGGAGTTGATCATCGGATTCGTGCACGCGACACGGGCCGGCACGCCGTACGCCTGTACACGAATCCGATGATCAACCGGGGCTAGACGAGGTCGAGCGGGTCGAGCTGCACGCGGACGTGCTCCAGCGCCTTCTTCGCACTGCGCACGCCCTGCACCTCGGTGAGCGCGTGCGCCAGCACGGCCCCCTCGGCCCTCGGCACCCGCACCAGGTAGCGCTCCCGCTCACCCTCCTGGCCGGGCCGCGGTGGCTCCGGCACGGGCCCGAGCAGGTCGGCGTCGGCCGGCAGCCGCAGGGCCTCGAGGAACTCGGCCAGCGCGGCCGGCGAGCCCGACAGGGCCGCGATGCGGGTGACCGGCGGGAAGCCGAGCTCGCGACGGTCGGCCAGTTCGCGCTCAGCCAGCCACGCCGGGTCCCAGCGCACGAGCGCCTGGACGACGGGGTGCGCGGCGTCCGCGGCGACGACGACGGCGCCGCCCGCCGAGGCCGGCCGCACCAGGGTGGCCGCGTTCATCCACCGCCGGAGCGTCTCCTCCCCCGCGCGCAGGTCGGCCCGGCCCAGCAGCGCCCAGGAGTCCAGCAGCAGGGCGGCGCCGTACCCGCCCTCGACGACCGGCTCGGCGCCCGGGGTGGCCACGACGAGCGACGGTCCGCCCGGGATCGTGGCCAGCACGCCCGACGCGCGGCCGGAGACGCGCAGGGTGGCCCCGGGGAACGCCCGGGCCAGCTCCTCGGCGGTGCGGGCCTCCCCCACCACCGAGGCGCGCAGCTTCGTCCCGTGGCAGTGCGGGCAGTCGAACGTTGTCGCCGGCCGGGCGCACCAGCGGCAGGCCGGGATCCGGCCGCCGTCGGGGCCCGGTCGCGGCGAGATGCCCAGCGGCCCCGCGCAGTGCGCGCAGCGGGCCGGGGCCCGGCAGCGGGCGCAGGCCAGCGACGGCACGTAGCCCGACCGGGGCACCTGGACGAGCACGGGTGACCCGGAGGCCAGGGCGCGGCGGGCGGCCTCGTGCGCCATCGACGGCAGCCGGGCGGAGCGGGCGGCCGGGTCGCGCGCGAGCTCGAAGTCGTCGCCGAGCGCCTGCACGCGCGGAGCCGCCGCCCGCAGCGTCGCGCGGTCGGCCACGAGTTCGTGCGCCCAGCCGGACTCCACCAGCAGCGCCGCCTCCGCCGTGCGGGCGGTGCCGGCCACGACCGCCGCGCAGTTGTCCAGGTAGGCACGGTGGAGCAGGACGTCGCGGGCGTGCGGGTAGGGCGCCAGCGGCTCGGCGTGGATGTCGTCGCCGTCGTCCCAGACGACCACCAGCCCGAGATCGCGGACCGGGGCGAACATCGCGGCCCGGGTGCCGAGCACGACCTGCGCCGCGCCCCGCGAGGCGGCGAGGAACTGCCCGTAGCGCTTCTCGGGCGCGTCACCGGCCCGCAGCACCGTGAACGAGTGCTCGGGCAGCAGCCGGCCGGCCGCGGCCTCCAGCCGGTCGAGGTCCTTGTGGTCGGGGACGACGACGAGCGCGCCCCGGCCCCCCGAGAGCGCCGCGCGGCACAGCTCGGCCAGCCGGGTGGGCCAGTCCTCGCCGGGCAGGGCGGACCAGACCGCGCGCGGGGGTCGCCCCTCGGCCAGGGCGGTCAGCAGGGCCGGGCCGGCGGTGTACCGGGCGAAGCCCGCGGGGTCCGGCGGGCCGGGGAGCGCGTCGGGCGTCGGGCTGGGGCGCTTCTCGGCGGCGGCCCGGCGGGGCGGCAGGGCCAGCCGCAGCACGTCGCTGAGCGTGCCGGCGTAGCGGTCGGCGATGGCCCGGGCGAGGCGGGCCACCTGCGAGGTCAGAACCGGCTCGCCCGACGGCACGTGCGAGAGCGGCTGCAGCCGGCCGGCGAAGTCGGTGGTGCCGCCGAGCTCCCAGACCACGCCGTCGACGAGGCGGCCGTGGAACCGGACCCGCACGCGGCAGCCGGCCTGCACGGTGTCGGCGAACTTCTCCGGGACGCCGTAGTCGAACGGGCGGTCCAGGTGGGCCAGGGGCACGTCGACGACGACCCGGGCCACCAGCGGGGCGCTGGTACCCGGGCCGTCGGGAGCGGGGTCGCTCAGTGCGTTCAGGCCCCGGTGGCCGAGCGCAGGGCCTCGACCCGGTCCAGCCGCTCCCACGGGAGGTCGAGGTCGGTGCGCCCGAAGTGGCCGTAGGCCGCCGTCGGCGCGTAGATCGGCCGCAGCAGGTCCAGGTCGCGGACGATCGCGCCCGGCCGCAGGTCGAACACCGAGCTGATCGCCTTCTCGAGCACGTCGTCGGCCACCGTGCCGGTGCCGAAGGTCTCGACGAACAGGCCGACCGGGTGGGCGGCGCCGATCGCGTAGGCGACCTGCACCTCGCAGCGGCGGGCCAGGCCGGCGGCCACGACGTTCTTGGCCACCCAGCGCATGGCGTAGGCACCGGAGCGGTCGACCTTCGACGGGTCCTTGCCCGAGAAGGCGCCGCCCCCGTGGCGGGCCATGCCGCCATAGGTGTCGACGATGATCTTGCGACCGGTCAGGCCGGCGTCGCCCATCGGTCCGCCGATGACGAACTTGCCGGTCGGGTTGACCAGCAGCCGGTAGCCGGTGGTGGGCAGCCCCAGCGCGGCCAGCTCGGGCTCGACGACGAGCTCCTGGACGTCGGGGGTGAGCAGCTGCTCGATCGAGATGTCCTCGGCGTGCTGCGAGGAGACCACGACGGTGTCGACGGCGACCGGCTGGTCGTCCTCGTAGACGACGGTGACCTGGGTCTTGCCGTCGGGCCGCAGGTAGGGCACCGACCCGTCCTTGCGGACGGTCGACAGGCGCCGGGACAGGCGGTGCGCCAGCGCGATGGGCAGCGGCATCAGCTCGGGGGTCTCGTCGGTGGCGTAGCCGAACATCAGCCCCTGGTCGCCGGCGCCCTGACGCTCGATCTCGTCCTCGGCGGCGCCGGCGGTGCGCGCCTCGTACCCGGTGTCGACGCCCTGGGCGATGTCGGGCGACTGCGCGCCGATGGACACGCTGACGCCGCAGGAGGCGCCGTCGAAGCCCTTGCGGGAGGAGTCGTAACCGATGCCGAGGATGGTCTTGCGGACGATCTCGGCGATCTCGACGTAGCCGGCGGTGGTGACCTCGCCGGCGATGTGCACCTGGCCGGTGGTGATCATCGTCTCGACCGCGACCCGGCTGCGCGGGTCCTGCTCGAGCATGGCGTCCAGGATCGAGTCGCTGATCTGGTCGGCGATCTTGTCCGGGTGGCCCTCGGTCACCGACTCGGACGTGAAGAGGCGGCGTGGCACTCGGTACTCCCTGGGGCTCGTGTGTGATGGAACCGGTTCCTGCCACGGTACCGGCGCGGGGGGACAGCGCCGCCCGTCAGCCCCCGGGACGTGGGCCGAGTCGCGCCGCGACCGCCCCCCAGATGCCGGCTGCGACGGCGTCCTTGCTGCCCTCGAGCAGGTCGGTGGCGCCGCCGTCGGCGGAGAGCACGACCACGGCGTTCTCCGGTCGGCCGAAGACCTGACCGTCGGAGACGTCGTTGACGACGAGCAGGTCGCAGCCCTTGCGGGCGAGCTTGGCGCGCGCGTGGGTGAGCACGTCGCCGTCGTCGTCCCCCGTCTCGGCGGCGAAGCCGACGACGAGCTGACCGGGGGCGCGCTTGGTGACCAGCTCGGCGAGGACGTCGGGATTGCGGACCAGCGGCACCGCCGCGGGCTCGCTGCCGCTGCCCTTCTTCAGCTTGGTGGCCGCCACGGCCTCGGGCCGGAAGTCGGCCACGGCGGCGCTCATGACGACGACGTCGGCGCCCACCGCCTCCTCGAGCATCGCCGCGCGCAGCTCCTCGGCGGTGCCCACCGGGACGACGCGGACGCCGAACGGCGACGGGGCCTCGACGTTGGCCGCCACGAGGACCACCTCGGCACCGCGCGCGGCGGCGACGCGGGCCAGCGCCCAGCCCTGCCGGCCCGAGGAGCGGTTGCCCAGGTAGCGGACGGGGTCCAGCGGCTCGCGGGTGCCGCCGGCGCTGATCACGACGCGGCGGCCGACGAGGTCCTGGGCGAGCGCGTCGGCGCCGAGCCGCAGCACGACCTCGGCGAGGGCCGCGATGTCGGCGGGCTCGGGCAGGCGGCCGGGCCCGGAGTCGGGGCCGGTGAGCCGCCCGACCGCGGGCGGCAGGACGACGGCGCCGCGCCGGCGGAGGGTGGCGACGTTGTCCTGCGTGGCCGGGTGCAGCCACATCTCGGTGTGCATGGCCGGCACGAACACGACCGGGCAGGACGCGGTGAGCAGGGTGGCGGTGAGCAGGTCGTCGGCGCGACCCGCCGCGGCCCGGGCGAGCAGGTCGGCGGTGGCCGGTGCGACCACGACGAGCTCGGCGGCCTGCCCGATGCGGACGTGCGCCACCTCGGGGACGTCGGACCAGACGTCGGTGGTGACCTTGTTGCCCGACAGCGCCTCGAAGGTGGCCGCGCCGACGAAGTGCAGCGCGCCGGGGGTGGGCACGACGCGCACGTCGTGCCCGGCCTCGGTGAACGCCCGGAGCACGAAGGCGGCCTTGTAGGCGGCCACTCCCCCGCTCACGCCCAGCACGATCGACGACACGGCACTCATCCTCCCAACACGAGAACGCACCCGGCAGGTGCTGCCGGGTGCGTTCTCATCAATCTGGGTGCCCAGGTGAGGTACTGGAGCGGCCACCCTGCAGGGTCCCGCCGCGAGCTTGCGAGCGGTGGGGGGCAGCGGAAGGACCCCGTCCTCCTCACCACTCGCAGGCTCGCGGCGAGCCTCCGGACGGGGCCTTAGTTCTCGCCGGCGGTGTGGGTCAGCAGACCCTCGTTGATCTCGCGGAGCGCGATCGACAGGGGCTTCTCCTGCGGCGCTGTGTCGACCAGCGGGCCCACGTACTCCAGCAGGCCCTCGGAGAGCTGGCTGTAGTAAGCGTTGATCTGGCGCGCGCGCTTGGCGGCGAAGATGACCAGGCCGTACTTGCTGCTGGTGCGCTCGAGCAGCTCGTCGATCGGCGGGTTGGTGATGCCCTCGGGGGCAGGTGCGACTCCGGACACGGGCGGGCGTGCTCCTCAGTAGATCGGCGAAAGCGACGGGCCGGCGATCAACGCGGCGGCGGTCTCATCAAGGCACCGTCACTCGTGCGCGCCCGTCCCCTGGTGCAGACCGGGAGCGGGCGCAGTCAGCAAGCCTACCAACTCGTCGGCCGCCCGGGCCACGTCGTCGTTGACGACGACGACGTCGAACTCCCCGGCGGCGTCGAGTTCGGCCTGCGCCAGGGCCAGCCGGCGCTCCTGCACCGCGGGCGCTTCCGAGCCGCGGCCGGTCAGCCGGTTGACCAGTTCGGCCCAGGACGGCGGCGCCAGGAACACCAGTTGCGCCTCCGGTGACCGCGTCCGCACCTGCCGCGCGCCCTGCAGCTCGATCTCGAGCAGGGCCGGGAGGCCGCGGGCCAGTCGCATCCGGACCGGGGTGGCCGGCGTGCCGTAGCGGTTGCCGGCGTACTCGGCCCACTCCAGCAGCCCGTCGTTCTCGATCAGCCGGTCGAACTCGGCGTCGTCGACGAAGTGGTAGTGCACGCCGTCGACCTCACCCGGACGCGGACGGCGAGTGGTCACCGAGACCGACACCCACACCTCCGGGTGCCGCCGCCGGACCTCGGCGATCACGGTGCCCTTGCCGACCCCGGAGGGTCCGGACAGCACGGTCAGCCGTGCCGGTGCTGGTGTCGCCACTCGTCGTCCTCGTCCGGGTCGGTGTTCCCCCAGCCAGGTGTCAGACGACCTTCTCGCCGCTGAACTCGGCCTCCAGCGCCTTCCGCTGGTTGGCGCCCAGGCCGCGGACACGGCGGGTCGGGGAGATCTCCAGGCGCTCCATGATCTTCGCAGCCCGCGCCTTGCCCACTCCGGGCAGGGATTCCAGGACCGCGGAGACCCGCATCTTCCCGATCACCTCGTCGGTCTCACCCTGCTTCAGGACGTCGCCGACGGTGGCGCCCTTGCTCTTCAGTCGCTCGCGCAGCTCGGCGCGCGCCTTGCGGGCAGCGGCGGCCTTCTCGAGGGCGGCGGCACGTTGCTCCGGGGACAGGTCAGGCAGGGGCATGGTCGACCCAATCGTGTCGTTCGCCCGGCCGGTGGTCCGACCCGGCGGTCCGGTGAGGGACTCGGTGGGAAGGGGCTCGCCTCTGAGCCTCACGGCCAACCTAGTTCCCGGCAAATCCGCTGGTCACGTGGGTTGTGCGCGACTTTCCGTCACGCGCGTGTCGTCGCGTTCACGCGTCGTTCACGTACGCAGTGACGATGCGTGATGCCCGCAGGTCAGCGGCATCCGGACGAGGCGGTTCCGGATGCCGCTCCACGGGCCGCCCGGCGAGCGGCACTGTGCGACACGCCGGGGCACGACACGCCGGACGGCTCAGCCGAGGGTGCTGCCACGCGCCCGGCGACGCCCGAGGAGCCATCCGCCGAACCCGGCCAGCACCAGCAGGCCGAGCACGACCAGGACCGCCCCGAGGGCGTGCTGCCGGGTCCACAGAACCGCACCGTCGGAGAACAGGATCAGGTCGCTCTGGTAGGCCTCGGTGATCGGCTCGAGGGGCGCCTCGCTCATGTACCCGGCCCAGCCGACGCCCGAAGAGTTGGCCGAGGCGAAGACGGCCACGCCCGCCACCGCCAGGACGCCGCCCAGCGCGGCGACCAGCCACGGCAGGGCCCGCCTCATGCGGAGAGCTCGGTGGCCCACCGGTCGGCGGCCACCCGCAGGGCGCCCGGGTCCGCACCGGCCCCCAGCACGCCGCGCGACACGGTGGGCAGGACGGCGCGATCGGTGCCGAACAGCCGGCGCAGGTCGGCCGGCGAGCCGCCCTGCGCGCCCAGTCCCGGGGCGAGGATCGGCCCGCCGAGGCTGTCGAGGTCGACGTCGAGCTCCGGCAGCGTGGCCCCGACGACGACGCCGAACGAGCCGGTCGAAGCCCCCCAGGAGCTCCGTTGATCACGGAACGAGGCGATGTCGGTCGGCGGGTCGGTCACCAGCCAGTCCGGGGTGTTCCAGCCGCGGACGGTGTCGACGACGGACTGCGCCACGGTCCGGTCCCCCACGACCGCGTGCTGGAAGGTGCCGGCGTCGGGGTTCGACGTGCGGGCGAGCACGAACAGACCGCCTCCGAAGTCCCTGGCCGTGCGGTGCGCCGGCGCCAGGGACTCCGGGCCGAGGTAGGGGCTGACCGTCATCGCGTCGACCTGCATCGGATGGTCGCTGCGCAGGTAGTCGGCGTAGGCCTCCATGGTCGAGCCGATGTCGCCGCGCTTGGCGTCGAGCAGCACCAGCGCGCCGGCGGACCGGATCTCGGCCACGGCCTCCTCGAGGACCGCGATCCCCCGCGACCCGAACCGCTCGTAGAAGGCCATCTGCGGCTTGAGGACGGCGACGGAGCCGGCCAGCGCCTCGACGACGAGTTCGGTGAAGCGGCGCAGCCCGTCGAGGTCGTCGCCGACCCCCCAGTCGATCAGCAGCGACCGGTGCGGGTCGAGACCGACGCACAGCGGTCCGCGCTCGGCCACCGCGCGGGCCAGCCGTTCGCCGAACCGCGGGCCGTCGGCGAAGCCGGGGCGCGTCATGCGTCCACCGGCCGGTGCGCGTGGCCGACGGCGTCCTGGAGCGAGGCGAACCCCCGGGCGGACAGCGCGGCCGCCAGCTCCTCGTGCACCCGGCCGAGCGCGGAGGGGTCGTTGAACACCGCCGTCCCGACGCTCACCGCCGAGGCTCCGGCGAGGACGAACTGCAGCGCGTCGAGCCCCGTGCGGATGCCGCCCATGCCGAGGATCGGCACCTGCGGCAGCGCCGCGTGCACCTGCCAGACGCAGCGCAGCGCGACCGGGCGGATCGCCGGGCCGGAGAGCCCGCCGGTGATCCCCCCGAGGACCGGGCGCATCGTGTCGGGGTCGATGACCAGGCCGAGCAGGGTGTTGATCATCGACAGGCCGTCGGCCCCGGCGTCGGTCACCGCACGGGCGACGGAGACGATGTCGGTGACGTCGGGGCTGAGCTTGGCGTAGACCGGGTGCGCCGGGTCGGCGGCGGCCCGCACCGCGGCGATGACGTCGGAGGCGGCGACCGGGTCGCAGGCGAACACCTCGCCGCGGCTCTCCACGTTCGGGCAGCTGATGTTGACCTCGAGGCCGAGCACCCCGGGCACGCCGCGCAGCCGCTCGGCCAGCTCGGCGAAGTCCTCGACGCGGGTGCCGGCGATCGAGACCAGCGAGCGCACGCCCCGCTCGGCCAGCCAGGGCAGCTCCTCGGCCAGCAGACCGTCGATGCCCGGCCCCTGGAGGCCGATCGAGTTGAGCATCCCGCTCGGCGTCTCGGCCATCCGCGGGGTCGGCCGGCCCGAGCGCGGGCGCAGTTGCACCGACTTGGTGACGACGGCGCCGATCGCGGTCAGGTCGACGAAGGGCTCCAGCTCGCGGCCGAACGCCGAGCAGCCCGAGGCGGTGAGCACCGGGCTCGGGATCGGCACCGACCCGATCGCCGTCCCCATGTCCACCGCGGTCTCGACGGCGGTCACGGCGCCACCACTCCCATCGCGTCGGCACCCACGAGGTCGTACGGCAGCTTCCCGACGTCGGCGAAGCGCACCCGGTCCCCGCCGAACACCGGCCCCTCGGCGCACGACCGGGCGAACCGGCTGCGGCCGTCCTCCCCGATCACCGGCAGCACGCACGTCATGCACACCCCGATCCCGCAGGCCATCGACTCCTCGACGGCGACATAGCTCGGCACCCCCGCCGCGGTGGCCAGCTCGCCGACCGCCCGCAGCATGCCCATCGGCCCGCACGCGTAGACGACACCGACGTCGGCGATCAGTTCCGCGGCCGGCTCGGAGACCCAGCCCCGGCGTCCGGCGCTGCCGTCGTCGGTGGTGACGACGACCTCGTCGGCGACGGACCCCAGTTCCTCCACCGAGCACAACCGGTCGGCCGAGGCCGCCCCGGCGATCGCGGTCACCGGCGAGCCCGTCGCGCGCAGCCGCTCGGCCAGCCCGACCAGGGCCGCGGCCCCGTACCCGCCGCCGACCACCAGAGCCGGCGTGCCGGGGGCGGGCATCGGGAACGGCCGGCCGAGCGGCCCGACGACGTCGATGACGTCCCCCGTCTGCAGCCCCGCCAGCCAGGTCGAGCCCGGCCCGTGGGCGGCCACGACCACCGTCACCACGCCGTCGCCGGTGCCGGCGATCGCGATGGAGCGGCGCAGCAGGCTTCCCGAGAGCGGACCACCGACGGCGAAGGCCACGAACTGCCCGGGGACGGCGGTGGCGGCGATCTCCGGCGCGGCCAGCCGCAGCTCGGTGTAGGCGTTGACCGGCCGACGGCCGACCACCTCCGCCACCCGCTGCACCGGCGGGTGTTCGGCCTTCGCAGCCGGCGCGGTCAGCGCGCCAGAATGGCCATTCTGGCCCTTCACGCGCGGCGTCCCGTCAGGGCGGCGTGCACCTCTTGGAGGCTGCGGACGCCGATCTCACCGCGGCGCAGCGCCTCCACCCCCTGCACGGCGGCGGCCATGCCCTGCACCGTGGTGATGCACGGGATCCCGGCCGCCACGGCGGCGGTGCGGATCTCGTAGCCGTCCAGCCGCGGCCCGCCGTTGCCCGGGGACCCGAACGGCGTGTTGACGACGATGTCGATCTCGCCGGCCAGGATCTTCTCGACGCAGTTGCCGGGGCCCTCGCTGTACTTGCCGACGACCTCGCAGTCGACGCCGTTGCGACGGAGCACCTGGGCGGTGCCGGACGTCGCCATCACCCGGAAGCCCAGGTCGGCGAGCCGCTTGACCGGGAAGATCGCCGAGCGCTTGTCCCGGTTGGCCAGCGAGACGAAGACGGTGCCCTCCGTGGGCAGCGACCCGTAGGCCGCGGCCTGGGACTTGGCGAAGGCCCGCCCGAACTCCGAGTCCAGGCCCATGACCTCGCCGGTGGACTTCATCTCCGGGCCGAGCACGGTGTCCACGCCATGGCCCTCCTCGGTGCGGAACCGGTGGAACGGCAGCACCGCCTCCTTGACCGCGATCGGCATGTCGTCGGGGAGGTCCGCGCCGTCACCGCTGGCGGGCAGGACGCCGGCCGCGCGCAGGTCGGCGATCGACTCGCCCACCGCGATCCGCGCCGCCGCCTTGGCCAGCTGGACGGCGGTGGCCTTGGAGACGAACGGCACCGTGCGGCTGGCCCGGGGGTTGGCCTCCAGCACGTAGAGGATGTCGTCCTTGAGCGCGTACTGGACGTTCATCAGCCCGCGGACGCCGATCCGCGCGGCCAGCTTCTCGGTGGCGGCCCGGATGTTGATCATGTCGGCCGAGCCGAGCGTGATCGGCGGCAACGCGCACGAGGAGTCGCCGGAGTGGATGCCGGCCTCCTCGATGTGCTCCATGACCCCGCCCAGGTAGAGCTCGGTGCCGTCGTAGAGGGCATCGGCGTCGATCTCGACGGCGTCCTCCAGGAACCGGTCGACGAGCACCGGGTGCTCCGGGCTGACGTCGGTGGCCTTGGCGATGTAGGCCTCGAGCGTGGCGTCGTCGTAGACGATCTCCATGCCCCGGCCGCCCAGCACGTAGGAGGGCCGGACCAGCACCGGGTACCCGACGGCCGCGGCGATCTCACGGGCCTCGTCGAACGTCGTCGCCATGCCGTGCTTCGGGGCGGACAGCCCGGTGTCGTGCAGCACGCGGGAGAACGAGCCGCGGTGCTCGGCGGCGTCGATGGCCTCCGGTGAGGTGCCCAGCACCGGGATCCCGGCGTCCTTGAGCCGTTGCGCCAGACCCAGCGGCGTCTGGCCGCCGAGGGTGCAGATGACCCCCGCCACCGGCCCGGCCGCCCGTTCCGCCTCGACGACCTCGAGCACGTCCTCGAAGGTCAGCGGCTCGAAGTACAGCCGGTCGGCGGTGTCGTAGTCGGTGGAGACGGTCTCGGGGTTGCAGTTGACCATCACCGCCTCGTAGCCGGCGTCCTGCAGCGCCATGACCGCGTGCACGCAGGAGTAATCGAACTCGATGCCCTGCCCGATCCGGTTGGGCCCGGAGCCGAGGATCAGCACGGCCGGCTTCTCGCGTGGCCGCACCTCGTTCTCCTCGTCGTAGGAGGAGTAGTGGTACGGCGTCTGCGCGGCGAACTCCGCGGCGCAGGTGTCGACCGTCTTGTAGACCGGCCGGATGCCGAGGCGCCAGCGCAGCGTCCGGACGCCGTCCTCACCGGCGAGCTCGGGCCGCAGCGCCGCCACCTGCCGGTCGGACAGCCCGAACCGCTTGGCCCTCCGCAGCAGCTCCGGCGTGAGGGACGGCGCCTCGCGCACCTGCGCCCCGATCTCGGACACCAGCGCGATCTGGTCCACGAACCACGGATCGAAACCACTGGCCGCCGCGACGTCCTCGACGCTGGACCCGGCGGCCAGCGCGGCCTCGGCGACGTAGAGCCGGCCGTCGACCGGGGTGCGCAGCGCCTCCAGCAGCTCCTCGGCGGAGCGCCCGTCGGCCGGGCCGGTCCAGAAGCCGGCGACCTTCGTCTCGGTCGACCGCATCGCCTTGCCCAGCGCCTCGGCGAAGTTGCGCCCCATGGACATGATCTCGCCGACGCTCTTCATCGTCGTGGTCAGCCGGGGGTCCGCGCCGGGGAACTTCTCGAAGGCGAACCGCGGGATCTTGACCACGACGTAGTCCAGCGTCGGCTCGAACGCCGCCGGCGTGACGCCGGTGATGTCGTTGGTGATCTCGTCGAGGGTGTAGCCGATGGCCAGCTTCGCGGCGATCTTGGCGATCGGGAAGCCGGTGGCCTTCGAGGCCAGGGCGCTCGAGCGGGAGACGCGCGGGTTCATCTCGATGACGACCAGGCGGCCGGTCTCGGGGTGGACGGCGAACTGGATGTTGCAGCCGCCGGTGTCCACCCCGACCGCGCGCAGCACCGCGATGCCGACGTCGCGCATCTGCTGGTACTCGCGGTCGGTGAGCGTCATCGCCGGGGCGACGGTCACCGAGTCGCCGGTGTGCACGCCCATCGCGTCGATGTTCTCGATGGAGCAGATGACCACAACGTTGTCGCTGCGGTCGCGCATCAGCTCGAGCTCGTACTCCTTCCAGCCGAGCACCGACTCCTCGATGAGCACCGTGTGCACCGGGGAGTCGGCCAGCCCGTGGCCGGCCATGCGGCGCAGCATCGCCTCGTCGGTGGCGATGCCGGAACCGAGGCCGCCCATGGTGAAGCTCGGCCGGATGACGACGGGGTAGCCGACCTCCTCGGCGGTGGCGATCGCCTCCTCGACGCTCGCGCAGACCGTGGAGCGCGGGGCGTCGGCGCCGATCGACCGGACGATGTCCTTGAACATCTGGCGGTCCTCGCCGCGGTTGATCGCGTCGACGTCGGCGCCGATGAGCTGGACGCCGTACTTCTCGAGGACGCCGTTCTCGTACAGCCCGATCGCGATGTTGAGCGCGGTCTGCCCGCCGAGGGTGGCCAGCAGCGCGTCGGGCCGCTCCTTGGCGATGACCTTCTCGACGAACTCGGGGGTCAGCGGCTCGACGTAGGTGGCGTCGGCGATGCCGGGGTCGGTCATGATCGTCGCCGGGTTGCTGTTGACCAGGCTGACCCGCAGGCCCTCGGCGCGGAGGACCCGGCAGGCCTGGGTGCCGGAGTAGTCGAACTCCGCGGCCTGGCCGATCAGGATCGGCCCGGAGCCGATCACCATGACGTGCTCGATGTCGGTCCGCTTAGGCACCCTTGTTCTCCTCCATCAGGTCGACGAACCGCTGGAAGAGCGGGGCGGCGTCGTGCGGGCCGGCCGCCGACTCGGGGTGGAACTGGACGCTGAAGGCCGGCACGTCGAGGCAGCGCAGACCCTCGACGACCTGGTCGTTGAGCCCGACGTGGCTGACCTCCACCCGCCCGTAGGGGGTGTCGGCGTGGCCCTCCAGCGGCGCGTCGACGGCGAAGCCGTGGTTGTGGCTGGTCACCCGCACCGTGCCGCTGACCCGGTCGAGCACCGGCTGGTTGAGCCCGCGGTGGCCGAAGCGCAGCTTGTAGGTGCCCAGGCCCAGGGCGCGGCCGAGGATCTGGTTGCCGAAGCAGATGCCGAACAGCGGCCGGCGGGCGTCGAGGACGCCCCGCACCGCCGCGACGGCGTAGTCGGCAGCGGCCGGGTCGCCCGGCCCGTTGGAGAGGAAGACGCCGTCGGGTCCGGCGGCCAGGAGGTCCGCCGCCGTGGCGGTCGCCGGCAGCACGTGGGTCTCGACGCCGAGCTCGGCCAGGTGCCGCGGGGTCGCCGTCTTGATGCCGAGGTCCAGCGCGGCGATCGTGAACCGCTTCTCCCCCACCGCCGGGACGACGTAGGGCTCGTCGGTGCTCACCTGCGGCGCGAGGTCCGCGCCCACCATGCTCTCGGACGCGCGCACCCTCTCCAGCAGTTCGTCGATATCCGTCCGCTCGCTGCTGATCCCGACCCGCATGGCGCCGCGGTCGCGCAGGTGGCGGGTCAGCGCGCGGGTGTCGATGCCGCTGATGCCGACGACGCCCTGCTTCGCCAGCTCGTCGTCCAGGCTGCCGGTGGAGCGCCAGTTCGCCGGGCGGCGGGCCGGGTCGCGGACGACGAAGCCCGCGACCCACATCCGCGAGCTCTCGTCGTCCTCGCCGTTGACCCCGGTGTTGCCGATGTGCGGGGCGGTCATGACGACGACCTGCCGGTGGTAGCTCGGGTCGGTCAGCGTCTCCTGGTAGCCGGTCATCCCGGTGGCGAACACCGCCTCGCCGACCGTCGTCCCGATGGCGCCGTACGCGTCGCCGCGGAAGCTCCGTCCGTCCTCCAGGACCAGGATCGCGTCGCTCACCGGTTCGCCTTGCCGTCGGTCACCGTCGGAACACCTCTCAGGAACGTGTGGACCACCCGGCCGGGCAGTTCCCGGCCGGCGTAGGGGCTGTTGCGGCTGCGGCTGGCCAGCGCCGCCGGGTCGACGGTGGCCCGGACGGCGGGATCGAACAGCAGCAGGTTGGCCGGCTCGCCGGGGGCCAGCGGGCGGCCGTGGCCCGTGAGACGGCCGATGACCGCCGGCCGGGTCGACATGCGGTCGGCGACCCCCTGCCAGTCGAGCAGGCCGGTCTCGACCATGGTCTCGACGACGACGGAGAGCGCCTGCTCGAGCCCGAGCATGCCGGGCCGGGCCGCGGCCCACTCGCTCTCCTTGTCCTCCACCGCGTGCGGGGCGTGGTCGGTGGCGACGGCGTCGATCGTGCCGTCGGCCAGCCCGGCGCGGAGGGCGGCGACATCCTCGGCCGTCCGGAGCGGCGGGTTGACCTTGAACACCGGGTCGTAGGACTCGGCGCACGCGTCGGTGAGCAGCAGGTGGTGCGGGGTGACCTCCGCGGTGACCTGCACGCCGCGCGCCTTGGCCCAGCGCAGCAGCTCCACGGAGCCGGCGGTGGAGACGTGGCAGACGTGCAGCCGGGCGCCGACGTGCCCGGCGAGCAGCACGTCGCGGGCGATGATCGCCTCCTCGGCAGCGGCCGGCCAGCCGGCCAGGCCCAGGCGGGCCGACCGGTCGCCCTCGTGCATCTGGGCCCCGAGGGTCAGCCGCGGCTCCTCTGCGTGCTGGGCGACGACGCCGTCGAAGGCCTTCACGTACTCGAGCGCCCGGCGCATCAACGCCGGGTCGGCGACGCAGTGCCCGTCATCGGAGAAGACCCGGACACGTGCCGCGGAGTCGGCCATGGCCCCGAGTTCGGCCAGTCGCTCGCCCGCGAGGCCCACGGTCACCGCCCCGACGGGGACGACGTCGACCAGACCGGCCTCCTGCCCGAGCCGCCAGACCTGCTCGACGACGCCGGCGGTGTCGGCGACCGGGTCGGTGTTGGCCATGGCGTGCACGGCGGTGAACCCGCCGAGCGCGGCGGCGCGGCTGCCGGTCTCGACGGTCTCGGCGTCCTCGCGGCCGGGCTCGCGCAGGTGGGTGTGCAGGTCGACCAGGCCGGGCAGCGCGATCAGCCCGTCGGCCTCGATCACCTCGGCACCCGGCACGGTCAGGTTCTCACCGATCGAGGCGATCCGACCGTCCGCGACCAGGATGTCGGCGGCCTCGCCGCCGAGCGGCCTCGCCCGCTTGATCAGGTAGCTGCTCACTGATCGACTCCTTTGCCGAGCGGCGTACGGACGCGTGGCCCTGCTGAGCCGGTCTTGGTGGGCATGGTCATGCGGGCGCCCCTCCGAGCAGCAGGTACAGCACGGCCATGCGCACGGAGACCCCGTTGCCGACCTGTTCGACGATCGTGGACCGGACGGAGTCGGCCACCTCGGCGGCGATCTCCATCCCGCGGTTCATCGGGCCCGGGTGCATCACGATCGCGTCGTCGGCGAGCGTGGCCATCCGGCGGGCGTCGAGGCCGTAGCGGCGGCTGTACTCGCGGGCGCTCGGGAAGAACGACGCGTTCATCCGCTCGGCCTGCACGCGCAGCATCATCACGACGTCGACCTTCGGCAGCACCGAGTCGAGGTCGTAGGAGACGTCGGCGGGCCAGCTGCCGACGCCGACCGGCAGCAGGGTGGGCGGGGCGACGAGGGTGACCTCCGCGCCGAGGGTGTGCAGCAGCCGCACGTTGGAGCGCGCGACCCGGCTGTGCAGGACGTCGCCGACGATCCCGACGCGCAGGCCTTCGAGCCGGCCGAGCCGGCGGCGCATCGTGTAGGCGTCGAGCAGCGCCTGGGTCGGGTGCTCGTGGGTGCCGTCGCCGGCGTTGACCACGCTCCCCTTCACCCAGTTCGCCAGCCGGTGCGGCGCCCCGGAGGCGTGGTGGCGGACGACGATCGCGTCGGCACCCATCGCCTCGAGGGTGAGTGCCGTGTCCTTGAGGCTCTCGCCCTTGGAGACGCTGCTGCCCTTCGCCGAGAAGTTGATGACGTCGGCGGAGAGGCGCTTGGCGGCCAGCTCGAAGCTGATCCGGGTGCGGGTGGAGTCCTCGAAGAAGAGGTTCACCACCGTGCGGCCGCGCAGCGTCGGCAGCTTCTTGACCTCGCGCCCGGCCAGCGCCTGGTCGATCTGCGCCGCGGTGTCGAGCACGAGGGTCGCGTCGGCGCGGTCGAGGTCGGACGATTCGAGCAGGTGGCGCTTCATGCGGGCTCCCCCTCGGTCACGAGCACCTCGTCGACGCCGTCGGTCTCGGCGAGATGCACCTTCACCTGCTGGCTCCGCGACGTCGGCACGTTCTTGCCGACGAAGTCGGCGCGGATCGGCAGCTCGCGGTGGCCGCGGTCGACCAGCACCGCCAGCTGGACCGCCTTCGGGCGGCCGAGGTCGCGCAGGGCGTCGAGCGCGGCACGCACCGACCGGCCGGAGTAGAGGACGTCGTCGACGAGGACGACCAGGCGGCCGTCGATACCGGCGTCGGGGAGCACGGTCGACTCCAGCGCCCGGACGCCGCGCAGCCGCAGGTCGTCGCGGTAGAGCGTGATGTCGACGGTGCCGACGTCGATCGGCGTGCCGGAGAACGCCTCGACGCGGGCGGCGAGCCGCCGGGCGAGCGGGGCCCCACGGGTCGGGATGCCGACGAGGACGAGATCGGAGAGGCCGCCGTCGGTCGCAGCGGAATCGATCGCTCTGTCGTCGCCCCGGGCGCACCGCTCGATGAGCTGGTGGGCCATCCGATCGACCACGCGGGCGACGTCGGCAGAGGAGAGCAGGGCACCGGACACGGGATTCCGGGCAGGCTCGGGAGAGCTGGCCATGAGGCCTCCTTCCCCGCCTCACTGGACGGGTCGTTAAAGGAGTGATGTGGACCGCCGACGACGGTACTGCACGCGCACGGGAGACCCCGACCGGGCATCGGGGCGCTCGGCGGCGGCGCGCCCGCACGCTGCGTAGCAGGTAGATGACCTACCCGGGAGGAGTGGCCGGGTGTTGCGTGATCCCCCTGACCAGTACGCTGCGTGACGAACTTGACCTTCCCGAGACGACGGACAGTGAGCAGGACAGCGATGAGTACCGACTACTCACGGGCGCTCGGCGCCCGGCTCCGCGCCATCCGCAACCAGCAGGGGTTGTCCCTGCAGGGAGTGGAGGACAAGTCGCACGGCCGCTGGAAGGCCGTCGTCGTCGGGTCCTACGAGCGGGGCGACCGCGCCGTCACGGTCCAGCGGCTCTCGGAGCTCGCCGTGTTCTACGGCGTGCCGGTGTCCGAGCTGCTGCCCGACCCGCGCCCCAGCTCCGCCGTCACCACCAACACCAAGATCGTGCTGAACCTCGAGTCGCTGGGCTCGCTGCCCGCCGACGAGGCCGGCCCGCTCGCCCGCTACGCCTCGACCATCCAGGCGCAGCGGCACGACTACAACGGCAAGGTCCTCTCCATCCGCGCGGAGGACCTCAAGTCGCTGGCGATCATCTACGACATGAGCCCCGACGAGCTCACCTCCCGGCTCATCGAGTGGGGGGTCCTCTCCCCCGGCATGGAGGGCATCGCCAGCATGGGCGGCGACGAGCTGGACGACGAGCTCGACCCGCACTGGGAGCGCCGCCGCTCTCCCCGCTGATCGAGCACGACGAGGGCCCCGACCGCACCGCGGTCGGGGCCCTCGCCATGTCTGACGGCGGCACCTGGTGGCGATGGTCACCGGCCGCGCGTCCGAACCCGTGCGAGGATCGGGACGGGTCCGGAACCGGACTCCCGGACGAGTGCGCCGTACCCGGACAGCGACAAGACGGCGTCCCCTGGGAGACACCGTGTACTGGCTCGTCCTCATCCTCTCCGGCGTGCTCGAAGCCGTGTGGGCCACCGCCCTGGGCCGGTCGGACGGTTTCACCCGCGCCCTGCCGACCATCGTCTTCGCGGTGGCGTTGGCGGGCAGCATGGCCGGTCTCGCCTACGCCATGCGGGGTCTCCCGATCGGCACCGCCTACGCCGTCTGGGTCGGTGTCGGTGCCGCGCTGACCGCCGGGTACGCGATGTGGTCCGGGCAGGAGCCGGCCTCGGTGGTCCGGGTGCTCCTGCTCGTGGGCATCGTGGGCTGCGTGGTCGGGCTCAAGCTCACGCACTAGCAGCCCGCCCCATCAGTAACGGATCGATTCGGTCTCGGCACGTGTCGTCGGCGGCCGACAGGGCTCCCCGTGTGCCAAGGTGCCCCCGATCGGTACCCGGAGCGAGGAGGGGCGCATGCCCGCCGTACAGATGGCCGGGGTCTCCAAGACCTACCGGCGCCGCGGCGGCATGCCGCAGAAGGCGCTGGACTCGCTCGACCTCGTCGTCGAGAACGGCGGGGTGCACGGCTTCCTCGGGCCCAACGGCTCGGGCAAGACGACGACGATCCGCGTGCTGCTCGGCCTGGTGGCCTCCGACGGCGACGGTGAGATCAGGCTGCTCGACCGTCCCGTGCCCGCCGGCCTTCCCGAGGTCATCGGCGGCGTGGGTGCACTGGTCGAGACGCCGCTGTTCTTCCCGAACTTCAGCGGCCGGCTCAACCTGCAGCTGCTGGCGGAGACCGCAGGGGTCTCGCGCAACCGCGTCGAGGAGTGCCTCGAGATCGTCGACCTGCGGGACCGCGCCGACGACCGGTTCAAGGGCTACTCGCTGGGCATGAAGCAACGCCTCGGCATCGCCGCCGCACTGCTCAAGTCACCGCGCCTGCTGATCCTCGACGAGCCGAGCAACGGCCTCGACCCGGCCGGCATCCGTGACGTCCGCGAGCTGATCCGCCGGCTGGGCCGTGACGGGCGGACGACGGTGCTGCTGTCCTCCCACCTGCTCGCCGAGATCCAGCAGGTGGCCGATCACGTGTCGATCCTCGCCCGTGGTCGCTGCGTCGCCTCCGGACCGGTGCACGAGGTGCTGGCCGCCGCCGCGTCGTCCGACGTGCGGGTCCGGGTGCCCGACCCGAGCGCGGCCGCGGCGGTCATCACCGGCGCGGGGTTCCGGGTCTCCCCCGGCACCTTCCCCGACGGCTCCCCCGACTGGTCGGTGATCGTCGTGCACGCCGTGACGTCGCCCGCGGACATCACCCGCCTGCTCGCCGAACACGGTCACTGGCTGGAGGAGCTCACCCGCGCGACGCCCGACCTGGAGAGCGCCTTCCTGGCGATCACCCAGGACCACCCCACCGCCGGGAACCCGATCCCTGGGAGCGCCGCGTGAGCACCGTCGTGGAACAGCCGCAGGCCGCCCCCGCCGACCCGCCCGCCGAGCGCACCCGCTCCGGCAGCCTGTTCCGCGCCGAGCTGCACCGGTTCCGGTCCCGCCGCTTCATCCAGGTGCTGGTCGGTCTCCTGGTCGTCGGGTGGGTCGCCGCGACGGTGATCGGCCTGCTGAACTTCGGCGAACCGACCGACGCCGACCGGGCCGACGCACAGGCGCAGATCGAGCAGATGGTCGAGGACCAGGAGTTCTACCGGCAACAGTGCCTGGACGACCCGAACCGTCCCGAGGACCTGCCGCCGGAGGAGGTCTGCGGGCCCCCGATGACCGCCGACGAATTCCGGGCCGAGGACTTCCTGACCAAGGCCCCGTTCGACCTCGAGTCCTCGGCCTCCGGGGGCGCGGTGGGATTCGGCGCGGCCGCCGCCGTCCTCGCCTTCCTGATCGGGGCGACGTGGATCGGCGCCGAGTGGTCGACCCGGTCGATCGTGGCCCTGCTCTTCTGGGTGCCGCAGCGCCTGCGCGTGATGGGCACCAAGATCGGCGTCCTGGTGCTGGGCGCGGCGGCCCTCGGCGTCCTCGCGCAGGTCGCCTGGCTGGCCATGGCCGGCATCCTGCGGGCCACCGTCGGTACCGACGCCGACCTGCCCGATGGCTTCTGGGGCGAGCTGCTCGGCACCCAGGCCCGCAGTGTGCTGCTCGTCGTCCTGGCCGCCGTGGGCGGATTCGGGCTGGCCAACGTGGTCCGCAACACCGGGGCGTCGCTGGGCATCGGGTTCGTCTACTTCGCCATCATCGAGACGGCGGTCGGCGCGTTCCGGCCTACCTGGCAACCGTGGCTGCTCACGAACAACGCCATCGGGCTCGCCATGCCCGACGGGTACACCGTCTACATCTGGGAGTCGGCGCGCCAGATGGAGCCCACCGAGTATCTGGTCACGAACCTGCAGGGCGGCGTCCTGCTGGCCGCGGTCACCACGGTGGTCGTCGCCATCGGCGTGGCCCTCTTCGCCAAGCGCGACCTGCACTGACGGCGCCGGGGGTCAGCAGTCCCAGCGCAGCACCCGCGGCTCGGCGGGGTCGGTGTTGTCGACGACCACGTCGGCCCACCCCTCCGGATCGGCCTCCTGCCGGTACAGCGCCTGACCGGGCAGGTAGCGCTCGCGGTACCTGCGCTCGACCTCGTCCGGGGAACCGTGGAACTCGACGTCCCGGACGAGCGCGCGCTGCAGGGTCGTCTCCTCCGGCACGGTGACGTACACCGACAGCGTCCACAGCGAGCGCAACTCCGGGCGCAGGAGGAAGACCCCGTCCACGACCAGGGTCTCCTGCCGTCCGTCGGCGGACCTACACGCCAGCATCAGCGCGGGCAGGTCGAACAAGTCGCGGTAGTACCCCTCCGGCGAGAGTTCGCCCCGCCGGTACCGCTTGTGGCTCGGGTGCAGGAAGTCGTCGGCGGACACGCGGCGCACGGGGCCCGGCAGCGCGGCGGACAGCCGGCCGGCGAGGGTCGTCTTTCCGGCGGCGTCCGGACCGTCGATGCCGACGAGCACGCGGCCATCGCGCCGCCGGCGTTCGTCGACGACGTCGACCAGCCGGGCGACCAGGTCCACGGACCTCACGCCTGGGTGGGTACCTCGGCGGCCAGGATCGCGCCGAGCACGCCGTTGACGTAGGCGGGTGAGTCGTCGGTGGACAGCGTCTTGGCCAGCTCCACCGCCTCGTCGATGACCACGGCGTCGGGGACGTCCTCGGCCCAGAGCAGCTCGAAGACGGCCATGCGCAGGATCGCCCGGTCGACGTCGGGCAGGCGGTCGAGCGACCAGTTCGACGCGTGCTGCTCGATCAGCGCGTCGATGCGGCCGGCGTGCTCGGCGACCCCCTCGACCAGGCGCACGGTGTGCTCCGGCACGGGCGGGTTGCCCGTCTCGATCCGGTCGCGGAGCACCGCGAGCCGGTCGCCGCCACGGACGTCGGCCTCGTACAGGACGTCGACGGCGCGCTTGCGCGCCTTGGTGCGTGCGGCCATGTGCAGCTACCGGGACTTCAGTTGACGCGGCCGAGGTACCGGCCGTCGCGGGTGTCGACCTTCAGCTTCTCGCCGGTGGTGATGAACAGCGGCACCTGGATCTGGGCGCCGGTCTCGAGCGTGGCGGGCTTGGTGCCGCCGGTGGAGCGGTCGCCCTGCAGGCCCGGGTCGGTGTGCTCGACCACGAGCTCCATGGTGACGGGCAGCTCGACGTACAGCGGCGTCGAGTCGTGGACGGCGACGATCACCTCGGTGTTCTCGAGCAGGTAGTCCGCGCCCCCGCCGACCGTCTCGGCCGACACGTGGATCTGGTCGAACGTGTCGCCGTCCATGAAGACGAAGTCGGAGCCGTCCTTGTACAGGTAGGTCATCGAGCGCTTGTCGACGTTGGCGGTCTCGACCTTGGTGCCGGCGTTGAAGGTCTTGTCGACGACCTTGCCCGAGAGCACGTTCTTCAGCGTCGTCCGCACGAAGGCGCCGCCCTTGCCGGGCTTGACGTGCTGGAAGTCGGTCACCGTCCAGAGCTGGCCGTCCAGGTTGAGGACGATGCCGTTCTTCAGGTCGTTGGTGGTAGCCATCAGAGGACCAGCAGTTCCTTGCTCGTGAGGGTCAACAACTCGGGCGCGTCGTCCGTGACGATCAAGGTGTCCTCGATCCGGACACCGCCGTGGCCGGGCAGGTAGACGCCCGGCTCCACGGTGACGGCCATTCCGGCGGCCAGCGTACCCGCGCCGAGGGGGCCGATGCCGGGCGCCTCGTGGATCTCCAGGCCCACACCGTGCCCGAGCCCGTGGGTGAAGTGCCCCCCGTGCCCGGCGGCGACGATGACGTCGCGGGCTGCCTGGTCGACGGCGACGACGTCGGCGCCCACGGCCAGCGCGGCCCGGCCGGCGGCCTGCGAGGCGGCCACCAGCTCGTAGATGTCCCGCTGCCAGTCGGCCGCGTGCCCCAGCACGACGGTGCGGGTCATGTCGGAGTGGTAGCCGTCGACGGTCGCGCCGAAGTCGAGCTTGAGGAAGTCACCGTCGCGCAGGACGGTGGCGTCGGGCCGGTGGTGCGGGATCGCCGAGTTGGCCCCGGTGGCCACGATCGTCTCGAACGACGGCGCCTCGGCCCCCAGCCGCAGCATCCGCGCGTCGAGTTCCCGGCCCACCTCGAGCTCGGTCCGGCCGGGGCGCAGGGCCCCTTCCGCGGCCAGCTCGGCGAGCGCCTGGTCGGCGACCGCGCAGGCCCGGCGGAGCGACTCGATCTCGTCGTCGTCCTTGATCGCCCGCTGGGCCTCGACCGCCCGTCGGACCGACGCCAGCTCCGGGGCCGTCCCCCCGGCGGCCGTGTCGGCCAGCACCTTCTCGAGCATCGCCAGTCCGTCGACGGTGACGTCGTGGGACTCGAAACCGATCCGCCCGGCGCCTCGCCGCACCGCCTCGGCCGCGAGCGCGGCGACGGTGGCGCGGTCGACCAGCACCTCGACGTCGGGCACCTGCGCGGCGGCCTGCGTCGTGTACCGGCCGTCGGTGCCGAACAGGTCGGCCCCGTCGGTGCGCACCAGCAGCGCACCGTTGGATCCGGTGAACCCCGTCAGGTAGCGGACGTTGAGCAGGTTGGTGACCAGGACGGCGTCCAGCCCGCGCTCGGCGGCGGTGGCCCGGAGCGTGTCGCGCCGTTCGGCGGCCCCACTCACCGCTGGGCGATCCACTGCAGGGCGAGCACGTACCCGAGCACCCCGAACCCGGCGATCACCCCGTCGGCGACGGCCGACACGTACGAGTGGTGCCGGAACTCCTCGCGCTGGTGGATGTTGGTGATGTGCACCTCGACCAGCCCGGCGGTCAGCTGGGCCAGCGCGTCGCGGAGCGCGATCGAGGTGTGCGACCAGGCCGCCGGATTGAGCACCACCGGGTCGCCGGCGTCGGCGGCCGCGTGCACCCAGCCGAGCATCTCGGCCTCGTCATCGGTCTGGCGCACCTGCACCTCGACCCCGAGGTCCCGGCCGGTCGCTTCGAGCAGCTCGACCAGCTGTGCGTAGGTGGTCGTCCCGTACTTCTCCGGCTCGCGCAGGCCGAGCCGGCCGAGGTTGGGGCCGTTGAGCACCTGGATCGTCATGCGGGGGCTCCTTCATCAGAGACGGCTGCCCAGGCGGCGTCGAGCCAGGCCTGTTGTGGATCGGTCAGGATCGTGGGATTGCCCAGACCGTCGAGGACGACGAAGCGCAGCGACGCGCCGCGGGCCTTCTTGTCCACGCGCATGACGGCCTGCAGCTTCGCCCAGTCGCCGGCGTACGTCGTGGGCAGGCCCATGGCCCCGATCAGGCCGCGGTGCCGGTCGACCTGGGCGGGGGTGAGCAGCCCGGCCTGCCCGGCGAGCTCGGCGGCGAACACGAGCCCCACGGCGACGGCCTCGCCGTGCCGCCAGCCGAAGTCCTCGACGCGCTCGATCGCGTGGGCCAGCGTGTGCCCGTAGTTGAGGAACTCCCGGCGCCCCACGTCGTAGAGGTCCTCCCCCACCGCGTCGGCCTTCACCTGCACCGCGCGGGCCACGAGTTCCTCGGTGTCGCGCCGCCCGGTCGGGTCGGCGTCGAGCAGGTCCAGGATCACGCCGTCGGCGATGAAGCCGCACTTGACCACCTCGGCCAGCCCCGACCGGAACTCGGCCTCGGGCAGCGCGGCCAGCGCGTCGGTGTCGGCCAGCACGGCCGCGGGCGGGTGGAACGCGCCGACCAGGTTCTTGCCCGCGGCCGTGTTGATGCCCGTCTTCCCCCCGACCGCCGCGTCGACCATGCCGAGCAGGCTGGTCGGCACCTGGACGACGCGGATGCCCCGGGTCCAGGTGGCGGCGAGGAATCCGGCCAGGTCGGTGACCGCTCCCCCGCCGATGCCGACGACGGCGTCCGAGCGGGTCAGCCCGAGCCGACCGAACTCCTCCCAGGCTGCGGCGGCGACCTCGGCGGTCTTCGCCGCCTCGCCGTCGGGGACGACGACCGTCTCCGCCGCGAGGCCCGCGGCCCGCAGCGTCTCCACCGCTGCCCCGGCGGCCGCGGCCAGCGGCGGCGCGTGGACCACGGCGACGCGCGCGGCACCGTCGAGCACGCGTCCCAGCTCGGCCTGGGCGCCCCCGCCGATGACGACCTCGTAGGGCTGCGGCCCCTGCACCTGGATGCGCCTCACCGTGCGGTCCCTGGGAGCGACCCGAGGATCTCCGCCACGACGTCGTCCGGACGGCGGTCGCTCGTGACGACGGTGCGGGTCGCGACCTCGCCGTAGAGCGGTGCGCGCTGCTCGAGCATGGTCCGCAGCATCGCGCGCGGGTTGACACCGAGGATCGGACGGTCGCGGGACAGCCCGACCCGCTTGGCCGCCGAGCGCAGGTCCACGTCGAGCCAGACCACCGTGCCCCCTGCCCGGCCATAGGCGACCAGCAGGGCGCGGGTGTCGGCACTGGTCACCGCGCCACCGCCGAGGGCGAGGACGCCGGCATGCTCGGCCAGCGCCTGAGCCACCGCGACCTCCTCCAGCGCGCGGAAGTGCGGCTCGCCGTGCTCGACGAAGACGTCGGCGACGGTCGCGCCGGCCTTCGCCTCGATGTCCCGGTCGGTGTCGCGGAACTCCGCGCCCAGGGCAGCGGCGACCGCCGTCCCGACGGTGGTCTTGCCCGACGCCGGCGGCCCCACGAGGACGAGCAGGGGTGCCATCACCGGTAGGGCAGGGCGTCGAGGTAGGCCCGCGCGTTGCGGCGGGTCTCGGCCACCGAGTCGCCGCCGAACTTCTCCAGGACTGCGTCGGCGAGCACCAGGGCGACCATCGCCTCCATGACGACGCTGCCGCGCGGCACCGCGCACGCGTCGCTGCGCTGGTTGATCGCCACGGCCGGCTCGCCGGTCGCCGTGTCGATGGTGGCCAGCGCGCGGGGCACGGTGGAGATCGGCTTCATCGCCGCCCGGACCCGGAGGACCGCGCCGTTGGTCATGCCGCCCTCGATGCCCCCGGCCCGGTCGGTGAGCCGCTGCACGCGGTGTTGGCCGCCCACCGGATCCACCAGCTCGATCTCGTCGTGCGCGACCGAGCCGCGGCGCCGGGACGTCTCGAGCCCGTCACCGACCTCGACCGCCTTCACCGACTGCACGCCCATCAGCGCGCCGGCCAGGCGGGAGTCCAGCCGCCGGTCCCAGTGCACGTGGCTGCCCAGGCCCGGCGGCAGGCCGTGGACGACGACCTCGATGACGCCGCCGAGGGTGTCGCCGTTCTTCCGGACGTCGTCGATCTCGGCGACCATGCGCTCGCTGGTCGCCGGGTCGGCGCAGCGCACCGGGTCCTCGTCGATCAGCGGGTTGTCCTGGGGCCCGGGCAGCACCCCGTCGGGCACGACCACCGGTCCGATGCCCACGACGTGGCTGACCACCTCGGCGCCGACCGTCTGGCGCAGGAACGCCGCCGCGATCGCACCGAGGGCCACCCGGGCCGCGGTCTCACGGGCGCTCGCGCGTTCGAGCACGGGCCGGGCGTCGTCGAAACCGTACTTCTGCATGCCGGCGAGGTCGGCGTGGCCGGGGCGCGGCCGGGTCAGCGGAGCGTTGCGCGCCTGCCCCTCGAGCACCTCGGCGTCGACCGGGTCGGCGGACATGACCGTCTGCCACTTGGGCCACTCGGTGTTGCCGATCTGCACCGCGATGGGCCCGCCCTGGGTGCGGCCGTGCCGGACACCGCCGGTGAGGGTGACCTCGTCCTGCTCGAAGGACATGCGCGCGCCGCGGCCGTGACCCAGCCGGCGCCGCGCCAGCGCGGCGTCGATGTCGGAGGTCTGCACCTCCACCCCGGCGGGCAGCCCCTCGAGCACGGCGGTGAGCTGCTGACCGTGCGACTCCCCTGCGGTCAGCCAGCGCAACATGCCCGGGATTCTGCCAGGCGAGGACCGCGGCCCCGGCAGCGGCGGCTCAGCCGAGCGCGGCCGAACCGGTCAACGCCAGTGCGAACACAGCGCCGGCGATCAACGGCGGGCCGAAGGGGATGGCGGACCGCCAGCCGACCCGGCGGGTGACGAGCAACCCGACCGAGACCAGGGCACCGGTCAGCAGCCCGAGGAGCACCCCGGCGAGCAGCACGCCCCACCCCACCCAGCCGAGCAGCAGGCCGAGCACGCCGAGCAGCTTGACGTCGCCGAAGCCGAGCCCGGCCGGGGAGATGGCCGCGGCCAGCGCCGCCACCCCGAACGCGGCCGCGCCGGCCAGCACCGCGCGCAGCAGGGCCGGCCAGGTGTCGTGGACGGCGGCGTCGACGAGCAGGGCGGTCGCGACGACGACGGCCGCCGGGTAGGTGACGCGGTCGGGCAGCCGGTGGGTGGCCAGGTCGACCGCCCCGAGCACGACGGCCGCCCCGGCGGCCCATGCGAACGCGGCACCGGCGGGGCGCAGACCGGTGAGCAGGGCGGCCCCCGCGAGCAGCGCGGCGAAGACCGCCGTCACGACCACGGTCCGTGCCGCGGTCGGGCGCGCGGCGTCGTCGCGGGCCGCCAGCCGGGCGGCGACGACCGCGAGCCACGGGCCCACGGCGACGGCGCACACGAGCGCGGCGCCGAGCAGGACCGGCCGGGTCACCTCCACCGGGAGGTCAGCGGGTGGTGACGGCGGCGTCGAGCGCCGCGCGCATGGCGCCGATCGGCGCGGCCTGCCCCGTGAACAGCTCCACCTGGACGGTGGCCTGCCAGAACAGCACCTCGAGCCCCCCGATGACCGTGCCGCCCACGGCGGCCACGCGCTGGGCCAGCGGGGTCGGCCAGGGCGCGTAGAGCACGTCGAGGACGGTCTGCTCCGAGCGCCACGGCAGGGCGAGCAGGTCGGGCTGCGCGGCGAGGGGAACGGTGCTGACGACCACGGGAGCGGCGAGGTCGGCGGCGGCCAGCGGGGTGACGGTCGTCGACACCCCCAGGACGTCGAAGACCCGCCGCAGGTCCGCTGCCCGGGACGGCTCCCGGACGACGACGTCGACGTGCCGGGCCCCCAGCGACGAGAGCGCGACGGCCGCGGCCGCCGCCGTCCCCCCGGCACCGACGAGCACCGCGTGGTCGACCTGCTCCACGCCGCCGAGTTGCAGGGCCATGCCGACGCCGGTGACGTCGGTGTTCTCCGCGCGCCAGCCGGTCTCCGTGCGGACCAGCGTGTTCGCCGCGTGCAGCAGCCGCGGCAGCGGCTCGACCTCGTCGGCGACGTCGACCGCCGCCTGCTTGCACGGCATCGTCACCGAGAACCCGCGCCACTCCTCGCCGAGCCCGGCGAGCAGTGGCGTCAGGTCCTCGGCACCGACGTCGAGGGCGTCGTAGGTCCAGTCGGTGAGCCCGAGCGCCGCGTACGCCGCCCGGTGCAGCAACGGGGAGAGCGAGTGCGAGACCGGGCGGCCGAGGACGGCTGCCCTCATCCCGCTGTCCTCATCCCGCTGCCCTCATCCTTCGGGGTTCTCCCGCAGCCACTGCCGGAAGATCTCCACGTTCGCCGCGTGCTCCTCGGCCGTGGCCGCGAACCGCGTCTCGCCGGTGTCCGGGTCGACGACGACGAAGAACAGCCAGTTCCCGTCGGCCGGGGCGAGCGCTGCCTGCAGCGCCACCTCGCCGGGGTTGCTGATCGGCCCCGGCGGGAGGCCCGAGTGCACGTAGGTGTTGTACGGCGAGGGATTGGCGCGGTCCTCCGCGGTCGTCGTGATACCGCTCTTGCCGTTGGCGTAGTTGACCGTCGTGTCCAGCTGGAGCGGCATGTCGATGGCGATGCGGTTCTCCAGCACCCGGGCGACCTTGGCCATGTCCTCGGGCGAGGCTGCCTCGGCCTGCACGATGCTGGCCTCGGTGAGCACCTCCTGCAGCCGGTCGGCCGGGATCTGCAGTTCGGTGAACGCCTGGTTGGCCCGCGCGACCATCGCCCGCAGCATCTCGACCGCGGGCGTCTCCGGCTCGAAGTCGTAGGTGGCCGGGAACAGGAAGCCCTCGAGCGACCCGTTGGTCCAGGCCGGCAGACCGAATGCGGCGGGGTCGGCGGTCGCCGCCGCCTGCAGCTCCTCGACCGGCACGCCGGTGGCGTCCGCCAGCCGGGCCAGGGTGGCCGCGGCGGTCAGCCCCTCGGGCACGGTGACCCGGGAGACCAGCCGCGCGACGGGGTCGAGCAGCCGGTCGAGCGCCGCCTGGCCGCTCATCTTCTCGCGCAGGCCGTAGACGCCGGGCTGGATGCCCATCGCGGCGGGGTCGGTCTCGGCGGCGTCGATGAACGGACCGATCGAGGCGATGACCCCGGCGTCGACGAGCGTGCGGGCGATGTCGCTGAGCGTGTCGCCGTCCTTGACCCGCACCTCGACCTCTCCACTGCCCTGACCTGCGTAGTCGCGCGAGGACGGGTCGATCAGTCCGAGCAGCGCCTGGCCGCCGACGACGATGCCCACGACCAGGCCGGCGAGCACGAGCAGGGACACGATGACGGCCCACGGCCGGCGGCGGCGGTGCCGCCGTCCGCTGCGGGGGTCGTACGGGGCGATCGGGATCTCGTCGTCGTGCAGGTCGTCGTGCAGGTCGTGGTCGCGCGCGTCCTGGTCGTGGTCATACAGGTCGTGGTCGTGCAGGTCGTCGTCGCGCAGGTCGTCGTCGTGGTGCTCGTCGACGTAGCGGCCCGACCGCTGGTCGGCATCGTGCGCGTAGTCGGGATCGGCATCGACATCGGCGTCGTGCTCGAAGTCGTGCCCGGCGTCGTGCCGATCGGCGGCACGCCGGCGGCGGAACAGACCCCGGCGGCGGCCGTGGTCCTCGACGTGGGCGCCGATGACGTCCAGCCCACCGGTGTGGTCGTGGTCGTCCCACATCGCGGGGTCGAGGTCGTGCGCGTCGGTGACGTCGTCGGAGTGCTCGGCGTGGCGCCCCGCGTGCGGGCCGGGAAACAGCGGGCTGGCGATCGTCTCGTCGTCGGCCGGGACGTCCTGCCGGGGGTGCAGCCGGTCCCACACGCCCGCGGGGCGGGGCGGGAGCGGCGCTGAGGGGTGCTCGGTGTCGGAGAAGTGCTGCGGGGGCTGGTCGGCGGGCCGGTCGTCCCGGCCGTGCCGGGCGCTGAGCTGCCCCGCGGGGGCGTCGCTGCAGCCGTGGGCCCACCACTCGGGCTCGACCAGGGGGCCGGTCTCGTCCGCGAACCGGTCGAGGACGCGGGAGGGGCGGAGCCCACCGGTGGGGCGCTCGGCCGCCTCGAAGGAGTGCCGCGGCAGGTCGGCGCGGGAGGTGCTGACCGGCTGGATACGAGACTGCGGAACCGCGAAGCGGTTGGGCTCGTAGCGCGAGGGCTCGTAGCGGGGGGCCTCGTGACCGGGCGCCATGTCGCGGCGGGCCCCGGCCTCGAACGAGCGCGGGTCGAAGGCCATCGCCTCGTAGGCGCGGGGGTGGAAGGCGCCGGCGGCGCCGTCGTCCGCCGAGGAGTGTCGTCCCCGTCGGTCCGGCCCGCCGGTCGCGCTCACGACCGGGCCCGCCTGCCGTCGAGGAACTGTTGCAGGATGACCACGGCTGCCGCCTGGTCGATCACGGAGCGCTGCTTGCGGCTGTCGATGCCGCCTGCACGCAGGTGACTGGCTGCGGTCACGGTCGAGAGCCTTTCGTCGATCAGATGCACGGGCACATCCGCTATGCGGTCGGCCAGTGCCTGAGCGTAATCGCCGGCGTCCGCTGCGGACGCGCCCGACGCACCCGAGAGGTGCACCGGCTCTCCCACCACTACCTCGGTCACCTCGTGTTCCACCACGAGCGCCACGAGCCGGTCCAGATCGGACCCGTCCTTGGCTCGCTTGAGGGTCTCGAGCGGGCTCGCGAGCGTCCCGGTCGGGTCGGAGAGGGCCAGGCCGACGCGGACGGTGCCGACGTCGACGCCCAGCACGCGGCCGGTGGGCCGGGACCGCTCCGGCCGCGGCGGCACCTTCAGGTGCTGCGGCCAGCCCTTCGACAGGTCGATCTCGCTGGTCTCGTTCGAGACCGGCGGGAACCCGCGGGTCAGGTCGATCTCCGTCGTCGGGTGGTACTCCGGCTGCGCCGGACGCGGCCGCGCCGGCGGCACCGCCGGCAGCTCGCGCCGCCGCCCACCGACGGGACCGGTGTCGTCGGGGCTGTGCTCGGTGCTCGAGTTCTCGGATCCAGGCACGCTGGTCACCTCCCACTGGCGGTCGCAACCGCCTGCTCGCCGGCCTGCAACGCCGCGGGGATACCCGCAGGGTCCGTTCCGCCGCCCTGGGCGACGTCCGCCTTGCCGCCGCCGCGGCCGCCGACCGGGCCCGCGGCCGCCCGCAGCACGTCGTTGGCCGACAGCCCGCGCTCGACAGCGACCGGGTTCAGCGCCGCGACGAGAGCCACCTTGCCACCGGACTCGCTCGCCAGCAGCACGACGGCCGGCCGGTCGGCGGGCAACCGGCCACGGACGTCGAGGGCGAGCGTGCGCAGATCGCCGCCGCCGAGCCCCGCCGGCGAGCCCGTCACCACGGTCGTCCCGCCGACGTCGGTGGCGCCGGCGGCCAGCTGCCCGGCCGCCGCGAGGGTCTGCTGGCCGCGCAGTTCGGCCAGTTCCTTGTCCACGTCCCGCAGCCGCGCGAGCATCCCGCTGACCCGCTCGATGACGCCGTCCTGCGGGGTCTTGAGGATCTCGGCGAGCTGGCGGACCAGGTCGCGCTCGCGGGCGAGGTAGCGGAAGCCCTCCAGCCCCACGACCGCCTCGACGCGCCGCGAGCCCGAGCCGACCGACGACTCGCCGGTCAGCGCCAGCGTGCCGATCTGCGCGCTGCCGCGCACGTGGGTGCCACCGCAGAGCTCGCGCGACCACGGGCCGCCGATCTCGACGACGCGCACCTGCTCGCCGTAGGTCTCGCCGAACAGCGCGAGCGCGCCGAACGCCTGCGCCTCGGGCAGGCTCATGTAGCTCGCGGTGACCCGGTGGTCGGCGCGGACGGCCGCGTTGGCGACGTCCTCGATGTCGGTGCGCTGCTGCTGGCTGAGCGCGCCCTGCCAGGCGAAGTCCAGCCGCAGGTAGCCCGGGCGGTTGTAGGAGCCGGACTGCAGCGCCTGCGGGCCGAGCACCTGGCGCAGCGCCGCGTGCACCACGTGGGTGCCCGAGTGCGCCTGGCAGGCCGACAGCCGCCACTCGTAGTCGACCTCGGCGATCAGCTCGGCCCCCTCGCGGAGCTCGCCCTCGAGGATCCGGACCTGGTGGGCCACCAGGCCCTTGACCGGCCGCTGGACGTCGATGACCTCCGCGCGGCCGCCGTCCCAGGTGAGGTGGCCGGCGTCGGCGACCTGGCCACCGGACTCGGCGTAGAAGGGCGTGCGGTCGAGCACGACGCGCACGATGTCGCCCGGACCGGCGAGACCGGCGGCGTCCTCGTCCTCGGTCACGACGCCGAGCACGCGCGAGTCGGTGCGGAGGGTGTCGTAGGCGCGCCAGTCGGTCGGGCCGTGGTCGGTCAGCAGCTGCCGGTAGGCCAGGACGTCGACGGCGCCGGTGCGCTTGGCGCGCGCGTCGGCGCGGGCACGGTCGCGCTGCTCCTTCATGAGCGCGCGGAACCCCGCCTCGTCGACGGTCACGCCCTGCTCGGCCGCCATCTCCAGGGTGACGTCGATCGGGAAGCCGTAGGTGTCGTGCAGGGAGAACGCCTGGTCCCCCGACAGCGCCGGGGTGCCGGCCTTCTTGGCCTGCCGGACGGCCGTGTCGAACAGCGTGGTGCCGGCGCTCAGGGTGCGGCGGAACGCCTCCTCCTCGGCGTAGGCGACGCTGGAGATCCGGGCGAAGTCGGTGGTCAGCTCCGGGTAGCTGGGGCTCATCGCGTCGCGGGACACCGGGAGCAGCTCGGGCAGCGTGGCCTCGTCGACGCCGAGCAGCTTCATCGACCGGACAGCGCGGCGCAGCAGGCGGCGCAGGATGTACCCGCGTCCCTCGTTGCCGGGCGTCACGCCGTCGCCGATGAGCATCAGGCCGCTGCGCACGTGGTCGGCCACCACCCGCAGCCGGACGTCGCGTTCTTGGCTCTCCCGCCCGTCCCTCCCTTGGCCGTAGGTGACCCCGGCCAGGTCGGCCGCGCGGCGCAGCACGGGCGCGACCTCGTCGATCTCGTACATGTTCTCGACGCCCTGCAGCAGGTAGGCGACGCGCTCCATGCCCATGCCGGTGTCGATGTTCTTCTTCGGCAGCTCACCCAGGATCGGGAAGTCCTTGCCCTCGCCCGCCCCCCGCTCGTACTGCATGAAGACGAGGTTCCAGATCTCGAGGAACCGGTCGCCGACCGTGTCCACGGCCGGGCCGCCGTCGGGACCGAACTCCGCGCCGCGGTCGACGTAGATCTCCGAGCAGGGACCGGCCGGGCCCGGGGCGCCGGTCGACCAGTAGTTGTCCTCCATGCCCAGGCGCTGGATGCGCTCCTTGGGCAGGCCCGCGATCCGGTGCCAGGCGTCGGCGGCCTCGTCGTCGTCCAGGTAGACCGTGGCCCAGATCGAGTCGGGGTCGAAGCCCAGCCCGCCGTCGCCGACCGGCTTGGTGATCAGCTCCCAGGCGTACTCGATCGCGCCTTCCTTGAAGTAGTCGCCGAAGGAGAAGTTGCCGTTCATCTGGAAGAACGTGCCGTGCCGGGTGGTCTTGCCGACCTCCTCGATGTCGAGGGTGCGCACGCACTTCTGCACGCTGGTCGCCCGCGGGAACGGCGCCGGCTCCCGCCCGGTCAGGTACGGGATGAAAGGCACCATGCCGGCGACGGTGAACAGCAGCGACGGGTCGGGCGAGATCAACGACGCGCTCGGGACGACGGTGTGCCCGCGCTCGGCGAAGTGCTCGAGGAATCGGCGGCGGATCTCGGCGGTCTGCATCAGGGGCTACTCAGTTCTGCTCTTCGTCGTCGTCCTCCCGCGCGGCGGCGGGGGACGGTCGGGGTCAGTGGTCGGCGGAGTGCGCGCCGCGGCGGAAGGCCTCGACGGCGCCACCGGCGGGCAGGGGCGCGTCCAGGCCGGTGCCGGACCGCAGTTCGGCCTCCCGCTCGGCCATCGCGTCGCGGACGTCGGCGCCGAAGTCGCCGATCGCGTCGGCGAGGTCGCGCAGCGCCTCGGCGATCGACCCGGCGATGCCGCCCGGGGTCATCTTCTCGGCCGCCCGGGACAGCTTGCGCACGACCAGGGCACCGATGGTGATGCCCATGGCCAGCCAGAACAGCCGGCGCATCAGGCGGCCCGCCGAGCTGCCCGGCGTGCACGGCGCGCGGCCCTGTCACGGGCGGCGGCCTCGGCGACCGCCTGGCCCTCACGCTTCTTCCTGGCCGCGGTGCGCACGCCGTAGCTGAACGCGGCGACCTTGATCAGCGGGCTGCCGAGGGTGGCGGCGACGACGCTGGTCAGCGCGGCCACGTTGCTCGACACGTTCGCGGCGTTGCCCGTGATGTCATCGACCCGCTCGAGGTTGCTGTTCACGTGCGCCACCGTGGTGCTCGCCTGGCTGAGGATCGGGGCGGACTGCTCCCGCGCCTGCCGGATGGTCAGCGTCGTCTCGTCGAGCGTGCGGCCGAGCTTGAGCAGCGGGAACGCCACCAGCACCACCAGCAGCACCAAGGCTCCGGCTGCGATCAGCCCGGCGATCTCTCCTGCGGACACGCGCGCTCCTGTTCTCGGTCTGTTGGACGCCCGGCTCGTCTCGTCGAGGCTGGACGGCCGGCGTCAGATCACCCTAGTCGCGGGCCGCGGCGACCGTCGGCCCCCGTTCTGTATCGGCAGGGTCGGGGCGACCGCTCCCTACAGCCCCCGGCGGACGATCGCCCGCAGCTTGGCCAGCCGATCGACCAGCCGCCCCTCGACGCCGCGGTTGGTCGGCCGGTAGTAGTTCTTCCCGACCAGCGCGTCGGGCGGGTACTGCTGAGGGACGACGCCGTCGGGGTGGGCATGCGGGTAGTCGTAGGTCTTGCCGTGGCCGAGCTTCTTCGCGCCGGCGTAGTGGGCGTCGCGCAGGCCGGGCGGCACCGGGCCGGCGAGCCCGGCGCGGACGTCGGCGACCGATTCCCCCATGGCGACGGTGACGGCGTTGGACTTGGGCGCCGTGGCCAGGTGGACCACGGCCTGGGCCAGCGGGAAGTGCCCCTCGGGCATGCCGATGAAGGCGACCGCGTCGGCGGCGGCGACGGCGGTGAGCAGCGCCGTCGGGTCGGCCATGCCGATGTCCTCGCTCGCGGCGATCACCAGCCGTCGCGCGATGAACCGGGGGTCCTCCCCCGCCTCGACCATCCGGGCCAGGTAGTGCAGCGCGGCGTCGACGTCGCTGCCACGGATGCTCTTGATGAGCGCGCTGGCGACGTCGTAGTGCTGGTCGCCCTGCCGGTCGTAGCGGACGGCGGCCTGCGCGACCGCCGTCTCGAGGGTGGTCAGGTCGATCTCGGTGGCACCGACGGCCAGCGCCGCGCCGGCCCCGGACTCCAGCGCGGTGAGCGCCTTGCGCGCGTCTCCCCCGGCGACGCGGACCAGGTGCTCCTCGGCCTCGTCGGTGAGCGTGACCGCGCCGTCCAGGCCGCGGTCGCTGGCGATCGCGCGGTGCAGGACGGCGCGGATGTCGTCGTCGGACAGCGGCTGGAGGGCCAGCACGAGGCTGCGGCTCAGCAGCGGGCTGACCACCGAGAAGAACGGGTTCTCGGTGGTGGCGGCGATCAGGCTGACGATCCGGTCCTCGACCGCCGACAGCAGGCTGTCCTGCTGGGTCTTGGAGAAGCGGTGGACCTCGTCGATGAACAGCACCGTGCGCCGGCCCGCGTAGGTCAGCTCCCGCTTGGCCGCGGCGATGACCGCGCGGACCTCTTTCACGCCCGAGTCCAGAGCGGAGAGCTGGACGAACTGCCGCTTGGTGGCCAGTGAGATGACGTGGGCGAGCGTGGTCTTGCCGGTGCCCGGCGGGCCGTAGAGCACCAGCGACATCGGCTCGTCGGACTCGACCAGGCGCCGGAGCGGCGCGCGCGGGCCGAGCAGGTGCTGCTGGCCGACGACCTCGTCGAGCGCGCGCGGCCGCATGCGGACGGCGAGCGGCGCACCGGGGTCGACCGGCGCCGGTCCGTCGTCCTCGGGCGCGTCGAACAACGAAGTCACGGTTGCGAAAGTACCTGCGGGGCACGACATGCCCCGTGGAGCAGCGGAGCATCGGCAACGACACCGTCGGACGCGTCAGCGTGGGAGCGATCGGCCTCGGCGCGATGCCCCTCTCCACGAAGCAGCCGCGCCCCTCGCCCACCGAGGCCGAGGCCGTGGTGCACGCGGCCCTCGATGCCGGGGTGACCCTGATCGACACCGCCGATGCCTACGCCCACGACGAGGCGGAGTTCGGCCACAACGAGGTGCTGGTGGCCAACGCGTTGCGCTCGTACGGCCGGGCCGATGTCCTGGTGGCGACCAAGGGCGGCCACACCCGGCGCGGCACGGACTGGGAGCTCGACGGGTCACCGGCCTACCTGCGGCGGGCCTGCGAGGCGTCGCTGCGCCGACTGCACGTCGACGCGATCGGGCTCTACCAGTTCCACCGGCCCGACCCGGCGACGCCGTGGGAGGAGTCGATGGGGGCGCTGCGCTCGCTCCACGACGACGGGCTGGTGCGGATGGTCGGCATCTCGAACGCCGACATCGAGCAGATCGACTCGGCCCGGGCGATCGTGGGCGACGCGCTGGTGAGCGTGCAGAACCAGTTCTCCCCGGGCTACCGCTCCTCGGCCGGCGAGCTGGCGCACTGCGCGTCGGTCGGGCTGGCGTGGCTGCCGTGGAGTCCGTTCGGCGGGGTGTCGCGGGCCGGCTCGCTCGACGCCGCGGCACCCGCCTTCGCGGAGGTGGCCGCCGAGTTCGGCGTCTCCGTGTACCGGGTGACCCTGGCCTGGCACCTCGCGCAGGCCGACGTCGTCATCCCCATCCCGGGCGCCTCGCGGGTGGAGTCGATCCAGGACTCCGCGGCCGCCGCCGACCTGCACCTCAGCGCGTCCCACCTCGTCCGCCTCTCGGTCTCCCCGACCGCCGACTGCTGACTTGTCGTCGACAACACGGGACGACACACCGCAAGCGGCGGCAACAACTCAACAGTCGCCGTCGTCCACAGGCGGGGCGTCGTCCACAGATGTCGTGAGTCAGCCCGCTGGCCTCGCCATCGTGTCGAGCCTCGCCAGATGGACGCACACCGACTCACGACCAGCTACACCTGGAAGTCGGCGAGGTCGGCCGGGCTGACCCGCGCCGACATCCGGGACGACGGCATCCGGGTGACCCGGGGCGCGTACGTCTCGCGAGCGGTAGCCCTGTCGGTAATCGACGTATGCCGGGCAGCCGCCCAGGTCCTTCCCGCCGACGCGGTCTTCTCAGACCTGACTGCGGCGGCCCTGCTGGGTGCGCCGGTTCCCCACCGCTGGCCGTTGCACGTCACCGTGCCCGTCGGCGTCGCACGGCCGCAGCGACCGCGGATCCGCGCCCATGCGAGGGACCTGCTCGCCGAGGACGTCGTCGTCCGCGGTGGCCTCCGCATGACCAACGGCCCCCGCACCCTGCTGGACCTGTCCGCCTCGATGCCGCGGGACGAACTGGTTGCCGTGGGTGACGCGCTCTACCGCGCGGGGCACCTCGACCACGAGCGGCTCCGTGCTCGCCTCGACCGTGCCGCGGGCACCCGCGGCATCGTCACCGCTCGCCACGTGGCCCCGCTGCTCACCCCGCTCGCGGCGTCCCGACCCGAGAGCCTGTTCCGCTACTGGCTCCTCGACAGCGATCTCCCGGACCCTCGTCCTCAGATCCCCGTGCTCGATCGGTGGGGCCGCGAGGTCGCCCACGCCGACCTCGGCTACGAGGAGTGGAAGGTCGCGCTCGAGTACGACGGGCGGCATCACGCCGAAGTCCGCCAGTTCGGTCGCGACCTCGAGCGGTACTCGCTCATGGCCGCTGGCGGATGGCTCCTGCTGCGCTTCGGGGCGCCCCATCTTTTCCGACGTCCCGCCGTCGTCGACCGGGTAGCCGGGGCCTTGCGCAGTCGAGGAGCCCTCTGGTGAATCGCGAGTGCTGACTTGTTGTCGACGCCACGGTGCGACACGCCGCGGCGGGCGACAACAAGTCAACACTCGGCCATCCCGCACGGGGTAGCGGGCGGCGGCCTCAGCGGCCGAGGACTTCCTTCAACGCGCCGAGCACCAGCACCACCTTGTCGGGGGTGGCGTTCTGGCCCATGAGCCCGATGCGCCAGACAGTGGCCGCGTAGGCGCCGACCCCGCCGCCGATCTCGAGGTCGTAGCGCTCCAGCAGTTCCTTGCGGACGGCGGCGGAGTCCACCCCGTCGGGCACGCGCACCGTCGTCAGCTCCGGCAGCCGGTGGCCCTCGGCGGCGAACAGCTCCAGGCCCAGCTCCGCCAGGCCGGAGTGCAGCAACCGGCCGGCCTCGGCGTGGCGGGCGTGGACGGCGTCGAGCCCCTCCTCGAGGATCCGGCCGAGGCCCGCGTGCAGCGACACGACCATCCCGGTCGGCGCGGTGTGGTGGTAGGTCCGCCCGCCGGAGCCCGCGGCCTCGCCCGCGTACCCGCCGAGCATGCCGAGGTCGAGGTACCAGCTCTGCGGCTTCTCGATGCGCCGGTCCCACGCCCGGTCGTTGATCGTGAACGGCGCCAGGCCGGGGGCGACGCCGAGGCACTTCTGCGACCCGGAGTAGGCGAGGTCGACACCCCACTCGTCCAGCTGCACCGGCACCCCGCCCAGCGAGGTCACGCAGTCGGCGAGCAGGAGGGCGTCGCCCTTCCCGGCGGCCAGCGGCTCGAGGTCGGACAGCACGCCGGTCGAGGTCTCCGCGTGGACGGCGGCGATCAGCTTGGGCGACGGGTGCGCGGACAGCACGCGGTCGGCGTCGACCGGCTGCCCCCACTCGTGCTCGACCGCCACGACCTCCGCGCCGCAGCGCGAGGCGACGTCGACCATGCGCTGGCCGAACAGCCCGTTGACCGCGACGACGACGACGTCGCCCGGTCCCACGGTGTTGACGAACGCCGCCTCCATGCCCGCCGACCCCGTCGCCGACAGCGGCAGGGTGCGCCGGTTCGCCGTGCCGAACACCTGCCGCAGGCGGTCGGAGGTCTCGTCCAGGATGCGGAGGAACTCCGGGTCGAGATGACCGAGCAACGGCTGCCCGAGGGCGACGGTCGCCTCCGGGTAGGGGTTGGACGGTCCGGGGCCGAGCAGGGTGCGGGCGCGCAACGACATGGGCGCGAACTTACGGCCGGATCGTGACGTGCGTCGACGTGGGGCCGGGCGCACCCGGCTCGTCGGGCAGCGGCGGCTCCTCGGGCTTGGCGTCGATCCCGGCCTCCTTGCGCTGCGCCTCGGTGATCGGCGTGGGCGCACCGGTCAGCGGGTCGAAGCCGGCGCCGGTCTTCGGGAAGGCGATGACCTCGCGGATCGAGTCCACCCCGGAGAGCAGGGCCGACAACCGGTCCCAGCCGAGCGCGGCGCCGGCGTGCGGCGGCGGCCCGTACGCGAACGCCTCGAGGAAGAACCCGAACCGCTCGCGGGCCTCCTCACGGGACATACCGAGCGTCTCGAACACCCGCTCCTGCAGACCGGCGTCGTGGATACGCACCGAGCCGCTCATCACCTCGTTGCCGTTGATCACCATGTCGTAGGCGTCGGACAGCGCCTCGCCCTTGTGCTCGGCGAAGGACTCCCGGTACTCGGGCGTCGGCGAGGTGAACGGGTGGTGCATGAAGGTCCAGGAGCCGTCCTCGGTCTCCTCGAACATCGGGAAGTCGACGACGAACAGGAACGACCAGCTGCCGGGCTCGATCAGCTCCAGCCGGCGGGCGATCTCGTTGCGCGCCGCGCCCAGCAGTTCCTGCGAGTGCCGGCGGGCGCCGGCGGCGAAGAAGACGCAGTCACCGGGGGCGGCCCCCACCGCCGCGACCAGCCCGTCGCGCTCGGCGTCGGAGATGTTCTTGGCCACCGGTCCGCCCAGCGTGCCGTCGTCGCCGATCGTCACGTAGGCCAGGCCCTTCGCGCCGCGCGACTTCGCCCAGTCCTGCCACGCGTCGAACGCCCGCCGCGGCTGCGAGCCGCCGCCGGGCATGACGACGGCGCCCACGTAGGGCGCCTGGAACACCCGGAACGGGGTCTCGGCGAAGTAGGACGTCAGCTCCGTCAGCTCGATGCCGAAACGCAGGTCCGGCTTGTCCGAGCCGAACCGGTCCGTGGCCTCGCGGTAGGTCATTCGCGGGATCTCGGGCACCTCGTAGGACGCCAGCTCGCGCCACAGCGCCCGGACGACGTCCTCGGCGATCGCCAGCACGTCCTCGCGCTCGACGAAGCTCATCTCGAAGTCCAGCTGGGTGAACTCCGGCTGCCGGTCGGCGCGGAAGTCCTCGTCCCGGAAGCAGCGGGCGATCTGGTAGTAGCGCTCCAGGCCACCGATCATCAGCAGCTGCTTGAACAGCTGCGGCGACTGCGGCAGCGCGTACCAGTTGCCCGGCTGCAGCCGGACCGGGACGACGAAGTCCCGCGCACCCTCGGGCGTCGAGCGGGTCAGCGACGGCGTCTCGACCTCGACGAAGCCGTGCGAGGCCATGACCCCACGCGCGATCCGGTTGACCTCCGAGCGCAGCCGGATGGCCTGCGCCGGACCCTGTCGGCGCAGGTCGAGGTAGCGGAACCGGTAGCGGACGTCGTCGGACGCCGCCTGGTCGGTCTCGATCGGGAACGGCAGCGGCGCGGCGGACGAGAGCACCTGCAGCATCGAGGTGGCGACCTCGATCTCACCCGTCGGCAGCTCCGGGTTCTCGTTGCCCTCCGGACGGCGGCGCACCTCACCGGTGACGAGCACGCAGTACTCGTTGCGCAGGTGGTGCGCCTCCTCCTCGCGGACGACGACCTGCACGTACCCCGACGCGTCGCGCAGGTCGAGGAAGATCACACCGCCGTGGTCGCGGCGGCGGGCGACCCAGCCGGCGAGGGTGACGGTGGTTCCGGCGTCGGACGCGCGGAGCGCGCCGGCGTCGTGGGTGCGGAGCACGGTGGAGCCTTTCGTCGGGGTGAACTACCAGCGGTCGTGCACGTGCGCGCGGATGCGCTCGTCGTAGAGCCGCTCGAGATCGGACAGCTGGGACTCGGTGAGGGGCGGCAGCGTCGCCGCGGCCACGTTGCCGCGCACCTGCTCGACGGTCCGCGCCCCGGGGATGACGGTGGTGACGCCGGGCTGGTCGATCACCCAGCGCAGGGCGAACGCCGCGGTGGGCGCGTCGCCGGCGATCGCGGCGACCTCGCGGGCGGCCGCGACGCCGACCTCGAACGGCACGCCGGCGAACGTCTCCCCCACGTCGAAGGCCTCGCCGTGGCGGTTGAAGGTCCGGTGGTCGTCGGCGGGGAACGTCGTCGACTCGTCGTACTTGCCGGTGAGCAGGCCGCTGGCGAGCGGCACGCGGGCGAGGACGCCGACCTCCGCCTTCTGGGCCGTCGGCAGCAACTCCTCCAGCGGCTTGCGCCGGAAGATGTTGAGGATCACCTGGAGGGACTGCACGCCGGGGCGCTGGAGCGCACGCAGCCCCTCGGCCACGGTCTCCACCGACACCCCGTAGGCGGCGATGGCGCCCTCGTCGACCAGCGCGTCGAGGGTGTCGTACACCCGGTCGTCCTCGTACGTCGCCGGGGGCGGGCAGTGCAGCTGCACGAGGTCGAGGGTGTCGACGCCGAGGTTGCGGCGCGACCGGTCGATCCACGCGCGCAGGTTCTCCGGCGTGTACTGCGCGGCCTCGAAGGGGTCGGCACGCCGGCCCGCCTTGGTGGCCACGAAGGGGCGCTCGGCCCGCGCCACCAGGGCCTGCCGGATGCGGACCTCCGACCGGCCGTCGCCGTACACGTCGGCGGTGTCGAGCAGGGTCACCCCGGCGTCGAGCGCCGCGTCGAGGACGTCGGCGGCCGCGTCGTCGTCGACGTCCCCCCAGTCCGCGCCGAGCTGCCAGGTGCCCAGACCGACCACCGACACGTCGGCGCCGGTACGTCCCAGTGGCCGCGATTCCATCGAAGAACTCACGTCCCCACCGTCGCACGGACCGTCTCGAACAGCTCTCCCACCGGGACGGCGTGCTGCTCCCCGGTGCGCATGTCCTTCAGCTGACCGACGCCCTCGGCCAGGTCGCGGTCGCCGATCACGACGACGTGGGACGCGCCGGAGCGGTCGGCAGCCTTCATCGCGCCCTTGAGCCCGCGGTCGCCGTAGACGGTGTCGGCGGCGACGCCGGCCTGCCGCAGCTGCCCGACGAGCCGGACGGCGACCCGCTTGGCCTCGGCACCGAGCGGGACGACGAACGCCTGCACGCCGGCCTGGACGCCGATGTCGAGGCCCTCGGCCTGCACGGCGAGCAGCGTCCGGTCGACGCCGACGGCGTACCCGATGCCCGAGAGGTCCGGCCCGCCGAGCGCCGCGGACAAGCCGTCGTAGCGGCCGCCGCCGCCGATCGCCGACTGCGCCCCCAGGCCGTGGTGGACGAACTCGAACGTCGTCTTCGTGTAGTAGTCGAGCCCGCGGACCAGCCTGGGCGCCTCGGTCCAGGTGACCCCGAGGTCGGTCAGGTGCTGGCGGACGGCGTCGTAGTGCGCCCGCGTCTCGTCCGACAGGTGGTCGACCATCAGCGGGGCGTCGTCGAGCTGCGCCTGCACCTCGGGCCGCTTGTCGTCGAGCACCCGCAGCGGGTTGATCTCCGCGCGGCGCCGGGTCTCCTCGTCCAGGTCCAGCTTCTCGAGGAACTGCACCAGCTTCTCGCGGTACTGCGGCCGGCAGGTCGCGTCGCCCAGCGAGGTGAGCAGCAGCTCGAAGTCGGTCAGCCCGAGGTCGCGGAAGCCCTGCACACCGAGGGCCACGACCTCGGCGTCCAGCGCCGGGTCGTCGACCCCGAGGGCCTCCATGCTCACCTGGGTGAAGTGCCGGTAGCGGCCGGCCTGCGGCCGCTCGTAGCGGAACGCCGAGCCGACGCTCCACAGCTTCACCGGCAGCCCGGCGTCGAAGAGCCGGTGCTCGATGAACGCCCGCATCACCCCGGCGGTGAACTCCGGCCGCAGCGTCAGCGACCGGCCGCCGCGGTCGTCGAAGGTGTACATCTCCTTCGTGACCACGTCGGTGGACTCCCCCACCCCGCGGGAGAACACGGCGGTCTCCTCGAACACCGGCGTCTCCAGGTAGCCGTACCCGGCCAGCCGGAGCGGTCGGACGAGCGCGTCGCGCACCGCCAGGAACGTCGCCGACGTCGGCGGCAGCGTGTCGAACGTGCCCTTCGGCGCCCGCAGCTCGCTCACAGTGCTCCCCGTTCGACTCCGGACTCGATCCGCTCCTCGGTCGCTGGCGCTCCCTGCGATGCTCCCTCGACCGTCGTTCTCACAGCCCGCGCCCCTTCGGAGGCGCGCCCGCACCGGCCGCAGCCTCGGCGAGGTAGGGGTTCGTGGCCCGCTCCCGGCCGATCGTGGTGGCCGGGCCGTGCCCGGGCAGCACGATCGTCTCGTCGTCCAGCGGGAGGACGACGTCGCGCAGCGAGCGCAGCATCGAGTCCCAGGAGCCGCCGGGCAGGTCCACGCGGCCGACGGAGCCGGCGAACAGGACGTCACCGGCGAGCAGGCCGGGAGCCTCCCCGAGGTCCACCGAGAACATCACCGAGCCCTCGGTGTGGCCCGGGGCGTGCCGGACGGTGAGGTCGACGCCGGCCAGCGAGAGCAGCGCGCCGTCGTCGAGCGGCTTGACGCCTGCGGGGTCGGGCAGGCGGACGCCGCTGATCAGCGGGGCCAGTTGCGGGCCGTGCCAGCGGGCCGGGTCCGACAGCATCCCGAAGTCGGCCGGGTGCAGATAGGCAGGGATGTCGTAGCCGTCGCAGACCGGCAGCACCGAGAAGGTGTGGTCGAGGTGGCCGTGGGTGAGCACCACCGCCACCGGCTTGAGCCCGTCGTCGGAGAGCATCCGGGCGAGGGGCTCGACGGCGTCCATGCCGGGATCGACGACGACGCACTCCTGCCTCGGTCCCGAGGCCACGGCGTAGCAGTTGGTGCCGAACGCGCCGGCGGGGAACGAGCGGATGAGCACCCGTGCAGGTTACGCGGACGGGCGGCGCGACCCGGCGCTGCCAGGGAACCCGCAGCGGCGCCACCTAGACTCGGGCACCGAGCAGCGGCGCGCAGCCTCAGCCGCGCCGTCGAGCAGCCGTGCCGTCGAGCAGCCGTGCCGTCGAGCAGCCGTCCGTCCGAGGAGTACCGAACCGTGCCCACGAACAAGCAGCGCCGCCAGGCCGCGCAGCGTCACCTCCAGCGCCAGCTGGAGCGCCGCGCCGAGATGGCCCGCAAGCGCCGCCGGAACATCGGCATCCTCGTGACGGTCATCGCCGTCGTCGTGGTCGTCGGCGCGGCGCTGCTGCTGACCGGCGTCCTCGCCGGCGACGACGACAGCACCTCCGCGGCCGACGGCACCACCTCGGCCCCGACGACGGGCACCCCGGCCGCGACGACCAACGCCGACGGCACGATCAGCTGCACCTACGGCCCCGACGAGTCGGGCAACCCGAACCTGACCGACGTCGGCACGCCGCCCGACCCCGAGGCGACGCCCACCCAGGGCACCACCACGCTGCTGATGAGCACCGACCAGGGCAACCTCACCCTGACGCTCGACCGGGCGAAGGCGCCGTGCGCGGCGGCGAGCATGACCTTCCTGACCGAGCAGGGCTTCTACGACAACAGCCCCTGCCACCGGCTGGTCAACCAGGAGAGCTTCGGGGTCCTGCAGTGCGGCGACCCGACCGGCAGCGGCTCGGGCGGCCCGACCTACAAGTACGCCGAGGAGGTCGGCCCCGACACGACCTACCCGCGCGGCACGATCGCCATGGCGAAGACCAGCGCACCCGGGACCACCGGCAGCCAGTTCTTCCTGTGCTTCGTCGACACCGACCTGCCGCCGGAGTACACCGTCGTCGGCACCGTCGACGAGGCCGGGCTCGCGGTGCTCGAGACCGTCGCCGCCGGCGGGATCAAGGACGTCGGCCCCACTGGCGACGGTGCCCCCGCGATCCCCGTGACGATCCAGTCGATGACCGTCATCCAGTGACGGCGCGCGCCGCCGGCCCCTGGCTCGCCGCCGCGTTCGTGCTGGCCGGCTGCACGACGACCGTCGCCGGCACCTCGACGCCCGGGGACCGGGCCGCGGGTCAGGGCGAGGTCGGCTGCGAGTGGGAGGCGATCGACGACCTCGATCCCTACCTCGTCGACGTCGACACCCCGGCCGGCCAGGTGCCCGCGTCGGGGACCGTGACGCTCGAGCTGCGCACCGGGACGGGCGAGATCCCCCTCGCGCTCGACCGCGCCGGCGCTCCCTGCGCCGTGGCCAGCCTGGTGTCGCTGGCCGAGCAGGGCTACTTCGACGGCAGCACCTGTCACCGGGAGACCGACGTGCCGGGTCTGCAGGTCCTGCAGTGCGGCGACCCGACCGGCACCGGCCGGGGCGGACCCAGCTACCGCTACCCGACGCAGGTCGATGGCAGCGAGACCTACGAGCGGGGCACGGTCGCCATGGCCAACGCCGCCGACGGCTTCGACGGCAGCCAGTTCTTCCTGGTCTGGGGCGACAGCCGGCTGCCCCCGAGCTACACCGTCGTCGGTCGGGTCGACGACGCCGGGCTGGCCGTCCTCGACGGGATCGCGGCGGAGGGCAACGACGGTTCGAACGGGACGGGCGACGGCGCCCCGAACACGCCGGTCGAGATCGAGGCGGCGACCGTCGGCTAGGCGGTCACGCGTTCCACGTCGAAGACGCCGTCGACGTTGCGCACCGTCTGCAGCACCGCGCCCAGGTGGGCCGGGTCGGCGAGCTCGAAGGTGAAGCGGCTGATCGCCACCCGGTCGCGGCTGGTCTGCACCGAGGCCGACAGGATGTTGACCCGCTCGTCGGCCAGCGCCTTGGTGACGTCGGAGAGCAGCCGGTGGCGGTCGAGCGCCTCGACCTGGATGGCCACGAGGAACACCGAGCCCGGCTGCGACGCCCACTCGACCTCGACCAGCCGTTCGGGCTTGCGCTGCAGGTCGGCGGCGTTGGTGCAGTCGGTGCGGTGCACGCTCACCCCGCCGCCGCGCGTGACGAAGCCCAGGATGGAGTCGCCGGGCACCGGCGTGCAGCACTTGGCGAGCTTGGCCCACACGTCGGTCATGCCGTGCACGACGACCCCCGGGTCGCCGCCGGCCGAGCGGCGCGGCACCGAGCGGCTGGTCGGGATCGCGGTTTCCGCGATGTCCTCGACGGCGCCCTCCGCGCCGCCGAGCGCGGCCATCAGCTTCTCGACGATCGACGCCGCGGAGATGTGGTTCTCCCCCACCGCCGCGTACAGCGCGGTGACGTCGGCGTGGTGCAGGTCCTTGGCGAGCGTGGACAGCGCCTCGCCGCCGAGCAGCCGCTGCAGCGGCAGCCCGGCCTTGCGCATGGCGCGGGTCAGGGCCTCCTTGCCTGCCTCGACGGCGTCCTCACGGCGCTCCTTGGTGAACCACTGCCGGATCTTGGTGCGCGCGCGGGAGGAGCCGACGAAGGTCAGCCAGTCCTGGGAGGGCCCGGCGGTCTGGGAGCGGGAGGTGAAGATCTCGACGACGTCGCCGTTGGTGAGCTTGCTGTCCAGGCTCACCAGCGAGCCGTTGACCCGGGCGCCGATGGTGCGGTGGCCGACCTCGGTGTGCACGGCGTAGGCGAAGTCGACCGGCGTGGACTCACCGGGCAGGCTGATCACGTCGCCCTTGGGCGTGAAGACGAAGACCTCCTGCGGGCCGAGGTCGTAGCGCAGCGTCTCCAGGAACTCGCCCGGCTCCTGGGCCTCCCGCTGCCAGTCCAGCAGCTGGCGCAGCCACAGCATGTCGTCGGGCGTCCCGGCCTTGGGCGGCGCGCCGAACTCGCCCGCGCTGGGCTTGCCGCCGGCTCGCGCCTTCTCCTTGTACTTCCAGTGCGCGGCGATGCCGAACTCGGCGGTGCGGTGCATGTCGTGCGTGCGGATCTGCAGCTCGACCGGCTTGCCCTGCGGGCCGATCACCGTGGTGTGCAGCGACTGGTACATGTTGAACTTCGGCATCGCCACGAAGTCCTTGAAGCGCCCCGGTACCGGCTGCCAGTGGGCGTGCATGATGCCCAGCGCCGCGTAGCAGTCGCGCACCGAGTCGACCAGGATCCGGATGCCGACGAGGTCCCAGATGTCGGTGAAGTCGCGGCCGCGGACGATCATCTTCTGGTAGATCGAGTAGTAGTGCTTGGGCCGGCCGGTGACGACGGCCTCGATCTTCGCGGCCTTCAACTGCTCCTGGACGGTGGAGGTGACCTCGGCCAGGTACGTGTCACGGGACGGCGCGCGCTCGGCGACCAGCCGCACGATCTCGTCGTAACGCTTCGGGTAGAGCGTCGCGAACGCGAGGTCCTCGAGCTCCCACTTGATCGTGTTCATGCCGAGGCGGTGGGCCAGCGGCGCCAGGATCTCCAGCGTCTCGCGCGCCTTGACCTCCTGCTTCTCCGGCGGGAGGAAGCGCAGCGTGCGCATGTTGTGCAGCCGGTCGGCCAGCTTGATGACCAGCACCCGGGGGTCGCGCGACATCGCGACGATCATCTTGCGGATCGTCTCGGCCTGGGCGGCGTCGCCCAGCTTCACCTTGTCGATCTTGGTGACGCCGTCGACGAGGTGGGCTACCTCGGTGCCGAAGTCGGCGGTGATCGACTCCAGCGTGACGCCGGTGTCCTCGACGGTGTCGTGCAGCAGCGCCGCGACCAGGGTCGTGGTGTCCATGCCCAGCCCGGCCAGGATGGTGGCGACGGCCAGGGGGTGGGTGATGTAGGGGTCGCCGCTCTTGCGCTTCTGCGCCGCGTGCGCCGCCTCGGCGACGTCGTAGGCCCGCTGCAGCAGGACGAGGTCGGCCTTGGGATGGCTCTGGCGGTGCAGGGCGGCCAGCGGTTCGAGAACCGGGCGGACGACGGGGCTGCGCTGCCCGGCGATGATCCGGCGGGCCAGGCGGTCGCGCACGCGGCGGCGCGGGGAGCCGGGGTCGACGTCACCCGGCTCGGAGCCGACGTCGTCGGGACGCCGGATCGCCGGGCGGTCGGGAAGCGGCTGGCGCACCTCGCCGGACGGCGCGGCACTCTCCGGCGCGGGCGGTTCGGAGACGGGCGCACCAGGCCGCGCGGGAGCCGCGTTCGCGGCTACGTCGGGGCCCACGGCGACTCCTGCCTTGCTGCGGAGGTCAGACCCTCCCCATGCTAGCCGCGCAGCCTGGGCCGGGACCGTCGGCGGGGCCGGTTCTCCCTCGGTCAGGTGGTCCAGAGCGCGTGCACCGCGTGCGGGGCGATCCGCTGCCGGCCGCCCAGCGCGGCCAGCTCGATGACCACCGAGACGCCCGCGACGACGCCGCCGAGCCGCTCGACGAGGCCGATCGCGGCCTCGAGCGTGCCGCCGGTGGCCAGCACGTCGTCGACGACCAGCACGCGGTCGCCCGGTGCGACGGAGTCGGCGTGCAGCTCCAGCGTCGCCGTGCCGTATTCCAGCGCGTAGTCGGCGGCGATCCGCGCCCGCGGAAGCTTGCCGGCCTTGCGCACCGGGATCACCCCGACACCGGTCTCCAGGGCGACGGCCGCGGCCAGCAGGAAGCCGCGCGCCTCCACCCCGACGACGAGGTCGAACGGCGGGCGGCCCTCGTCGGCGGCCACCGCCGCGACGCGCGGGTCGCAGGACTCCGGCGTGGCCAGCCCGAGGACCATCCGGCGGAACGCCGGGCCGTGGGCGAAGACCGGCGTCAGGTCGCGGAAGACGACCCCGGGGACCGGGTAGTCCGGGACGTCGACGGCCAGCCCGGCGATCAGCTCGTCGAGCGGACCGTCCAACCGCGCGTCAGGACTGCTCCCCGGCCACCCGGTGCTCACCGGCGCTTCTTGCCCGAGGGACGCCCCTTGCCTCCGGGACGCTGCGGCCGGGCACCCGGGCGCGGCGCTGCGGTGGCCCCGCTCCCCCGGTCCGGACGCACCGAGGCGGGTGACTCGACCACGACGTCGGCCTCGACCGTGTCGGGCAGCTCGGCGACGGCCACCCCACCGGAGCGGGTGGGACGCGTGCGGCGTGCGCTGGCGACCGGCCCCGTCGGGACGGCACCGCGCGCGCCCGTCCGGGCAGCCGACGACCGCCGGGCCATGACCCGCTTGCGCAGGGCGATGACGTCCGGCTCGCGCTCCTTGAGGTCGGCCACAATCGGGGTGGCCAGCACGATCGAGGAGTAGGCGCCGGCGGCGAGGCCCACGAACAGCACGAGCGCGAGGTCCTTGAGCGTGCCGACCCCGAGCAGGCCGGCACCGACGAAGAGCAGGCCGGCAACCGGCAGCAGGGCGATCACCGAGGTGTTGATCGAGCGCATCAGCGTCTGGTTGACCGCCAGGTTGGCCGCTTCGCTCCACGTCATGCGGGCGCTGCGCTCCAGGTCCTTGACGTTCTCGTCGACCTTGTCGAACACGACCACCGTGTCGTAGAGCGAGAAGCCGAGAATGGTCAGGAAGCCGATGACGGTCGACGGGCTGACCTCGAAGCCGATCAGCGAGTAGACGCCCGCCGTCACGACGATGTCGTGCACGAGGGCGGCGATCGCCCCGATGGCCATCTTCGGCTGGAAGCGGACGGCGAGGAACAGCACCACCGCCACCAGGAAGACCGCCAGGGCGATCAGCGCCTGCTGGGTGATGTCGCTGCCCCACTCGGCGCTCACCGACTCGGGGCTCACCTGGTCCGGCGCGATGCCGACGGCGTCGGCGACGGCGTTGATGACGGCCCGCTCGCCCTCGTTGTCGAGGGAGCCGGTGCGCAGCAGGATCGTGTCGCCGCCCACGACCTGGGCGGTGGCCACCTCGGCGCCGGCGTCCTCGGCCGCGGTGCGCGCCTCGGACAGCTGCTCGCTGCCGCCCGGCAGCCGGAAGCTGTTGCCGCCGGCGAAGTCGATGCCGAAGTTGAAGCCGCGGAACACCATCGACGCGATGCACAGCAGCACGACGACGGCGGTGATCTTGTAGATCAGGCGGCTCCGGCCGACGACGTCGAGCCCGGCCTCGCCGTTGTAGAGGCGGTGCCCGAGCCCCGCACGCCGCTCGGGGCGGCGGACCGCGGTGTCCCCGCTGCGCGGCAGGCCGGCGTCCTCGAGGGCCTGCTCGTCGGCCGACGCCGCCGCGTCGGCGACGACGGCGTCGCTGTCCTGCTGTTCGTCGGCGTCGGTGCCGACCGGGATGTCGACGTCCTCCGGCTCGCGGGTGTCGTCGCGGGTCATGAGGTGCTCCTGTCGGTGCTGCCGGCGCCCACGAGCTCGCGGCCGCCTGCCGGTCCGGCGGTCACGGGCCGCCGGGTGTGCTCGACCCGCCCCAACCCGGAGAAGCGGCTGCTCCCGAAGGACTTGAAGCGGGCGAGGACGGCCATCAGCGGGTGGGTGAAGAGGAAGACGACGACGAGGTCGAGCACGGTCGACATGCCGAGCGTGAAGGCGAAACCCTTCACGTCCCCGATCGCCAGCACGTACAGGATCGCCGCGGCCAGGAAGCTGACGGCGTCGGCGGAGAGGATCGTGCGGCGGGCGCGGACCCAGGCCCGCGGCACGGCCGACCGCAGCGTCCGGCCCTCCCGGATCTCGTCCTTGAGCCGTTCGAAGTACACGACGAACGAGTCCGCGGTGATGCCGATCGAGACGATGAACCCGGCGATGCCGGCGAGGCTGAGGGTGAAGCCGATCTCGCGGCCGAGCAGCACCAGGCACGCGTAGACCACGACCGCCGAGAGCAGCAGGCTCGCGATCATCACCAGGCCGAGCAGGCGGTAGTACACCAGCGCGTAGAGGAACACCAGCGCGATGCCGATGGCGCCCGCGATCAGGCCGGCCTCCAGCTGCTCGGCGCCGAGCTCGGTCGAGATCGACTGCGCGGTCGCCTGCTCGAAGGTCAGCGGCAGCGCCCCGTACTTGAGCTGGTTGGCCAGCTGGGTCGCGGACTCCTGGTCGAAGTCGCCGGTGATCGTCGTCTGGCCGTTGATCGCGCCGTTGATGACCGGGGCGGAGACGACCCGGCCGTCGAGGGTGAACGCGACGTTCTTGCCGACGTTCGCGGCGGTGTACTCGGCCCACGTCTGGCGGCCGCCGGACCGGAAGTCCAGCAGCACGATCCAGCCGCCGGTGGTCGGCTCGGTGGCCGCACTGGCGTCGCTGATCTCGGTGCCTTCGATGATCGTCGGGCCGAGCAGGTACTTGACGGAGCCGTCCTCGCTGCAGGCGGCGACGAAGTCCTCCGACCGCGAGGTCTCCCCGGCGACGCTCTCCGTGCCGCAGGTCAGCGCGGCGTACTCGGCCGTGGCCTCCTCCTGCGTGACCGGCGATGCATCCGGGTCGGGCTCGGCGGTGTCCTCCGCGGCACTCCCGGACGGCGCGGCGGAGGTGGGCGCGGCCGACGTGGTCGGCGCGGCCGGGTCCGTGGGCGTCGCGGAATCGGTGGGCTCGGTCGGCGTGGTCGGGGTGGCCGGGTCCGTGGGCGCCTCGGAGCCGGCGGACTCGGCGGGAGCGGCCGGCTCGGGACCGGTGATCACCGGGCGGAACCGCAACTGGGCGGTCGCGCCGAGCTGCCGGGCCTGCTCGCCGTTGTCCCCCGGGACCGAGATGATGATGTTCGAGTCACCCTCGGTGACGACCTCGGCCTCGGCGACGCCCAGCCCGTTGACGCGCTGCTCGATGATCTGGCGAGCCAGCTCGAGGTCCTCCTGGGCCGGAGCCTGCCCGTCAGGGGTGCGGGCGTTGAGGGTCACCGTGGTGCCGCCGCGCAGGTCGAGTCCGAGCTGCGGGGTCCGGTCGGTGCCGGTGAAGAAGATCAACCCGTACAGGGCCGCCACGATCAGCACGAACGCGCCGAAGTAGCGGCCTGCGGGCAGCGAGCGCTTGGCCATCAGGGATCCGCCCGGTCAGACAGTGCCGTCGGCCGGGCGTTCGCCGGTCGTGCCCTCGGCGTCGTCCTGGATCGGCTGGGCCGGCTTGCGGATCTCGAGGATCGCCGGCCGCGCGAACGTCACCACGACGCCGGGCGCGATCTCGATGTCGACCGTCTTGTCGGCCAGGCCGGCGACCGTGCCGTGCAGGCCGCTCGTCGTCATCACCGGCGTGCCCACGGTCAGCGAGTCCTGCAGGGTCTTCGCCTGCTCCTGCATCCGCTTGCGCTGGCGTGCCGGCAGCACGAACAGCAGCAGGACGGCCAGGGCCAGGATGATGAACGGGAAGTACTGCTCCACGACAGGTGTGCCTCTCTACCGCGTGCGCTGCTCCGCGGTCGGTGCGGGCCCGGGACGGGACCGCTCGGGTGCGTCGGTCGTGGCGCGCGGCAAGCGGCCGGGCGGGACGCGCACGGCCGCGGCCTGACGAGTTGCGCGCCAGCGGCTCGGAGTCTATGCGTCCCCCGGCGGATGTGACGACGCACCCGGGGCGGACGACGCCCCGGTCATCCCAGCCGACACAGCGCCCACTCCCCCACCGCGCCGGAGACCGACACTCGGCCGGGCCGGTGGTCTCAGGCCTCGAAGAGCGGTTCGGGCGAGGTGTCGGCCGCCGGGAGCGAGCCTCCGCCGAGCGGCAGCCCCCCGCGGGGCAGCGGGTGCCCGAGGTGCCGCCAGGCCGCCTCGGTGGCGACCCGCCCGCGCGGGGTCCGGGCCAGCAGCCCGGCCCGGACGAGGAAGGGCTCGCACACCTCCTCGACGGTGTTGGGCTCCTCGCCGACGGCGACCGCCAGCGTCGAGACGCCGACCGGGCCGCCGCCGAAGCGCGCCACGAGTGCCTCCAGGACGGCGCGGTCGAGCCGGTCCAGGCCGAGCTCGTCGACGTCGTAGAGGGCCAGCGCGGCGCGCGCGACGTCGCGGGTCACGCGGCCGTCGGCCTCGACCTCGGCGTAGTCCCGTACCCGGCGAAGCAGCCGGTTGGCGATCCGCGGCGTCCCCCGCGACCGGCCGGCGATCTCCGCGGACCCGTCGTCGGTCAGCTCGACTCCCAGCAGCGAAGCGCTGCGGGCGAGGACGAGCTGCAGCTCGGCCGGCTCGTAGAACTCCATCTGCCCGACGAAGCCGAACCGGTCGCGCAGCGGCCCGGTGAGCAGGCCCGCGCGCGTGGTGGCCCCGACCAGGGTGAACGGGTTGATCTCCAGGGGGATCGCGGTGGCGCCGGGCCCCTTGCCGACGACGACGTCGACCCGGAAGTCCTCCATCGCCATGTAGAGCAGTTCCTCGGCGGGCCGGGCGATCCGGTGGATCTCGTCGATGAACAGCACGTCGCCGTGCCCGAGGTTGGAGAGCATCGCGGCGAGGTCGCCCGAGCGCTCGATGGCCGGGCCGCTGGTGATCTTCACCGAGGTGCCGAGCTCGGAGCCGATGATCAGCGCGAGACTGGTCTTGCCGAGCCCGGGCGGGCCGGAGAGCAGTACGTGGTCCGGCGGCCGCCCGCGCCGCTTGGCGCCCTCGAGCACCAGGTCGAGCTGGCGGGCGACCTTGGGCTGGCCGATGAAGTCGTGCAGCGAGTGCGGGCGCAGCGCCGACTCGACGACCCGCTCCTCGTCGCCGGCCTGCGGCGAGACGGCCCAGTCCTGGCCGAGGTCTCCGTCGACCTCGCCGGTCAGGGGCCGGTCGAAAGAGGACATCAGGCCCTACCCAGCAGCTGGAGCGCGCGGCGGAGCAGCACGGCCACCTCGACCGAGCCGGTGGCCGCGATCTGCTCGTCGGCGACCGGCGCGAGCTGGCCGACCGCCGACTCGGCCTCCTTGGCGCTCCAGCCGAGGCCGACCAGGGCCGAGGACAGCTGGTCGCGCCACGGTGCCACCGGGGTGACCGACGGCAGCCCGAGAGCGGCCGGGCCGTCGAGAGAGGTGTCCGAGGACGTCGAGCCGAGCCGGTCGCGCAGCTCCAGCACCAGCCGCTCGGCGCCCTTCTTGCCGATGCCGGGCACCTGCATGAGCGCCTTGAGGTCGGCCATCGCCACCGCGCGGCGGACTTCCCGCGGCGGGTGGATGGCCAGCACCGCCTGGGCCAGCCGCGGGCCGACGCCGTTCGCGGTCTGCAGCAGCTCGAACAGCTGGCGCTCGTCGTCGTCGGCGAAGCCGTACAGGGTCAGCGAGTCCTCGCGCACGATGAGGCTGGTGGCCAGCCGTGCCTGCTCGCCCACCTGCAGGCGGGCGATCGTGCCCGGCGTGCACTGCACGGCCAGCCCGATGCCGCCCACCTCCACGACGGCGCCGTCCGGCGACACCGCGGCCACCCGGCCGTTCACGCTCGCTATCACTTCGCGACTCCTGTCCACCGGGGCAGCGTGCGGGTCGTCATCGGGGCACCGATCCCGCCGGCCAGCGCCGCGACCCGCAGCCGCTGCTGCGCGGGACCGCGCCAGACGTGGCAGACGGCCAGCGCCAGCGCGTCGGCGGCGTCGGCCGGTTTCGGTGCGGCAGCAAGCCCGAGAACCCGGGTGACCATCAGCGTGACCTGCTCCTTGTCGGCGCGACCGTTGCCCGAGATCGCGGCCTTGACCTCGCTCGGGGTGTGCCAGGCGACCGGTCGGTCCGCCTGGGCCGCGGCGAGCGCCGCGACCCCGGCGGCCTGCGCCGTCCCGGTGGCCGTGCCCTTGTTGTTCTGCGTGAAGACCCGCTCGATCGCGACGACGTCGGGCCGGTGCTCGCGCAGCAGCGCGGTGACCGCCGTGTGCAGCTCCAGCAGCCGGAGCTCCAGGTCGAGCTCCGCGGAGCTGCGGACGACGCCGACGCCCACCGCCGTGGGCCGCGCCCCGGGGCGCCCGTCGACCACGCCCCACCCGCACCGGGTGAGGCCCGGGTCGATGCCGAGCACCCGCATGAGTTGCCCCCAGTCAGCCGAACGCGTGTTCGACCGAGGCTAACCCCGCCGACCGACGCTCCACGGAGCAACACGCCCGACCCCAGGGCCAAAATGGCCATCGTGGCCCTGGGTCAGCGATTCACCCGACGCGTTCGAGAACCTCGTCGGACACGTCGTAGTTCGCGTAGACGTTCTGCACGTCGTCGCAGTCCTCGAGCGCGTCGATCAGCCGGAAGACCTTGCCCGCGGCCTCCTCGTCGAGTTCGACGGTGACGCTGGGCACGAAGCCCGCCTCGGCGGAGTCGTAGTCGATGCCGGCGTCCTGCAGGGCCGTGCGGACGGCGACCAGGTCGGTCGGCTCGCAGACGACCTCGAAGCTGTCGCCGAGGTCGCGGACCTCCTCGGCGCCTGCGTCGAGCACCGCCATCAGCACCGAGTCCTCGTCGGCACCGTCGGCCCGGGGCACGACGACGACGCCCTTGCGGGAGAAGAGGTAGGACACCGAGCCCGGGTCGGCCATCGATCCGCCGTTGCGGGTCATCGCCGTGCGGACCTCCATGGCCGACCGGTTCTTGTTGTCGGTGAGGCACTCGATGAGCACCGCGACGCCGCCGGCGGCGTAGCCCTCGTAGGTGATGCCCTGGTAGTCGACCCCGCCGGCCTCGGCACCGGACCCGCGCTTGACGGCGCGGTCGATGTTGTCGTTGGGCACCGAGGACTTCTTCGCCTTCTGGATGGCGTCGAACAGCGTCGGATTGCCCGCCGGGTCACCGCCGCCGGTGCGCGCCGCGACCTCGATGTTCTTGATCAGCTTGGCGAAGAGCTTGCCGCGCTTGGCGTCGATCCCGGCCTTCTTGTGCTTGGTCGTCGCCCACTTGGAATGGCCGCTCATGTGTTCTCCTCGCTGGCGCTCGCCTGCTCGGCCAGATGCGCACGGACGATGTCGACGAACAGCGCGTGCACCCGGCGGTCCCCGGTGAGTTCGGGGTGGAAGCTCGTGGCCACCAGATTCCCCTGGCGGACGGCGACGATCCTACCGTCGGCCGCTCCCCCGACGACGCGGCCGAGGACCTCGACCTCGGCCCCGGCCTTCTCCACCCACGGCGCCCGGATGAAGACCGCGTGCATCGGCCCGCCCTCCAGCCCGGCCAGGTCGAGCTCCGACTCGAACGAGTCGACCTGCCGGCCGAAGGCGTTGCGCCGCACGGTGACGTCGAGTCCACCGATGGTCTCCTGGTCCGGCGGGGCGTCGAGGATGCGGTCGGCGAGCAGGATCATGCCCGCGCACGAGCCGTACACCGGCAGCCCACCGTGCACGGCGACGCGCAGCGGCTCGAGCAGGCCGAAGCGGTCGGCCAGCTTGACGATCGTCGTCGACTCGCCACCCGGCAGCACCAGCCCGTCGACGGCGGCGAGCTCCTCGGGCCGCCGCACCGGCACCGCCTCGGCGCCCAGCGTGCGCAGCGTCGCCAGGTGCTCCCGGACGTCGCCCTGCAGCGCGAGCACCCCGATGCGGGGCATCCCCAACCGGTCGGTCACCAGCCCCGCGTGGCGTAGCGCTCGCTCTCGGGGAGCGTCGCCACGTTGATGCCGACCATCGGCTCGCCGAGTCCGCGGGAGACCTTGGCGATGACGTCGGGGTCGTCGTGGAAGGTCGTGGCCTGCACGATCGCGGCCGCGCGCTGGGCGGGGTCGCCAGACTTGAAGATGCCCGAGCCCACGAAGACGCCCTCGGCGCCGAGCTGCATCATCATCGCCGCGTCCGCGGGCGTGGCGATGCCGCCGGCGGTGAACAGCACGACGGGCAGCTTGCCCAGTCGGGCCACCTCGACGACCAGGTCGTACGGCGCCCGCAGCTCCTTGGCCGCCACGTACAGCTCGGTCTCGTCCAGCGTGCCCAGCCGCTTGATGCCGGCGCGGATCGCGCGCATGTGCCGGGTGGCCTCGACGACGTTGCCGGTGCCGGCCTCGCCCTTGGACCGGATCATCGCCGCGCCCTCGGAGATGCGGCGCAGCGCCTCGCCGAGGTCGGTGGCGCCGCAGACGAACGGCACGGTGAACTCGTGCTTGGCGATGTGGTGCGCCTCGTCGGCGGGGGTGAGCACCTCGGACTCGTCGATGTAGTCGACCCCGAGGGCCTGCAGGACCTGCGCCTCGACGAAGTGCCCGATGCGGGCCTTGGCCATGACGGGGATCGAGACGGCCGCGATGATCCCGTCGATCATGTCGGGGTCGCTCATCCGGGAGACGCCGCCCTCGGCGCGGATGTCGGCGGGGACCCGCTCGAGGGCCATGACGGCCACGGCGCCGGCGTCCTCGGCGATCTTCGCCTGCTCGGGGGTGACGACGTCCATGATGACGCCGCCCTTGAGCTGCTCGGCCATGCCGCGCTTCACGCGGTCGGTGCCGGTGCCGGAGGGGGTGCCGCTGGGGGTCTCGTGCGTTGCCACGGTGTGCTGCCTCGGATCGGGTCGGGTGGGTCGGGCGGGTGGAGGCTCAGGAAGGCCCATCGTACGGCGGCGGGTGGCCGGCCGACCCGGCCCCGCCCGCGCCGGTGGGCACGGCCCCGGGTCGGTCGTCGATGTCGAAGAACCGAGGCAGGGGGCGGGAGGCGTGCAACCGGAGCAGCCGTGTGTATCGCCCGCGGCGCAGGGCCCGGGTGTCACGGACGGCGTCGTTGTAGAAGCGCCGGGCCAGGCCGACCCTGGTCACCGTGCCCTCGAGGTCCTCCCGCAGCGCCGCGGGTAGCTTCCGCACGTCCGGCCCGAGCTCGCGCAGCTCCCGGCCGAGGAGGTTCTCCGCCGTCTCGCGGTCACCGTCCCCCGGGGCGCGGGCGTCGGCCGCGAACGCCGCCAGGTAGGGCGCCCGCTCCTGCCCGACGACGTCGGGATGGTCGCGGGCCAGCTCGGCGGCGAGACCGGCCCGGCGCTGCAGCTGGAGGTCGAGCGCGGTCCAGGCGCGGGCGACCCGTTCCTCCAGCCGCCGCAGCCGGACGAGGGTCCAGGCGGTCCATGCCAGCAGGACGAGGAACACCCCGCCGGCCAGCAGCCCCCAGACCTCGGTCGTCACGGGGCATCAGGCTAGCGGGCCGGTCGTCGTCCCCGGCCCGGCCGCGACCCGTCGTCGGCCGGGGACCGCTGCCCGGGCAGCACCGGCAGCTCCTCGTCGTCGCCGGGCAGCACACCGCCCCCGTCGGCGAGCAGCACCGTCTCGTAGACCTCGAGGATGCGGCGAGCGAGCACGTCCCAGTCGTAGGCGGCGGCCACCTCGGCGCCGCGAGCGGAGAGCGCCGCGCGCCGGGCGGGGTCGTCGATCAGGTCGCACAGGGCGCGCGCGAGAGCGCCCGGATCGCCGCGGCGGACCAGGACGCCCGCTGCCCCGCCGTCGAGCACCTTCGCGAACGCGTCGAGGTCGCTGGCCACGATCGGCGCACCGGCGGCGAGGGCCTCGATGAGGATGACCCCGAAGGACTCCCCCAGCAGGTTCGGCGCGCAGTAGATGTCGACGGAGCGGAGGAACGCCGCCTTGTCCGGCTCGGAGATCTCGCCGAGCAGCGCCACGTGCGCGCGCAGGTCCTCCCCGATGAGCTCCTGCACCTCGTCGGCGTTGCCGCGCCCGGCGATGAGCAGCCGCGCCCCCGGATGGCGCCGCACGACCGTCCGCATCGCCTCCAGCAGGACCGGCAGGCCCTTGCGCGGCTCGTCGAAGCGACCGAGGAAGCCGATCGTCGGACCGTCGACACCGCGCGTGTAACCGGGCAGCGACGGCCCCTGGGCGAACGCGGCGACGTGCACGCCGTTGGGGATGATCACCGCGTCCCCGCCCAGGTGCTCGACCTGCACCCGCCGGGCGAAGTCGGACACCGCGATCCGACCGCTGATCCGCTCCAGCCAGGGCCGCACCACCGGACCCCACGCGGCCAGCCACTTGGACCGGGTGGTGGCCGCGTGGAAGGTCGCCACGATCGGGCCCTTCGCGATCATGCAGACCAGCAGCGACACCGACGGCGGCGCCGGCTCGTGCACGTGGACGACGTCGAAGTGGCCGTCCCGCAGCCACCGTCGCACGCGGGCGGCGGACACCGGGCCGAACTGAAGGCTGGCCATCGAGCCGTTGTACGGGACCGGCACGGTCCGCCCGGCGAAGGTGACCCACTCGTGGGGCAGGGACTCCTCGTGCTCGGCCGGGGTGAGCACCTGCACGTAGTGGCCCATGCCGCGCAGGGTCTCGGCCAGGTCGCGCACGTGGTACTGGACGCCGCCGGGGACGTCCCACTGGTAGGGGCAGACGAGGCCGATGCGCATCACGGGGGTCCGGGATCCGGGGGGACGTCGGCCCAGATGCGGCCGAGCATGTGCCAGTCCTCGGGTTGTTCCCCGATCGAGGCGGTGAACCCGTCGGCGACGCCCTGCATCGCCCCGGCGACCCGGTCGCGCAGCCGGCCGGGACCGGCGACCGGCACCTCGGGATGGAAGACGATGCGCCAGCCGCGCCCGGTGAACTGGCAGGTCGACGGGATGATCGCCGCACCGGTCTGGTCGGCCAGCACCGCCGGCCCCGAGGGCATCGTGGTGGGCCGGTCGAAGAAGGTGACCGGCACGCCGGCCCGGCCGAAGTCGCGGTCGACCAGCAGGCAGGCCGAGCCACCGTCGTCGAGCCACTCGCGCAGCACCGTCGAGCTCGGTCGCTCGCCACCGGTCAGCGGGACGACGCGCATGCCGAGCGACTCGCGGTAGTCGAGGAACCGCTGGTACAGCGACTCCGGCTGCAACCGCTCGGCGACGGTCATGAACGGCCCGCCCAGCCAGTCGATGAACCAGATGGCGGCGGCGTCCCAGTTGCCGCTGTGCGGCAGGGAGAGGATCAGGCCGCGCCCCTCGTTCCGCACCCGCTCCAGGTGCTCGAGGCCGACCAGCTCGGTCTCCTCGACGATCCGGCGGTGGTCCATCGACGGCAGCCGGAACGCCTCCTGCCAGTACCGGGCGTAGGAGCGCATCGCCCGGACGGTGAGCTCGTCGAGCTCCGCCTCGCCGAGCCGCTCCTTGGTCGCCACCCGAAGGTTCGCCGTCAGCTGCCGGACGCCCTTGCCCCGTCGACCGGCCGCCCAGGTGCCGGCCCGGTCGAACACCCGGCGCGCGGCCGGCTCGGGCAGCATGCGGACCGCCCGCCACCCGGCGGCGAAGCCCAGGTCGGTCAGCCGTGCGGTGGCGCCGCTCACGGCAGCGCCCGACCGGCGGCCGCCCGGTGGACGGTGGCGAGCCGCTGCCCGACGGTGACGGCGCTGCCCACGAGGAGCACCCACAGCGCCACGTGCACCGCGTACGGGACGCCGAGGCCGGCCAGCCCGGTGCCGACCAGCACGATGATCAGCCGCTCGGTCCGCTCGACGATGCCGACGTCGCAGGCGAGCCCGACGCCCTCGGCCCGGGCCTTGACGTAGGAGGTGAGCAGGCCGAGGACGAGGCAGAGCAGGGCCAGCAGGACGAGCAAGCGGTTGTCGCCGGGGCCGGCGAACCACCAGATCAGCGCGCCGAAGACCGAGGCGTCGGCCGCCCGGTCGAGGGTGGAGTCGAGCACCGCGCCCCAGACCGAACCACCGCCCCGGGCCCGCGCGAGGGCACCGTCGAGCAGATCCAGCAGCACCGACACGGTGACGGCCATGACGCCCCAGAAGAACTCGCCGCGGGCGATGAGCAGCACCGCGCCCGCGACGGCGCCGAGGAAGCCGACGACCGTGACCATGTCGGCAGTGACCCCGGCCCGCGCCAGCCGGGCCACCACCGGGGCGACGACCTTCGCGACGACGGGCCGGGCGTTGACGCCGAGCATCAGGCCCCCAGGGACGTGCTGTCGGTCGCCCATGCCTCGGCGAGGAGCTTGCGCGTCTCGCCGAGGACCTGCGGCAGGACGCGGGTCAACCCGATGACCGGCATGAAGTTGGTGTCCCCGCCCCAGCGCGGCACGGCGTGCTGGTGCAGGTGGTCGGCGATGCCGGCACCGGCGACCGAGCCCTGGTTCATGCCGATGTTGAAGCCGTGCGCCCCGCTGACCGAGCGCACCACCCGCATCGCCGTCTGCGTGAACGCCCCGAGCTCGGCGACCTCCGCGGCGCTCAGGTCGGTGTAGTCGGGCACGTGCCGGTACGGGACCAGCATCAGGTGCCCGGCGTTGTACGGGTACAGGTTGAGGACGGCGAACACGACGTCGCCGCGCGCGACGATCAGCCCCTCCTCGTCGCCCAACGTCGGGATGACGCAGAACGGGCAGTCGTGGGCACCCGTGGGCTTGCCCTCGCCCTGGATGTAGGCCATCCGGTACGGGGTCCACAGGTGCTCGAACGGCTTGCCCGGCCCGTCCACGTCGGTCATCCCGAGGACTCCGCGGTCGGGTCGGCGTTGGAACGCCCGGCCACCCAGGCGGCGACCTGCTCGACGGCGTCGGCGACCGGGACGCCGTTCTGCTGCGACCCGTCGCGGTAGCGGAAGGAGACCGCGCCGGCCTCGGCATCGGTGGCGCCGGCGATCAGCACGAACGGCACCTTCTGCTTGCTCGCGGTGCGGATCTTCTTCTGCATCCGGTCGTCGGAGTCGTCGATCTCGACCCGGATGCCGCGGGCCTTCAGCGTCAGCGCGACGTCCCGGAGGTAGGGCACCTGCTCGTCGGTGACCGGGATGCCGACCACCTGCACGGGCGCGAGCCAGGCCGGGAAGGCGCCGGCGTAGTGCTCGGTCAGAACCCCGAAGAACCGCTCGAGCGAGCCGAACTTGGCCGAGTGGATCATGACCGGCTGCTGCCGGCCGCCGTCGGCGGAGGTGTACTCCAGACCGAAGCGGGCGGGCTGGTTGAAGTCGTACTGGATGGTCGACATCTGCCAGGTGCGCCCGATGGCGTCGCGCGCCTGGACGGAGATCTTCGGGCCGTAGAACGCCGCACCGCCCGGGTCGGGCACGAGCTCCAGGCCGGTCTCCTGCGCCGCCTGCTCGAGCACCGCCGTGGCGACGGCCCACTCCTCGTCGGAGCCGATGAACTTGTCCGACTCCCCGCGGGTGGACAGCTCCAGGTAGTAGTCGTCCAGGCCGAAGTCGCGCAGCAGCCCGAGCACGAACGCCAGCAGGTGCCGGACCTCGCCCGGCGCCTGCTCGGGGGTGACGTAGCTGTGCGAGTCGTCCTGGGTGAGCCCGCGCACCCGGGTGAGGCCGTGCACGACGCCGGACTTCTCGTACCGGTAGACCGAGCCGAACTCGAAGAAGCGCAACGGCAGCTCGCGGTAGGACCGCCCGCGCGACTGGAAGATCAGGTTGTGCATCGGGCAGTTCATGGCCTTGAGGTAGTACGTCGAGTTCTCCAGGTCCATGCCCGGGAACATCGTGTCCTCGTAGTACGGCAGGTGCCCGGAGGTCTCGAACAGACCGCCCTTGGTGATGTGCGGGGTGCCGACGTAGTCGAAGCCCTCCTCGATGTGCCGCCGGCGGACGTAGTCCTCCATCTCCCGCTTGATCACACCGCCCTTGGGGTGGAACACCGCCAGGCCGGAGCCGATCTCGTCGGGGAAGCTGAACAGGTCCAGCTCGGCCCCGAGCCGCCGGTGGTCGCGCCGCTCGGCCTCGGCGAGGTGCTCCAGGTAGGCCTTGTGCGCGTCCTTGCTCTCCCACGCCGTGCCGTAGATGCGCTGCAGCTGCGGGTTCTTCTCGCTCCCGCGCCAGTAGGCGGCCGCCGACCGGGTGAGGCTGAACGCCGGGATGTTGTTGGTGCGCGGCAGGTGCGGGCCGCGGCACAGGTCGGTCCAGACCAGCTCGCCGGTGCGCGGGTCCAGGTTGTCGTACATCGTCAGCTGCGCGCCGCCGACCTCCACGGAGGCACCCTCGGTGTCCTCCGCCCCACCCTTGAGGCCGATGAGCTCGAGCTTGTACGGCTCGTGCGCCAGCTCGGCCTTCGCGTCGGCGTCGGCGATCTCGCGCCGGGCGAAGTTCTGCCCGGCCCGGACGATCTCGGTCATCTTCTTCTCGAGGACTGCCAGGTCCTCGGGGGTGAAGGGCCGCTCGGGGTCGAAGTCGTAGTAGAAGCCGTTCTCGATCGGCGGGCCGATGCCCAGCCGGGTGCCCGGGAACAGCTCCTGGACCGCCTGCGCCAGCACGTGCGCGGTCGAGTGACGGATGACCGCGCGGCCCTCGGCGCTGGCCGCGGGCACCGGCTCGACCTCGGCGTCGGTATCCGGGGTCCAGGCCAGGTCCTTGAGGTCACCCGAGGCGACGTCGCGGACGACGACGGCGCCGTCGGGACCCTTGAGCGGCACCCCGGCGTCCTTGAGCGCCTGCTGCGCCGTCGTCCCGGCCGGCACCCTGATCGGGAGAACGGCGGTCGGCGAGGGCGGGGTGGACACGAGGTACTCCTGGGGACGGCGCGGGATCGGTGGGTGGAACGGCCCCCGAGCCTAGTGCGAGGGGTGCGCTCAGCCGGGGACGATGCCCAGCCCGGTCGCCACCGCCCCCCGGGCGTCGAGCACCGTCGCCACCCGGGCGGCCGTCTCGGCGTCGGCCGGCTGCACGGTCACCGCACCCTCGCCGACGACGATCTGCAGCGGCACGGCCTCCGCCGCGGTCACCGTGAACCGCCCGTCGTCGCCCCGGGTGAAGGTGAACCGGGCCAGCACCGAGTCCTCGGTGTCGTAGCCCCGGGTGGCGTGCTCGGCGATGTGGTTGCCGAGGCCGAAGGCGGCCCACTCGCCCTCGATCAGCTCGAACGGCTGCACGACGTGGGCGTGGTGGCCGAGCACGAGGTCGACGTCCGGCGAGGCGAGGAGCGCACGGACGGCCTCGTCCTGGGCAGCCGTCGGCTCGTCGTCGTACTCCAGGCAGCAGTGCAGGCTGGCGACGACGACGTCGGCACCTGCGGCACGGGCGCGGGCGGCGGCCTCGAGCATCGGCGTCACGTCGGGCACACCGACGACGTCGACCGACCATTCGGCACCGGCAGGCAGCGGGACGCCGTTGGTGCTGAACGTGCCCGCGACGTGCCCGACCCGGACGCCGCCGACGTCGAGGATCCGCGGTTCGAGGCTGTCCGCCTGCGTCCGGTAGGTGCCGGCGTGCCCGATGCCCGCGGCGTCGAGGTCGTCCAGGGTCCGGACCAACCCGTCGAACCCGTCGTCGAGGGAGTGGTTGGAGGCGGTCGAGCACTGGTCGTAGCCGGCTCCGGCCAGCGCGTCGACGATCTCCGGCTGGACGGCGAAGCTCGGGTAGCCGCGGTAGGGGCCGCCGGCCGGTGCGACGGGCGTCTCGAGGTGGCAGATCGCGAGGTCGGCGGCCTCGATCATCGGCGCGACCGGCGCGAGCACGGCGGAGAAGTCATAGCTGCCGTCGTCCTGCCGTGCGCCGGCGGCCAGCGCACGGTCCTGGTGGACGAGCACGTCGCCGGTCGCGACGAGCGTGAAGCTCTCCGGGGTGGGCGGGGTTCCGGTCGTGGCCGTCGCGGACGACGAGGACGACGGCGGATCGGCGGCCGGATCGTCCGGCGGGTCGTCGCCACCGCAGGCGGCGAGGAGCAGCACCGCCCCCAGGACCGCCGCTCCCCTGCGCACGCCCCGACGCTAGAGGAGCACCGGGTCCCCGGCGGTCACCGTGCCCGCGTGCCGCACCTCGGCGTAGACGCCGAGGCAGTGCTTGGGCGTGCGGGTCACCTCGAGCACGGCGCCCCCGACGCGGAGCGTGCGGCCCACCCAGGACCGCTCGTCGTCCGCGCCGTCGAGATCCAGCAGCAGGTTGGCGCGCGGGTCGTCGGCCGAGCAGCCCTCCGGCACGTCCCCGAGCGCCGCGCGGTCGATGGCCTGGCGGGAGACGAGGTGCACGGGCGCGACACCGGGCTGCTCGGCGAGCGGCTCGAGCCGCACCGGCCGGCCCAGCGCGGCCGAGAGGGTCGCGGCATCGGCGTCGGGGGCGAGCGTGGCCAGCACCGGAGCGTCCTTGGCCCGCACCGGCCGCCCACCGTCGTCGACGACCGCCCAGACCCGGTCACCGACCAGGCCGGTCGGTCCGACCTCGGCCGCGGGCACGTCCGAACCGGCGAGGGACTTGACCGGGTAGACCCGGATCTGGACGACGCGTCCCACCCTGCGCTCGCTCACGACGGCAACCTACGCGGCGGCTGCCGGGCGGCCACGGCCTGCGAGGGAGCTCAGGCCTGCCGCACCGGCTCCGCCTCGGGCACGGTGGCGTCGGGGCGGCCGGTCCGGCCCAGCACGACGGCGAAGAACAGCTCGACCAGCAGCAGGCAGACGAACACCTCGGCGAACCGCGACGCGAACTCGATCGCCTCCCCGAGCAGGCCCCCGAGGTCCATCGGCAGCAGGAGGGAGAACAGGATCGGAGCGGCGACGAGGAAGCCGTACCACGCGGCTCGCAGAGCCCGGGACGTCCGCGCTCCGGGGTCCAGGATGCCGCGATCGACCACGTCGAACGCGATCGGGACGAGCACCAGCGCCGCCAGCGTCTCGGCGAGGCCCGTGACGAACTCGGTCCGGTTGAATGCGACGACGCCGGCCAGCAGGACCGCGGACAGCGCGCCGGCCAGCCGCCCGGGCAGCGGTCGGCGTGCCTGGAGGTAGGGCACGACCAGCGCAGCGGCCAGCAGGGTCTCGTTCAGCGTGCGGAACCGGCTGGGCAGGTCGGTGAGCAGCAGGGCGACCCCGAGGGCCAGGAGCACCGCCCCCGCGGCGAGCGTCACCGGCCATTCACGGCGGGACCCGACGAGGCGGGGCCGGGCGAACTGGATCCATGCCGCGATGACCAGCGCGAGGAGGATCCCTTCGCTGTTCCGAGCTATCCGCCCGGCGAGCGCGTCCGGGAGGACGACCGGGAAGACCTGCAGCAGGATGCCCAGCAAGGCACCGCCGACCAGGACGTAGAAGGCGACCGTGAACGCCGTCCGGCGGGTCTGGGACACGCGGGGACGATAGGGAATGTTCGCCGCCCGTGGGGCGGCCCGGCGAACGGCACCCCCCGTCCGGGCGAGAGAGCGGACGACGAAGCCCCAGACCCTCCGCGTTCGGAGGACCTGGGGCTCGTCGTCCGGTGGGCGATACTGGGATCGAACCAGTGACCTCTTCGGTGTGAACGAAGCGCTCTACCGCTGAGCCAATCGCCCGGACGGCGTCGATTGTGCCAGACCGTCAGCGCCAGAGCGGGACCCACCCCGGCACCCAGTCGGGCACTCCGGTGACGTGCAGGGTGACCACGAGCACGCCGTACACGAACGCCGCGGTCGCCGCCGCGAGGAGCAGCCGGATCCACAGGGGCTGGTTGGTGACCCAGTCGGTCCAGCGCTTCACGTGCTTCTTCGTGAAGTCCAGCAGCCGCTCGGCCCACGTGAACTCGGTCGCGAGGACGAACAGGCCCGCGATGACGGTGAGCCACCCGGGCCCGGGCAGCGGGATCGTGACCAGCCCGAGGGCGACGATCATGCCGCCCACCACGCCGACGCAGACCCGGTAGCTGTGGTTGACCGTCCGGCGGCCGGCCAGCCGGCGGCGCCACCGGGTCTCGGCGATCCGCTCCCGGAGGCTGCGCATCTCGTCCGCGGCGTAGCGGGCGATCCGCTCGTCGTGGCTCTCCCGGTGGTGCTCGGGGCGATCCGGAGCTGCCACCGTCTCCTGTTCGCTCAGCTGTCCACCTACCCGATAGCGACGATCTCCGTCGGAGCCGGCGGAGCCTGCCGACCGGGTTCGAGACTGATGCCGTACCTGGCGTAGTCGTCGAGACCGGTCTCGCCCGAGCCTACGGTCTGGAGCGTCATCTGTGACCGGGTCACGTCGAAGGTGCCGAGCGCTCGTGGGTCTCCGTCGTCGAGACCCCACACGACGTAGGTCTCCGCGTCGGTGTCGTTGACCGACAGCCCGTAGCTGACGACGTCGACCCGGTCCTGACGGGCCACCACGGTGGCCACGGCGGTCCCGTCGTCGGCCGACAGCGCGGAGACGGTGGCCTCGCCGGGCGTGAGCAGCGCGTCCACGATGTCCTGCTGCTGCGCGACGGTCGCCCGGAGGTCGTCGCGGGAGTCGGCCAGGAACACGTTCCAGACGCCGAGGGCCACGGCGCCGAGCAGCGCCGCGGCGAGGGCGAGCGCCGGCAGGCGCCGCCGGAGGGACGGCGGGGCCGACTCCCGGGGCTCGACGGGGCGGTACCGCGGGAAGCCCGTGGCGGCCGGCGGCTCGGACGGTTCCCCGCCCGCCCCGGCGGGCACCTGCTCGGTCTCGGCGACGGCCGCGCGCAGGCGGTCGCGCAACTGGGGGGACGGCTCGGACCGCGGCAGGTCGGTGGCCATCGCCGCCATGACCTCCGAGGTCTCGGCCACGGTGCGCGCGCACCGCGGGCAGCCGGCGAGGTGCTCGGCGAAGACCGCCTCGTCCTCCGGCTCCAGCGCGTGCAGGGCCCAGCCGACGGCGAGCTCGTCGAAGGCGCGGTGGTCCTCGGGCGGGCGCGTCCCGCGTCCCGGCTCGCTCATCGTCCCGGCCCCTCGAACGCGGCCGGGCCGTCGAGGGCACCGCCCCGCGCCGTCGCCGACGCGTCGCCACCGGCCCCGGGCCCGCCGAGCTCCTCGCGGAGACGCCGCATCCCCGCGAGCATGCGCGTCTTCACCGTGCCCAGCGGCGTGCCGGTCAGCGCCGCCACCTCCCGTTGCGTGTACCCGCCGTAGTAGGCCAGCGTGAGCGCCTCGCGCTGGGTGGAACTGAGCTCGCCGAGGGCGGCACGCACCTGCTCGGCGACGACGCGGCGCCAGGCCTCGTCCTCCACGTCGCGGGTCGCGGTCGGGGCGTCGAGCTCCAACTCCTCCTCGGCCCGCGTCTGCCGCCGTCGCTGCGACTCCTCCCGCCGCACGGCGTCCACCGCCTTGTGGTGGACCACCGCCAGCAGCCAGGAGGCGAAGCTGCCGCGGGCGCGGTCGTAGGCGGCGGGATCGCGCCACACGCCGAGGAAGACGTCCTGCAGCACGTCCTCGGCCAGACCGTCGTCACCGAGGATGCGGCGGGCCAGGGCGAACGCGGGGCGCCGGAACCGCTCGTAGAGGTCGTCGACGGCGCTGCGGTCGCCCGCGCGGATGCGTCTGACCAGGTCGGCGTCGGCGACGTCGTCCTCTGGTCGCCGCGCCGCCCGACTCACGGTTCCCATGATCACACGCGGTGTTCGCATCCACCCGACCGTGCGGTTCACGACTTCACCCTCCGCGCGATTGGCCGGGCCCCGCAACGGGCATGACAGGGGGCGAGACAGACCCGTCAGCTGTGACGGGTGGGACGGAAGTGAAGGAAGTGCAATGCCGCGTCACCCCCGCACCGGATGGTCGTTGACCTGACATGCCGAGCCGATGGACCTCCGGGCACTCCTCCCCCATCACCCTGCAGCTGGTCGGTCCGCAGTCGTGGACCGAGGTACCGGCGATGCTCTGCTACGAGCCGGCCGACCCGTTCGCGGTCCGCATCGCCTTCGGCGACGTGGGCGACGAGAACGGTCAGGTCGACGCCGACGAGGCCGGCATCGCCTGGCTCGTGAGCCGCGAGCTGCTGCAGAGCGGACTGGACCGCCCCTCCGGCGACGGTGACGTCCGGGTGTGGCCGGCACACGCCGCGACCGACGTCCTGTTCCTGCACCTGCGCGCCCCGTCGGGCGAGGCGCTGTTCGAGCTGTCCCGCGCCACCGTCGCGGCGTTCCTCCGGCAGACCGAGGCGCTCGTCCCCTCCGGCTCGGAGAGCGGCATGCTCGCCCTCGACGACGAGCTGCAGGCGCTGCTGTCCGGCGGCGGCGCCGACCCGACAGGTCGCTGACCTGGGCGGACACCGACCGATCCCCCCGTCAGGGGCGCGCCGGGCACCCCCCGGCTTTGGCGCCCCCGACGACGTCGGTTAGAGTTCTGCACGCAACGCGGACGTGGCTCAGCTGGTAGAGCATCACCTTGCCAAGGTGAGGGTCGCGGGTTCGAATCCCGTCGTCCGCTCGGAACCTCGGGCGCTGGTCGAGAGACCGGCGCCCGTGTGCGGTGGAGTGGCCGAGAGGCGAGGCAACGGCCTGCAAAGCCGTCTACACGGGTTCAAATCCCGTCTCCACCTCGGCTCCTCGCGAGAGCTCGAGCGCGGAGGAGGGTCCGGCCACCCGGCCGGAGTAGGGCGATTGGCGCAGCGGTAGCGCGCTTCCCTGACACGGAAGAGGTCACTGGTTCGATCCCAGTATCGCCCACCACCTCGAGAACCCCAGGCCGGCCACAGGTCGCCTGGGGTTCTTGCTCTCCCCGGGGCAGGATCGTCGGCGTGGCCCACCTGCGAGTCGACTTCTTCTCCGACGCTCTGTCGCTGTCCACCTCGATGACGGTGCTGCTGCCCCAGCGCACGACGACGCAGGTCGGCCTCACCGGCCGGACCACCGAGGGCCCACCGCCGGTGCTGTATCTCCTGCACGGTCTCAGCGACGACGACACCATCTGGCTGCGCCGCACCTCGATCGAGCGTTACGTCGCACCGCTGGGCCTGGCCGTGGTGATGCCCCAGGTGCACCGGAGCTTCTACACCGACCAGGCCTACGGCGGCAGCTACTGGACCTTCCTCACCGAGGAGCTGCCCGCCCTGGTCGGCTCCTGGTTCCAGGTCTCCCAGCGGCGCGCGGACACCTTCGTCGCGGGCCTGTCGATGGGCGGCTACGGAGCGCTCAAGTGGGCGCTGCGGCAGCCCGAACGGTTCGCCGCGGCCGCGAGCCTGTCCGGGGCGGTGCACGTCGCCGGCCTGCGCACGCGGCGCGAGCGACCGGAGGACCCCCGCCTGTTCGACCGGGTGTTCGGCGACCGCGAGGTGGCCGGTGGGCCCGACGACCTGCTGCACCTGATCGGGCAGCCCGCCGCCGTACGTCCACCGCTCTACGTGTGCTGCGGCACCGAGGACCCGCTGATCGACGACAACCGCGCGCTCGTCGAGCGGAGCCGGGCCGCGGGGTTCGACGTGACGAGCGACTTCGGGCCCGGGGCGCACGACTGGGCTTACTGGGACGCCACCATCCAGGACGTCCTGGCCTGGCTGCCTCTGGAGGGTGCTACGCCAGCGTCTTGACGGCGACCACCCGACCACCCTCGACGACGGTCTGGAAGCCGAGTCGCTGCAGCACGTAGAGCGCCGATGCATTCTCCCGGCTCGTGTCCGCCCGCACCGCCCGCGCACCGTGCGCACGCGCCTGCTCCAGCACGTCCGCGATCGCCTTGCGAGCGACCCCCTTGCCGCGGGCCGCCCGGACGAGCCAGATCCCGGTCTCGAGGACGTCGGCGTCCGCCGTGCGCTTGAGCCGGACGGCGCCGACGACGTCGCCGTCGACGGCCACCGCCCAGGTGGCCTCGCCCAGCGGTCCGTCCAGCCCCGGCCGCCGGTCGCGGTGGAACCGGCGGAGCCACTCGATGCGCTCCGGACCCCACCGGCGCCCTGCGCCCAGCGCCGGTGTCACCTCGTCCGGTGCAGCGTCGGCGAGGGCGGCCCCCACCAGCCGGGCCAGCACCGACTCGTCCACGGGACTCAGCCCGACGGCCCGCGGCCGGCGCCGCCGCCACCGGTCGAGGACTCCCCACGTCATGACATCGACGGTGCCACGTGCTCGACCCAGAACCGGTCCACCTGGGCCGCCAGCTCCTCCGGCGTGCCGCTGTTGTCGAGGACGACGTCGGCGACGGCCCGGCGCTGCTCGTCGGTCGCCTGCGCGGCGATGCGCGCGCGGGCGTCGTCCTCCCCGAGGCCGCGCTGGACGAGCCGGGCGACGCGGGTGTCGACGTCGGCCTCGACGACGAGCACGAGGTCGAAGGAGCCGGCCTGCCCGGTCTCGACCAGCAGGGGGATGTCCTGGACGACGACGGCGTCCGCCGGCAGCGATCCGAGGATCTCGACCGACCGCGCCCGCACCAGCGGGTGCACGATCCCGTCGAGCCGCGCGCGGGCCGCGGGATCCCCGAAGACGACGGCGGCGAGCGCCGGCCGGTCCAGGCCACCGTCGGAGGTGAGCACGTCCGCGCCGAACGCCTCGGCGACGGCCGCCAGCCCGGGAGTGCCCGGCTCGACGACCTCGCGGGCGATCCGGTCGGCGTCGACCACGACCGCGCCGCGCTCGGCGAGCAGGACCGCGACGGTGCTCTTGCCCGATCCGATTCCTCCGGTCAACCCGATGCGCAGCACGCACGGACAGTAGCGATGGAGCCGAACGAGGTCACAGACGGATAACACGCGCCCGTCCAGCCCGGCGCGTCGCAGCAGTCACACCCGTAACACGCCATAACGTCCGCCTCGGCGATCTTCCCCCGCCGAGAGAGGCAGACACCGACCATGTCCAGTTCCACCGCCGTCGCTTCCCCGTCGACGCGTGCCGCCCGTCGCGGCGCGGGCCGTCACCGGCTCGGCTCGGCCACCGGCGTCCGCGTCAGCGATCTGCCCGCCGTCCGCGAGCGGATGCAGTTCCAGCGCTCGGCCCCCAAGCCGGCCAACTCGTTCCTGCGCTGGCTGTTCGCCGCGCCGCCCGCCGGCCGGCACACGTGGAGCTTCCTCGCCGGCAACGGCGGCCGCCCGCGGACCGCGTTCGCGATCATCCTCAGCCTCTGAACCCCGCGAAAGGGCCCGTGGACGTCGGTCCACGGGCCCTTTTCGCGCGCCCGGACAACGCCGAGGGCCCGGCACCCCCCAGGGGGTGCCGGGCCCTCGGACCGGTAGTGCTAGCTCACTCGCCGCCGGCGAGCTTGGCCCGCAGGGCCGCGAGCGCCTCGTCGCTGGCGAGCGTGCCGCCACCCGAGGCGGGCGCCTCGCCGGCCGGAGCCGCGGCGTCGCTCGAGTAGTTGCCGCCGGCCGCCGCCTCGGCGTCGGCCTCCTTGGCCGCCGCGATCTGCTTGCGGTGCGCCTCGAAGCGGGCCTGGGCCTCGGCGTACTGCTTCTCCCACGTCTCGCGGGCCTCGTCGAAGCCCTCGAGCCACTCGCCGGTCTCCGGGTCGAAGCCCTCGGGGTAGATGTAGTTGCCCTGCTCGTCGTACGAGGCGGCCATGCCGTAGGCGGCCGGGTCGAACTGCTCCTCGTCGCCGACGACGCCCTCGTTGGCCTGCTTGAGCGACAGCGAGATCCGGCGGCGGTCCAGGTCGATGTCGATGACCTTGACCAGGATCTCGTCGCCGACCTGCACGACCTGCTCGGGGATCTCGACGTGACGCTCGGCCAGCTCGGAGATGTGCACCAGGCCCTCGATGCCCTCGTCGACGCGCACGAACGCACCGAACGGGACGAGCTTGGTGACCTTGCCCGGGACGACCTGCCCGATCTGGTGGGTGCGGGCGAACTGACGCCACGGGTCTTCCTGCGTCGCCTTCAGCGACAGCGAGACGCGCTCGCGGTCCAGGTCGACGTCGAGGACCTCGACGGTGACCTCCTGGCCGACCTCGACGACCTCGGAGGGGTGGTCGATGTGCTTCCAGGACAGCTCGGAGACGTGCACCAGGCCGTCGACGCCGCCGAGGTCCACGAACGCACCGAAGTTGACGATCGAGGAGACGACGCCCGTGCGGACCTGGCCCTTGGCGAGCTTGTTGAGGAACTCGCTGCGCACCTCGGACTGGGTCTGCTCCAGCCACTGGCGACGCGAGAGAACGACGTTGTTGCGGTTCTTGTCGAGCTCGATGATCTTGGCCTCGAGCTCGCGGCCCACGTAGGGCTGCAGGTCGCGGACGCGACGCATCTCGACCAGCGAGGCGGGGAGGAACCCGCGCAGGCCGATGTCGAGGATCAGGCCGCCCTTGACGACCTCGATGACGGTGCCGGTGACGACCTCGTCGGCTTCCTTCTTGGCCTCGATCGTGCCCCAGGCGCGCTCGTACTGGGCGCGCTTCTTGGAGAGGATCAGCCGGCCTTCCTTGTCCTCCTTCTGGAGAACCAGGGCTTCCACCTCGTCGCCGACCTTGACGACCTCGTTCGGGTCGACGTCGTGCTTGATGGAGAGCTCACGCGAGGGGATGACGCCCTCGGTCTTGTAGCCGATGTCCAGCAGCACCTCGTCCCGGTCGACCTTGACGATGACGCCCTCGACGATGTCGCCATCGTTGAAGTACTTGATCGTCTGGTCGATCGCCGCGAGGAAGTCCTCGGCCGAGCCGATGTCGTTGATCGCGATCTGAGGAGTGGTGCTGTCGGGACGGACCTGAGTGGAGGTCATGTGGTTGGTTGCTCCGGACGGTTTATGCGTAGGGACAGGACACCCGCGGCCGGACGGCCGCGGGGATGATCAGCGGGGAGAGCCGGCGCGTGCGTTCCCCTGACCGGGGAGAGCACGACAGACCTCTGGCGCATTCCCCATGGTACGGACGCAGGGACCGCACGGTCCACCAGGGTCGGCCGCGAGGAACCGCCGCCCGGCGTGTCACGATCGGCGCGCCATGACCGAGCGACCATCCTCCCCCACCGGTCTCGCGCTGGGCAGCGACGGCTACCCGGCCGCCGGCGGGGTCGCCCGGCGTCCCGTGGGAGCCGACGAGTCGGCCCGCGCGAACCGCCGCTGGTGGGACGCCGCCGCGCCCGCGTACCTGGCCGAGCACGGCTCCGACCTGGGCGACGTCGAGTTCCTCTGGTGCCCGGAGGGACTGCGGGAGGACGACGCCCACCTGCTCGGCGACGTCCGGGGACGACGCGTCCTCGAGATCGGCTGCGGGTCGGCACCCTGCTCGCGCTGGCTGCGCCGAGCGGGCGCCGACGTCGTCGCGCTCGACCTGTCGGCCGGGATGCTGGCGCGCGCGGCGGCGCTGAACCGCTCGACCGGCATCGCCGTGCCGCTGCTGCAGGCCGACGCCGGGGCGCTGCCGCTGGCCGACGGGAGCGTCGACATCGCCTGCTCGGCGTTCGGCGGCCTGCCGTTCGTCGCCGACGCCGGCGCGGTGCTCGCCGAGGTGGCCCGGGTGCTGCGGCCGGGCGGTCGCTTCGTCGCCTCGGTCAACCACCCACTGCGCTGGCCGTTCCCCGACTCCCCCGACCCCGAGGACCTGCGGGTCGTCTCCTCCTACTTCGACCGCACGCCGTACGTGGAGACCGACGACGCGGGCCGCACCGTCTACGTCGAGCACCACCGCACGGTGGGCGACTGGGTGCGGGCCGTCGTCGGTGCCGGGCTGGTCCTGGTCGACCTGCTCGAGCCGGAGTGGACGCCGGGACGCACGCAGAACTGGGGCCAGTGGTCGCCCGAACGCGGCGCCCTGGTCCCCGGCACGCTGATCGTGGTGGCCGAAGCCGCCGGATAGACGCGAGAGCCGTGCCACGGCGTGGCTCTCGCAACAGCCCGGCGGCTCCGGCCCCCACTCGGCACGACCCGGCCTGCTCAGCCTGCCGTCGGCTCCAGCGAGAGCTCGAGGCCCAGGACCGCTTCGAGAGTCGGCGCACCGGCCAGTCCGGGCCCGCCCGCCGCCCGCCGTCGTGCCTCGACCCGCTCGGCGGCGCGGACCTCCTCCGGCGACGCCGTCACCCCGCTGGCCCGCCGGCGCTCGTCGGCGGCCGCCAGCAGGACCGCGGCCTCCTGGTGCCGGTCCCGCAGCGCCAGGTCGTCGGCGAGGCCGGTGAAGCACTCGGCCAGGCCCGCGTAGTCGCCGAGCTCGCAGCGCAGCCGGATCGCGTCGCGGAACAACGTCGCGCACCGGTCGTGGTCGCCGTGCGAGGAGGCGATGATCGCCAGGTTCTTGAACGTGGAGGCGGTGCACCGGCGGTCGCCCACCGCGCAGAGCTCGGCCAGCGCCCGTTCGTACATCGCGGCGGCGCGCTCGCGGTCGCCGCGCGCCCGCGAGATGTCGGCCAGGGTGCTCTGGGCGTGGGCCATCGCCGGCCGCTCGCCCAACGCCTCCCAGACGGCCAGCGCCCGTTCGCACAGCCGCGTCGCGCCGTCCAGGTCACCACGTTGCTGCAGGGTCACGGCGAGGTGGCGCAGAGCGGTGGCCTGGCCCCGCCGGCTGCCGAGCGCGGTGAACACGTCCAGCTCCTCGCGGGCCAGTGCCTCGGCGTGATCGCTCGCGCCGCGCCGTGCGGCGATGGCCCACGCCGTCGTCGCGGCGCGGCCCACGCGCCAGGTGTCGCCGAGCCGGTCGGCGATGGCCCGGGCCTCCGCCAGGCAGACGTCCGCCGCGTCCAGCGTGCCCTCGTCTCGGTGCGCGCACGCCAGCGCGACGAGTGCGGAGCACAGCCCCCGGTCGTCCCCGACCTCACGGAACAGCGCGACGGCGCGCTCGGCGGGCCGGCGGGCCAGCCGTGCCTCGCCGGGGTTGGCGGCGAGATCGGCCATCACGGTCAGCGCCCAGCCCTTCTCCGCGGCGGTCATCCCCTCGCCCCGGCGGTCGAGCAGTGCCGCGAGGTACGCGATCGCGAACCGCTCCCGCCAGCGCAGGTCCCAGTACGCCCAGAGGGCGACCGCGAGGTCAACCGCCAGCGCCGGATCGTGCTCCGCCGCCCAGTCGAGCGCGGCATGCACGTTGGGTTCCTCGGCCTCGATCCGGCGGATCCACTCCTCCTGCTCGGGACCGTGCAGCCGGGAATCCGCCGCCCGCAGGAACTCCAGGTAGTAGCGGGCATGCGCGCGCCGGACGTCGACCTCCTCGCCGGTGGCGGCCAGCAGCTCGAGCGCGAACAGCCGCAGCGTGTCGAGCAGCCGGAACCGCGCCGCGCCGCCGGCGTCGGCGTCCCGGACGAGCAGCGACTGGTCGACGAGCGCGGCGACGTGCGGTGCGGCGTCCTCTGGGGCGCAGACGGCAGCCGCCCCGGGGAGCGTCAACGTCGACGCGAAGACACCGAGGCGGGCGAACACCCGCTGGGTCGGCGCGGGCAGGAGCGCGTGGCTCCAGGCCACCATGTCCCGCAGGGTGCGCTGGCGGGCCGGGGCGTCGAAGCGGCGGTTGGCGAACTGCAGCCGCGCGTCCAGCCGGGCGGTGAGTTCGGCCGGTCCCAGGCTCCGGACCTGGCCGGCGGCCAGCTCCAGCGCCAGCGGCAGGCCGTCGAGGGCGCGGCAGATCTCCGGCACGGGCAACCGCGCGACGTCGTCGTCGGCGACTCCGGTGCGGCGCACCCGGTCCTCGAACAGCCGGCACGCCTCGTCCGCGGGCAGCGGTGCGAGGACCAGGACGCGCTCGCCGTCGACACCCAGGGGCTGCCGGCTGGTCGCGAGGACGTGCGCGCCGGGGCAGCTGCGGGCCACGCGGTCGACCAGCTCGGCGCACCGCGCGAGGAGGTGCTCGCAGTTGTCGACGACCAGCAGCAGCGGGCCCTGGTTGGCCAGGGCGGCGAGCACCGTGCCCTCCTCGTCGGCGTCCCGCGGATCCCCGACCGCCAGCGTCACCGCCACCTGGCGGACGACGAGGCCCGGGTCGGTCAGGCCGGCTAGATCGACCAGCCAGGCGCCCCCCGGGAAGTCCGCTGCGACCGCGGCCGCGGCCTCGACTGCCAGCCGGGTCTTGCCGACGCCGCCGGGCCCGGTGAGCGTGACCGGCGCGGCCCCGCGCAGCGCCGCGACCGCCCGCCGCAGCTCGTCGGTGCGGCCGACGAAGGAGGAGACGGGGAGCCGGATGTTGCCCCGTGACGGCGCGGCGGCCGGTGCCGGTGGAGGGTCGAGCGTGCCGTCGTGCCGGAGGATCGCCCGCTCCAGCGCGGTCAGCTCCTCCGCGGGCTCGATGCCCAGCTCGTCGGCGAGGCGACGGCGGTGCCGCTGGAAGACGTCGAGCGCCTCGACCTGCCGGCCCGAGCGATAGAGAGCGAGCATCAGCAGGCAGGTGAGGTGTTCGCGCCCGGGATGCGCAGCGGCGAGCTCCGCGAGACCGGCCACGACCTGAGCGTGCCGACCGGTGCCGATGTCGGCCTCCGCGCGGCGCTCGACCGCGACCAGCCGGAGCTCCTCCAGACGCGCCCGCTCCGCGACGACGAACGGGACGTCGGGCAGGTCGTCGAGCGCCTCCCCGCGCCAGAGGTCCAGGGCCCGGTCGATGGTCCCCTCGGCGAGCAACTGCTCGAAGCGGACGGTGTCGACGTCGCCGTCCACCCGGTAGCCGCCACCGACGGTGACCAGTTCGGCCGCACCCAGGGCGTGGCGCAGCTCGGAGACGTACTTCTGCACGGTCTTCGCCGCGGTCGGCGGCGGGTCGCCGCCCCACACGTCGTCGGCGAGCCTCCCGACGGGCACCGCGCGGCCGGGGGCGAGCAGGAGACGGGCGAGCACGGCGCGCTGCCGGGGACCCCCGAGCGGGACCGAGCGGCCGTCGCGGACCGCCTGCACGGGGCCGAGGAGGCCGTACTGGATCACGCCCGCTGCCCGCGTCCTCGTCCCACCGGACTCCCACCGTCCTGGAACCACCGCTTGCGAGCGTCATGGTGCTCCGGGACTCCCCGGGCGGCAATCACCTCAGAAGGGGACGGACATGACGCAGACGACGGTGCGGCAGCCGCTGCGTCTCGGCGACGAGGCGCCCGACTTCACCGCGGAGACGACGGAGGGGCCGCTGCGGTTGCACGAGTGGCTCGACGGCGGCTGGGGGCTGCTGTTCTCCCACCCGCGGGCCTTCACTCCGGTCTGCACGACGGAACTGGGCGCGGTGGCCCGGATCCGCGGCGAGTTCGACCGGCGCGGCGCGAAGGTGCTGGGGCTGAGCGTGGACCCGGTGGACGACGTCCTCCGGTGGTCCCGGGACATCGACGAGACCCAGGGCAGCGCGCCCAACTTCCCGATCGTCGCGGACGCCGACGGCTCGGTCGCGGCGCTCTACGGGATGATCCATCCGAACGCCGACGACACCGCGACGGTGCGCTCGGTGTTCGTGATCGGGCCGGACAAGAAGGTCAAGCTGATGCTGACCTACCCGATGAGCACCGGCCGCAACTTCACCGAGATCCTCCGCGCGATCGACTCTCTGCAGCTGACCGCGAAGTACAAGGTGTCCACGCCGGCCGACTGGCACCAGGGCGAGGACGTGTTCATCATCCCGGCGGTCGGCGACGAGGAGGCTCGCCAGCGGTTCCCCGCCGGCTGGACGGCCGCGAAGCCCTACCTCCGGGTGGTCAGCCAGCCGTGATGAGGGCGGGGGCGGCGCGCGCTGCGCCGCCCCCGCCCCGTCGTCAGTGCGCGGCGGCGTCCCAGCTCGCGCCGAAGCCGACCGACACCTCGAGCGGCACGGAGAGCTCCGCCGCGCCGGCCATCTCGCGCCGGACGAGGGCCTCCAGCTTCTCCTTCTCCCCCGGCGCGACCTCGAGCACGAGCTCGTCGTGCACCTGCAGCAGCATGCGCGAGCACAGCCCCTCGGCCTCGATCGCCTTCTCCACGTTCAGCATCGCCACCTTGATGACGTCGGCCGCCGAACCCTGGATCGGTGCGTTGAGCGCCATCCGCTCGGCCATCTCGCGGCGCTGCCGGTTGTCGCTGGTCAGGTCGGGCAGGTAGCGGCGCCGGCCGAGGGTGGTCTCGGTGTAGCCGGTCAGCCGTGCCTCCTCCACCACCGTGTCGAGGTAGTCGCGGATGCCGCCGAACCGCTCGAAGTAGGCGTGCATCTGCTCGCGCGCCTCCTCCGGGGAGATGCGCAGCTGCTGCGACAGGCCGTACGCGCTCAGCCCGTAGGCCAGGCCGTAGCTCATCGCCTTGATCCGGCGGCGCATCTCGGGGTCGACGTCCTCGATCGGGATGTTGAACGCCCGGGAGGCGACGAAGGAGTGCAGGTCCTCCCCCGACGTGAACGCCTCGATCAGCCCCTCGTCGCCGGAGAGGTGGGCCATGATCCGCATCTCGATCTGGCTGTAGTCGGCGGTCATCAGCGACTCGTAGCCCTGGCCGACGACGAACGCCTGCCGGATCCGGCGGCCCTCGGCGGTCCGGATCGGGATGTTCTGCAGGTTGGGGTCGGTCGAGGACAGCCGCCCGGTCGCGGCGATCGTCTGCTGGAAGGTGGTGTGGATGCGGCCGGCGTCGTCGACCATCGGGATCAGCCCGTCGATGACCGTCCGCAGCCGGGTGACGTCGCGGTGCCGGAGCAGGTGCTCGAGGAACGGATGCCCGGTGCTCGCGAGCAGGTTGGTCAGGGCCTCGGCGTCGGTCGTGTAGCCGCTCTTGATCTTCTTGGTCTTGGGCAGGCCCAGCTCGTCGAAGAGGACCGTCTGCAGTTGCTTGGGCGAGCCGAGGTTCACCTCGCGGCCGATCACCGCGTAGCACTCCGCCGCCGCCGCGGCGACGCCGTCGGCGAACTCGCGCTGCAGGTCGCGGAGGAACTCCAGGTCGGCCGCGATGCCGCGGTACTCCATGGCCGCGAGCACGCGGGTGAGCGGCAGCTCGATCCCGCCGAGCAGGGCGTCACCGCCCCGGGACCCGAGCACCTGCTCCAGGGCGTCGGACAGGTCGTTGACCGCCACGGCCTTGAGGACGTCGGCCTTCGCGGCCTCCGCCGCGATGTCGTCCTCGGTCGGGCCGAGCCCGTCGAGGGTGAGCTGCCCCTCGGGCTCGGCGGCGTTCGTGAGCTCTCGGCGCAGGTAGCGCACCGCGAGGTCGCCCAGGTCGAAGGAGCGCTGCCCCGGCAGGGCCAGGTAGGCGGCGAGCGCGGTGTCGCTGACGACGCCGTTCAGCTCCCACCCCCGCGCCCAGATGGCCAGGTACGGGCCCTTGACCTCGTGCACGACCTTCTGGGTGGCCGGGTCGGCCAGCCACGCGGCCAGCGCCTGCTCGTCGGCGGCGTCGAGGTCGGGGCCCAGGTCGACGAACGTGGCGTGGTCGTCGGCGGCGGCCAGCGCCAGCCCGGTCAGCTCACCGGTGCCCCGCCCCCAGGTGCCGCGGAAGATGATGCCGGTGCGGCCGGTCCGGGCGTGCGCGGCCAGCCACTCCCCCAGCCCACCGGCGTCGACCTCGTCGGGGGTGACGTCGAAACCGCCATCGACCTCCGGCTCCGCGCTGGTCAGCGTGGCGAACAGCCGGTCGCGCAGGACGCGGAACTGCAGGTTGTCGAAGAGGGTGTGCACCTCGTTGCGGTCCCATGCCTGGACGGCGAGGTCGCCGGGCCCGAGCTCGAGCGGGACGGCGCGGTCCAGTTCGGTGAGCCGCCGGTTCTGCATGACCGACGACAGGTGCTCGCGCAGCTTCTCGCCGACCTTGCCCTTCACCGTGTCGACCTGGTCGACCAGCACGTCGAGGGAGCCGTACTCCCGCACCCACTTGGCCGCGGTCTTCTCCCCCACGCTCGGGATGCTGGGCAGGTTGTCGCTCGGGTCGCCCCGCAACGCGGCGAAGTCGGGGTACTGCGCCGGGGTCAGGCCGTACTTCTCCTCGACCGCATCCGGCGTGAAGCGGGTCAGGTCGGAGACGCCCTTGCGCGGGTAGAGCACGGTGACGTGCGGGTTGACGAGCTGGAGCGCGTCGCGGTCGCCGGTCGCGATCAGCACGTCCATGCCGTGCTCGACCGCCTGCACGGTGAGGGTGGCGATGACGTCGTCGGCCTCGTAGCCCTCGGCGGTGATCACCGGCACGCGCAGCGCGCCCAGGACCTCCTGGATGAGGCTCACCTGGCCGCGGAAATCGGTGGGGCTCTCGGCCCGGTTGGCCTTGTACTCGGCGAAGATCTCGCTGCGGAACGTCTTGCGACCGACGTCGAAGGCGACGGCGAGGTGGGTGGGCTGCTCGTCACGCAGGATGTTGATCAGCATCGACGTGAAGCCGTAGACGGCGTTGGTCGGCTGCCCGGTGGTGGTGGAGAAGTTCTCCACGGGCAGCGCGAAGAACGCGCGGTAGGCCAGCGAGTGCCCGTCGAGGAGCAGCAGCCGCGGCCGAGGCCCGGGAGCGGTGGCGGTGGGCGCGGGCGCGGAGGTGGAGACCGGAGCGGACATCGGTGCCGATCCTAGGTGCCACCGGTGACAGGCCAGGGGCCGCGGCACGGTTGGCTACCGTGCCCCCGTGACCACCGCTCCTCCCGCCTGGGCTCCCGCCGACACGATCAGCCCGCTCGACGACAAGCTCGGCATCCGGATCACCGACTACGACCCGGACCGCTTGGTCGCCACGATGCCGGTGGAGGGCAACGAGCAGCCCTACGGCCTGCTCCACGGTGGCGCCACGTGCGCACTGATCGAGTCGATCGGGTCCTGGGCGGCGGCGCTGCACGCCGGGCCGGAGCGGCAGGTCGTGGGCATCGAGCTCAACGTCAGCTATCTGCGCGCGGCAACGTCCGGCGTGGTGACGGCGGTGTGCACGCCGGTCCGCCGGGGCCGGACGCTGGCCACCTTCCTCGTCGAGGTCAGCGACGAGGGCGGCAACCCGACCGCGACCGGCCGGCTGACCTGCCTGACCAAGAGCTGACCCGGCTCACCCCTCGGCCCCCGCCGCGGTGGGCAGCGGCCGGACCACCGGCCGCCGGCGCACCGGCCCCCGGCGCGGAGCGGGGATCGGCAGCCAGCTGCGCTGCCAGGCGGTGAGCGACCGGGTCAGCGACTCGAGCGCGACGATCCGCCGGGTGGTCAGCGGCGCGAAGCCCATGCGGGCGAAGAAGCGCTGGCGCTCGGCCTCATGCCCCCCGACCGCGGCGACGACGTGGGCCGCCCCCGTCTCCCGCGCGTAGGCGGCCGCGGCGGCGAGCAGCGCAGCACCCACCCCACGGCGCCGGTGCGCGCGGTGGACGACCAGGTTGTCGACCGTGACCTGCGGGATGCCCAGCAGGACCGACAGCGGGTCGGTGCCGAGGATGGCCAGGCCGACCGCCGTCTCGCCCTCGGTGCCGCCGGCCGTGGCGTTCGGCCCCGGGACGACGGCCAGGACGACGCGGTGGTCGGTGGCCGCCAGGAGCCGGCGGAACCCGGCGGCCGCGGCCGCGCCGGGGACCTGGCCGGTGAGCACCTCTTCGGCGTGGGCGTCGGCGCGGTGCTGGCGGACCAGCGCCAGGACAGCGGGCAGGTCGTCGGGACGCGCCGTACGCGTCACCACGCGGGACCGTGAACCGATTCCTGACACAGGAGCCCTCCCCTGGACGGTGCGAGGAGACTGCACCTGCACGGGGCCGTGATCACGGCGACGCGCCGGTGGTGCACATCGATTGCACCACCGCGTGTCGCGGAATGGTCACAGGTGAGGCGCAAGGAGACAGCTGAGCAACACGAGCAGGTTAGGGTCCCTGCTCAACTCATCCGCCCTGGGAGGTCGAGTGACGCACGCGGTAGACCGTGTCCGACGACGCGGTCGACGATCGGGCCCTCCGGTGCCCCTGGCCGGCACCGTGGCCTCCGGGCCCACGGCGGCCCGTCGCCGCCACCTGGTGCGCCTGCTGCTGGTCGCCCTCTTCGGCCTGGGCATCGCGATGGTCGTGCCCGGCATCGCGCAGGCCGAGGGCGAGGCCGTGGCGGGCACGCTGACGACCAGCCGGTCCGGCCCCATCGAGGGCGTGGAGATCACGGTCAGCACCCCGGACGGCGACGAGGTCGAGGTCGTCGAGAGCGACGCCGACGGCCGCTGGTCGGTCGACCTGCCGGGCCCCGGCCAGTACGTCGTCAGCATCGACGCCGAGGCGCTGCCCGACGGTGTCACCCTCAGCGGCGAGGACAGCCGCACGGTCACCGTCGACACGGGCCGCCGGCAGCCGGTTGCCTTCGGGCTCGTCGACGGCTCCAGCGGATCGGGCAGCGGCGGGGTACGGGCGATCCAGCTGCTCGTCGACGGGCTGCGGTTCGGCCTGTTGATCGCGATCTGCGCCGTCGGCCTGTCGCTGATCTACGGGACGACAGGGCTGACCAACTTCGCCCACGGCGAGCTGGTCACGATCGGGGCCATCGCCGCGTGGTTCATCAACGTCGAGGGCGGGGTCCCGCTGATCCTGGCCGCCCTGATCGCGATGGTGGTCGGGGCGGCGGTCGGCGCGGTCAACGAGCTGGGACTGTGGCGGCCCCTGCGACGCCGCGGGACGGGACTGATCGCGGCGCTCGTCGTCTCGATCGGGCTGTCGCTGCTGCTCCGCTACCTGGTGCAGATCGTCTACGGCGGCCGGTCGAACCCCTACGGGGACTACCAGACGGGGCGCTCGGTCGACTACGGCCTGTTCCGCATGACCAACGCGGACCTGTTCACGATCATCATCTGCGTCGTCGTGCTCGTCCTGGTCGCCCTCATGCTCCAGCGGACCAAGATCGGCAAGGCCATGCGGGCGGTCGCCGACAACCGCGACCTCGCCGCGTCGTCCGGCATCGACGTCAACCGGGTGATCCTGGTGGTGTGGGTGCTGGGCGGGGCGCTGGCCGCCCTGGGGGGCGTGCTGCTCGGCCTGTCGGACCAGGTGCAGTGGGACATGGGCTTCCGGCTCCTGCTGCTGATGTTCGCCGGCGTGACCCTCGGCGGGCTCGGCACCGCATACGGCGCACTGGTCGGCAGCCTCGTGGTGGGTGTGTTCGTCCAGATGTCGACCCTGGTCATCCCGAGCGACGTCAAGTACGTCGGAGGTCTGCTGCTCTTGATCGTCATCCTCGTCATCCGGCCCCAGGGGATCCTGGGCAGCCGCGCACGGATCGGCTGAGCCATGGGTGAGTTGATCGACGCGCTGTCCACCGCGCTCAAGGCGGGCCTGGGCTTCCAGGCCATCTTCTTCGCGCTGCTCGCCATCGGCATCAACGTGCAGTTCGGGTACACCGGCCTGCTCCAGTTCGGGCAGATCGCCTTCGCGATGCTCGGCGCCTTCGGGATCGCGGTCTCGGTGACCCAGTGGGGCCTGCCGTTCTGGGTCGGCGTCCTGATCGGCGTCGTCGCCTCGATCGTGCTCGCGCTGCTGCTCGGTCTGCCGACCCTGCGGTTGCGCGCCGACTATCTGGCGATCGCGACGATCGCGGCGGCGGAGGGTCTGCGACTGCTGTTCCGGTCCGTGGGCTCGACCCCGGTCACCGGCGGCACGCGCGGCCTGGCGGCCTTCAACCGGGACTTCATCAGCCTGGCGCCCTGGGAGACGAGCAAGCGGTACTCGATCCTCGGCACGACCTGGTCGGGCTCCGAGCTGTGGGTCGTGCTGATCGGCTGGCTCGTGGTGGCCCTGTCGTGCCTCCTGATCTGGTTGCTCATGCGGGCGCCGTGGGGCCGCGTCGTGAAGTCCATCCGCGAGGACGAGGACGCGGTGCGGGCCCTGGGCAAGAACGTCTACGTCTACAAGATGCAGGCGCTGGTGCTCGGCGGTGTGTTCGGTGCGTTCGCCGGCATGGTCTACGCGGTGGGCACCGGGTCGGCGATTCCCGACCAGTACCAGAACGCCAACACGTTCCTCGCCTACGCGGCCCTGATCCTCGGTGGCGCGGCGCGGGTGCTGGGGCCGGTCGTGGGCGCGATGCTCCTGCTGTTCATCATCCAGTTCGCCGACACCGGCCTCCGGACCCTGATCAACAAGGGAATCATCCCCGAAGGGCTCCTGACCGCGACCGACGTGGCGCAGATCCGCTTCGTGCTCGTCGGCCTGGGGCTCATCCTGTTGATGGTGTTCCGCCCGCAGGGCATCTTCGGCGACCGACGAGAGGTGATGCTCGATGCCCGCTGACCCGACCCCACACGGTTCCACCGCGTCCGGGGCGGCCGCGTCCGGCGCGTCGCCGCAGGGCTACCACCCCGGCCAGACCGGTGGGTTCCGGCACGGCGACACACCCCAGCGACTGGCCCAGATCGCGCTCCGCGACGTGCCCTGGGAGGTCGGCGTCGCCAAGCCGGACCCCGCGATCGTCGTCGACGACGTCACGCGGTCCTTTGGCGGCCTCACGGCGGTGTCGGTGGACCACCTGGAGATCCAGCGCGGCGGGATCACCGGCCTGATCGGCCCCAACGGCGCCGGCAAGACGACGCTGTTCAACCTGCTGACCGGGTTCGACCAGCCCAACAGCGGGACGTGGTCGTTCAACGGGCGCTCGCTCGGCAGCCTCTCCCCGCACCAGGTCGCTCGGCTGGGCGTCGTCCGGACGTTCCAGCTGACCAAGGCCCTCTCCCGGCTGACCGTGCTGCAGAACATGCTGCTCGGCGCCCAGGGGCAGCGGGGCGAGAGCTTCCTGCGTGCCCTCGTGCCCGGCACGTGGAAGGCCCAGGAGAAGGAGAACACCGAGCGGGCGATGTCGCTGCTCGAGCGCTTCAAGCTCGCGCCGAAGAAGGACGACTTCGCGGGCACCCTCTCCGGCGGCCAGCGCAAGCTGCTGGAGATGGCGCGCGCCCTGATGAGCGACCCCCAGGTGGTCATGCTCGACGAGCCGATGGCCGGGGTGAACCCGGCCCTCACGCAGAGCCTGCTCGGACACGTTAAGGACCTGCGCGAGCAGGGCATGACCGTGATCTTCGTCGAGCACGACATGGACGTCGTCCGGGACATCAGCGACTGGGTGGTGGTCATGGCCGCCGGTCGGATCATCGCCGAAGGACCGCCGGAGTCGATCAGCCAGAACCAGGCCGTCGTGGACGCCTACCTCGGCGCCCACCACGACGCCCCCCTCACGGTCGAGGAGGAGGACCGCGTCCTCGCCGAGGCCGAGCAGGCGATCGCCCGCGAGGAGCACACCGACGGCGACGTCCTCAGCTCCGACGGCACCACCCAGGAGAGGACCGAGCGATGAGCGATCCGCTGTTCGAGGTCGACGAGTCCGACGAGGGCGTCACCCGGGCCGACACGGTCGCCTCGACCGAGATCTCACCCGCCGAGAAGGCCGCGACGCGCGAGGAACACGTCCGCCTCGCCGAGGGTGCGCTGGTGCGGGCCGACGACCTCGTCGCCGGCTACGTGCCCGGCGTGAACATCCTGCGCGGCTGCGACTTCTACCTGCAGGACGGCGAGCTGGTCGGCATCATCGGCCCGAACGGTGCGGGCAAGTCCACGCTGCTCAAGGCGCTGTTCGGGCTCATCCCGGTGCGGTCGGGTCAGGTCACGCTCCGCGGCGAGAACATCACCTCCGCCCCCGCGCACCGCCTCGTGTCGCTGGGCGTCGGGTACGTGCCGCAGAACAACAACGTGTTCCCCTCGCTGACCATCGAGGAGAACATGCAGATGGGGGTCTACCTGCGCCCCAAGTCCTTCAAGGAGCGGTTCGACTACGTCATCGACCTCTTCCCGCTGCTCGGCGAGCGGCGCAAGGGCAAGGCCGGATCCCTGTCGGGCGGCGAGCGCCAGATGGTGGCGATGGGCCGGGCCCTGATGATGGACCCGTCGGTTCTCCTGCTCGACGAGCCCTCGGCCGGCCTCTCCCCCGCCTACCAGGACGAGGTCTTCATCCGCTGCCGGCGGATCAACGCCACCGGCGTCTCGATCATCATGGTCGAGCAGAACGCGCGCCGATGCCTGCAGATCTGCGACCGCGGATACGTCCTCGACCAGGGGCGGAACGCCTACACCGCGACGGGCGAGTCGCTCATGCACGACCCGAAGGTGATCGAGCTCTACCTGGGCACGCTGGCGAAGGCGCAGTAGCCCCGCTGCTGCCCCCGATCGGCCGTTCCGTCCTCGGAGCGGCCGATCGGTCGTTCCGGGGGCCTTCACGGGCAGAGACCAGGACCTGGACCAGGACCTGGACCTCCAGACCCTCGTGCTCTGCCCACACCCGTGGGCAGAGCACAAGGTTCCAAGGATCGGTACCGAGCGAGCGGCGGCTCCCCCGTCGCCGGGAGCGCAGGCGCCCGTGCCCCGGACAGCCGCGAGCGCCCCGGACAACACCGTGGCCCGGACAGCACAGTGGCCCGGCACCTCGCGGGTGCCGGGCCACTGCTGGCGGTGCTACCGGGTCAGCCGACCCGGCCGGACTCAGCGCTGCACGCTCACAGCGCTTCGTGCCTCAGCGCTGGGGACCGATGCCCTCAGCGTTCAGGCCCTGGATGATCTTCGAGGACTCCTCGAACCCGATGACGATGATCGCGTCGGGGTTGAGGTCGACCATCTGCTGCACCTCGGCGTCGAAGTTCGCCGCCGTCGGGTCATAGATGACCGGCTCGGGGACCTGCTCCTCGGTGAGACCACCGTCGAGCAGGTTGGTGCGGGTGTTCTCGGCCAGGCCGGTGCCGTACGGGTCGTTCAGGGCCAGGATCCCGACGGTGTTGTTGCCGTCCTCGAGGATGAGGTCGGCCAGCGCGCGGGCCTGCAGCAGGTCCGGCGGGGCGGTGCGGAAGTACAGGCCGTTGTCGTCGTACGTCGTGAAGATGTCCGAGGTGTTGGCCGGGGAGATCTGCATGACGCCGGCACCGGTGATGGTGTCGATGACGGTCTGGCTGACGGCCGACGAGGCAGCGCCGACGATGACGTTGGCACCGGCCTGCAGGAGGCGGTCGACGGACTGCGTCGCGGTGTCGGTGGAGGTGTCACCGGAGTCGGCACCCTCGGCACGGACCGGGGCACCGAGCACGCCGCCCGCGGCGTTGATGTCGGCGATCGCCAGGTTGAAGCCGGCGACCTCCGGGGGGCCGAGGAAGGCGAGGCTGCCGGTCAGCGGAAGGAGGGAGCCGATGACCAGCGGCTCGCTGGTCGTACCGGCCGGGGCCGGGGCCGGACCCTCGTCGGTGGCAGCGTTCTCCTCGTCACCGGCGATCACGTACTGCGTGGCGTCGTTGTCGAGCGCGTTGTCCGCGCCGAACTGCAGCAGGGCGAAGCTGGCGGCGGCGGGCTCACCGGCGTCGGTGAACGCCAGGGGGCCGGTGATGCCGTCGTAGTCGGGGTTCCCGCCGGCGTTGATGATCTCGAGGCACGCCTGGAAGGTCTCGCACTTGTCGCCGCCGAAGGTGACGCCGTTGACGTAGGCCTTGAAGACGTTCGCGTCGTTCGTGCCGGCCATCTGCGCGGCCAGCGCGGAGATCATGACGGCGTCGTAGGTCTCACCGGCGTAGTTGTAGTCCTGCAGCTCGGGGTCGATCTCGAGCAGCCGGTCGGTGAAGTCGGAGCCGAGCTCGGTGAGGGGCGTGGTGCCCTTCATCCCGGCGAGAGCGCCGTCCTCGTCGAAGTCCTCACCGAGGGCGTTACCCATGTTGCCGTCGGTGCCGTAGATGTTGACCTGCTTCTCACCGCTGTCGCCGCCGGCGTTGTCGCCGCCGCCGTTGTCGTCGCTGCCGCCGCCACAGGCGGTCAGAGCGAGGAGGGCAGCACCGGTGGCGGCGATGCCGCGGGCCGTGGTGCGAGTGCGCATCAAGCAACTCCCAGTGTCAGTTCCGTGCGTCGCCGGACGGGCTCGCAGGACGAACCAGCCGCTCGGACGCCCGATCGGTGCGGTGAACCTAGCTCCCCCGAGAACGGTTGCACCCGCGCCCACAGCCACTGTGATGAGGTCGTGACCTGACGATCAAGCCCGCAATCGGCCGCGGAACGAGCGGAACGGCGGCGTCACGACGCCGTCATACCCGCGCACCGCGACAGCGCTCGATCAGGCCGGGGAGCCCTCGTCGGCCGTCCCGGGCGCCAAGATCGACTCGGCCAGCGCCTTCATCGACGTCCGCTGGTTCATCGCCGTCCGCTGGATCCACCGGAAGGCCTCGGCCTCCGTCATCCCCTGCTCGGCCATGAGCACGCCCTTGGCCTTCTCGACGACCTTGCGGGTCTCGAGCCGGTCCTCCAGCGTGCGGACCTCGCCGTCGAGGGCCGTCATCTCCGAGAAGCGCGCCCGCGCCACCTCGATGGCGGGCACCAGGTCGTTCTTGGAGAACGGCTTCACCAGGTAGGCCATGGCACCCGCGTCACGGGCGCGCTCCACCAGCTCGCGTTGGCTGAAGGCGGTCAGCACGATCACCGGGGCGAGGCGCTCGCCGGCGATCTGCTCCGCGGCCGACAACCCGTCGAGGACCGGCATCTGGATGTCGAGGATCACCAGGTCCGGCGCCAGCGCCCGCGCCTGGTCGACGGCCTGCTGACCGTCGCCGACCTCCGCGACGACCTCGTAGCCCTCTTCCTCCAGCATCTCCTTCAGGTCGAGCCGGATGAGGGCTTCGTCCTCGGCGATCAGGACCCTGGTCGTCTCGCTGCTCACGGGCGGGAAGCCTAGCCATGACGGCCGGGGAGCACCTCCCCGATAGGCTGCTCGGGCGCCGGGCACCCGGCACGCCCCCGTACCCCAATCGGCAGAGGGAGCGGATTCAAAACCCGCGCAGTGTGCGTTCGAGTCGCACCGGGGGCACCGACGAGCCGACTCCAGTACGGGGTTGG
>NZ_BAAAVV010000005.1:175945-380123 GCF_039534705.1 Blastococcus jejuensis
TGGAGCAATTCACAACCCGCGCAGTGTGCGTTCGAGTCGCACCGGGGGCACCGACGAGCCGACTCCAGTACGGGGTTGGAGCAATTCACAACCCGCGCAGTGTGCGTTCGAGTCGCACCGGGGGCACCGACGAGCCGACTCCAGTACGGGGTTGGAGCAATTCACAACCCGCGCAGTGTGCGTTCGAGTCGCACCGGGGGCACCATCAGCGCCTGATCGCACCACCCAAGGGTCAGCGGGGCGTCGACGTCCCGGGACGGAACGGCGCACCGTGGCCGGGCACGACCAGCGTGGCCAGACCCAGGCATCGATCGCGGTTCTGCCGCAGCTCGTTCCGGTCCAGGCAGTAGGGGTCCTCGGCCGGCCCCTCCCCCGTCCACCACAGATGGGTCAGCGCGACGACGTCGTCGGGCGTGCCCACCAGCGTCGTGATGTCCTGCGGTGTGTGCCCCGGTGTGGCCAGCAGCCGGATGCTCGGCGTGAGCTGCACCCCCTCGGCGGGACGCCGGGTGAACACGTCGCCCTCGATGACGGATTGGAAGTCGTGCACCGGCACCACCGGGAACAGCGCGACGTTCAGGTTGTGGTCGAGGTGGTGGTGGCTGAGGACGACGTCGGTCACGTCCTCCGGCCGCACCCCGAGCGCGCGCAGCGGCCCGAGGATGAGCTCCCGGTCGGCGACCATGCCGGGGTCCACGACGACCACGCGGTCCCCGTCCCGGATCAGGCTCACCGTGCCCGCGACGTTCGGCGGCCGCACGTAGCCCTCGACCAGGACGTCGACTCTCGCGGTGCGGCCGAGGTCTGCCATGCAGCGGAACGTAGCAGCCGACGGTGGGTGCGCCCGCTCCCCGACCCGGGCCACATACGGTGGGCACCGTGACCGAGCCCGCACCGCACATGACGCCTGAGCAGTTCCGGCAGCACGGCCACGAGGTCGTCGACTGGATCGCCGACTACTGGTCCCGGATCGAGTCGTTCCCGGTGCGCTCCCAGGTCTCGCCGGGTGAGGTCCGGGCGGCGCTCCCACCCGCCGCCCCCGAGCGGGGCGAGCCCGTGTCGGCGATCCTGGCCGACCTCGACCGGGTCGTGCTCCCCGGGCTCACGCACTGGCAGCACCCCGGTTTCTTCGGCTACTTCCCGGCCAACACCTCGGGCCCGTCCGTCCTGGGCGACCTGGTCTCCGCGGGCCTGGGCGTGCAGGGCATGTCCTGGGTGACCAGCCCGGCCGCCACCGAGCTCGAGCAGCACGTCATGGACTGGTTCGCCGACCTGCTGGGACTGCCGGCCGCCTTCCGCTCCACCGGCGCCGGTGGCGGCGTGATCCAGGACTCCAGCTCCGGCGCCAACCTCGTCGCCCTGCTGGCCGCTCTCCACCGCGCCAGCAGGGGCGGCACCGTCCGGCACGGCGTCGAGCCCGACCGGGCCACCGTCTACGTCTCCGCCGAGACCCACTCCTCCATGGAGAAGGCCGTCCGCATCGCCGGCCTCGGCTCGGACGCCGTCCGCATCGTCGAGGTCGACGAGAACCTGGCCATGCGGCCCGAGGCGCTCGCCGCGCGGCTGGAACGGGACGTGGCCCGGGGTTACACGCCGGTCCTCGTGTGCGCCACGGTCGGGACGACGTCGACCACCGCCGTCGACCCGCTGGCGCAGCTCGGCCCGATCTGCCAGCGGTACGGCGTGTGGCTGCACGTCGACGCCGCCTACGCCGGCGTCAGCGCCGTCGTCCCGGAGCTGCGCCCGCTGCAGGACGGCGTCGAGTGGGCCGACAGCTACACGACCGACGCGCACAAGTGGCTGCTCACCGGGTTCGACGCGACCCTGTTCTGGGTCGCCGACCGGGCGGCCCTCACCGGCGCCCTCGGGATCCTGCCGGAGTACCTGCGGAACGCGGTCACCGACGCGGGCACCGTCGTCGACTACCGCGACTGGCAGATCGAGCTGGGGCGGCGCTTCCGCGCCCTGAAGCTGTGGTTCGTCGTGCGCTGGTACGGCGCCGAGGGGCTGCGCGCGCACATCCGCGGGCACGTGGCGCTGGCCCAGGAGCTGGCCGCGTGGGCGGAGGCCGACGAGCGCTTCGACGTCGTCATGCCGCACCCGCTCTCGCTGGTGTGCCTGCGACCGCGGTGGGCCGACGGCGTCGACGCCGACGTCGCCACCATGACGCTGCTCGAGCGGCTGGACGACGGCGGGCAGGTCTTCCTGACCCACACCACGGTCAACGGCTCGGCGGTGCTCCGCGTGGCCATCGGCTCCCCCGCGACGACCCGCGCACACGTCGAGCGGCTCTGGGCGCTGCTGCGGGAGAACCACGACTGGCTGGCCACCGACTTCGCCGCGGCTGCGGCAGAGCGGGAGGCCGCCCGCGCGGCGGCAGCAGCCGTCCTTCAGGGGCCCGCGCCGAGCTAGCGAGGCGTGGGGGGAAGGACGGTGTTTTCTCTGAGCAGACCCTCCTGGGCCACCGTGGCGACGTGCGTGCCGTCGGCGGCCCAGATCTGGCCGAAGCAGAGCGCACGGCCGGCGGACGCGGCCGGGCTGTCGGTCTCGTAGAGGAACCAGTCGTCGGCCCGCACCGGCCGGTGGAACCACACGGCGTGGTCGAGGCTCGCGCCGATGAAGTCCTGCCAGCCGCCCCCGAGCCGCGCGAAGCCTGCCCCGAGCAGCGTCAGGTCGCTGACGAAGGTCAGCGCGGCCGCGTGCACGGCCGGGTCGTCGCCCAGCCGGCCGGCCACCCGGAACCAGGTGCGCGCCTGGGTGTCGGGCGGTGACTTCGGCGGCGCGGTGAACGGGTCCTCGAGGAACCGCTGGTCCACGGCCCGCCCCATGGCGCTCATCCAGGCTGCCCGGTCGCCGTGCCGGGCGGCGATCTCGGCCGTCCCCGGCAGCGTCTCGGGATCCGGCACCGCCGGCATCGGCAGCGAGTGCTCGGCCACGGGCTTCTCGCCGGCGTGGAAATCGGCGGTGAGCGCGAAGATCGCGACGTCCTCGCCCTTGCGGGTCTGCCAGGCGACCACGCGGCGGGTGGTGAAGGACCGGCCGTCGCGGATGCGGTCGACGGCGTACCGGATCTCCTCGTCGGGGTCGCCGGGCCGCAGGAAGTAGGAGTGCAGCGAGTGCACGCCACGCTCGCGCGGCACGGTCCGGCCGGCCGCCATGAGCGCCTGACCGGCCACCTGCCCACCGAAGATCCGCTGCCGCTGGGTGCTCGGGGTCTGGCCGACGAAGACGTCGGTCTCGCGCTCGTCGAGGTCCAGGATGGCCAGCAGCGCGGCGGCCTGGCTGTCGTCGCGCACCTCGCTCACGAGTCGGTGCCCACTTCGTGGACGCGGATCAGGTTGGTCGACCCGACCGTGTTGGGCGGGCTGCCGGCCACCACGACGACGCGGTCCCCGACCTTGAGCCGGCCGATGGACAGCAACGAGAAGTCCACCTGGGCGACCATGTCGTCGGTGTGCTCCACCGAGGGCACCAGGAACGTCTCGACGCCCCAGGACAGCGCCAGCTGGCTGCGCACCCGCGCGTCGACGGTGAAGGCCAGCAGGGGCTGGCGGGGGTGCAGCGCGGCCAGCCGCCGGGCGGTCTCGCCGGTCTGGGTGAAAGTGGCCAGCGCCTTGACCTCCAACGCCTCGCCGACGTCCTTGGCGGCACGCACGATCGCTCCCGAGCGCGACCGCGAGCGGCGCTGCAGCTCCGGGACCATCGAGTGCGCGCTCTCGACGGCGTCGATGATGCGTTCCATCGTGCGCACGGCCCCGATCGGGTGCGCGCCCACCGACGTCTCCCCCGACAGCATGACGGCGTCGGCCCCGTCGAGGACGGCGTTGGCGACGTCGGAAGCCTCGGCGCGGGTCGGGCGCGAGTTCACGATCATCGACTCGAGCATCTGGGTGGCCACGATGACCGGCTTGTTCCGCTCGCGGGCCGACTGGATGGCCCGCTTCTGCACCAGCGGCACCTGCTCCAGGGGCAGCTCCACGCCGAGGTCACCGCGCGCGACCATGATCCCGTCGAACGCCTCCACGATGGCGTCGAGGCGCTCGACGGCCTCGGGCTTCTCGAGCTTGGCGATGACCGGGACCTCGATGTCCTCCTGCCGCATGATCTCGCGGACGAGCTCGGCGTCCTCGGGGTGGCGGACGAAGGACAGCGCGATGAAGTCCACGCCCAGGTGCAGCGCGAACCGCAGGTCCTCCTCGTCCTTGTCCGACAGCGCCGGCACGCTCACGGCGACCCCGGGCAGCGACAGGCCCTTGTTGTTGGAGACCTCCCCGCCCTCCACGACCAGGCAGATGACGTCGGGGCCCTCGACCTGCACGACGGTGAGGGCCAGCTTGCCGTCGTCGACGAGCAGACGGTCGCCCACGCGCGCGTCGTTGGCGAGGTTCTTGTAGGTCGTCGACACGCGCTCGGCGGTGCCGTGGACGTCGTCGACGGTGATGCAGACCTGCGCCCCGGTCGGCCACTGGACGGGGCCCTCGGCGAAGGTGCCGAGGCGGATCTTGGGGCCCTGCAGGTCGGCCAGGACGGCGACCGCGTGCCCGGTCCGGTCCGACGCCGTCCGGACCTTCTCGTACGCCGTGGCGTGGTCGGCGTGCGCGCCGTGGCTGAAGTTGAGCCGGGCGACGTCCATCCCAGCCTCGACGAGGGCGGTGACCTGCTCCAGCGAACTGGCGGCCGGACCCAGGGTGCAGACGATCTTGGCGCGACGGGACATGGCTCAGACGCTAGTGGGGTGGCGGCGATCTCACCGGAGGGACCCGGTGCCGACCCGCGGGATTAGTCGTGGCCGGCACCGAATCCTCGGCGGCGGAGCGGCTACCTCAGGGCGACGGTGGTCGGCGCGACCGGGCGCGGCAGCATCGAGTTGCCCGTCAGCCAGGTGTCGGCGGCGGCCGCGGCGGCGCGGCCCTCGGCGATGGCCCACACGATCAGCGACTGGCCGCGGCCGATGTCGCCGGCGACGAAGACGCCGGGGAGCGTCGACATGAAATCGCTGTCGCGGCTGACGTTCCCGCGACCGTCGACGTCGACCCCGAGGTCGTCGACCAGACCCTCGCGCTGCGCACCGGTGAAGCCCATCGCGAGGAAGACGAGATCCGCGCGCAGTTCGCGCTCGGTGCCCTCGACCTTCTGGAACTTCCCGTCGACCATCTCGACCTCGTGCAGCAGCAGCGCCCGCACGGCCCCGGCGTCGGGGCCCTCCTCGTGACCGAGGAACCGCTCGGTGTTGACCGAGTACAGCCGCTCGCCGCCCTCCTCGTGCGCGGAGGACACGCGCATGATCATCGGGTAGGTCGGCCAGGGGTTGGTGTCCTCGGCCCGGCGGTCCGGCGGCTGCGGCATGATCTCCAGCTGCGTCACCGAGGCGGCACCCTGGCGGTGCGCCGTCCCGAGGCAGTCGGCCCCGGTGTCACCGCCACCGATGATCACCACGTGCTTGCCGTGGGCGCTGATCGGCGGGTCGTCGAGCTCGCCGAGGGCCTGCAGGTTGCCGTAGGGCAGGTACTCCATGGCCAGGTGGATGCCGCGCAGGTCGCGGCCCGGCGCCGGCAGGTCGCGGCCGACGGTCGCGCCGCCGGCCAGGACGACGGCCTCGTACTCGGCCCGCAGCGCCTCGGTGGAGAGGTCGTTCTCGCCGCTGCCGCCGACCTCGACACCGGTGACGAACCGCGTGCCCTCGGCCCGCATCTGGTCCAGCCGCCGGTCGAGGACGGCCTTCTCCATCTTGAACTCGGGGATGCCGTAGCGGAGCAGCCCGCCGACGCGGTCGGCCCGCTCGAAGACGGTGACGTCGTGCCCGGCCCGGGTGAGCTGCTGGGCGGCGGCCAGACCGGCCGGCCCCGACCCGATGACGGCGACCTTCCTCCCCGTCCGCTTCGACGGGGTCTGGGGCTGCACCCAGCCCTCCTCGAACGCGCGGTCGATGATCTCCCACTCGATCTGCTTGATCGTGACCGGCGACTCCTGCAGGTTGAGCACGCAGGAGCCCTCGCACGGCGCGGGACACAACTTCCCGGTGAACTCGGGGAAGTTGTTGGTCGAGTGCAGGCGCTCGATGGCCTCGTGCCAGTCGTCGCGGCGGGCGAGGTCGTTCCACTCCGGGATCAGGTTGGCCACCGGGCAGGCGTGGTGGCAGAACGGGATGCCGCAGTCCATGCAGCGCGCGGCCTGCTTGCGCACGGCCGACACCGGGAACACCTCGTCCTCGCCGTTGGCGCGGGACAGGTAGACGTCCTTCCAGTCCATGATCCGCACGTCGACGGGACGCCGCGGCGGCAGCTCCCGCTCGTACTTCAGGAACCCACTGGCGTCAGCCACAACTGCCGTCCCTCCGGGCGAGATCGCCGATGTCGCTCGTTTTCGTGGCCCAAGGCGTGCGAGATCGCCGATCTCGTCGGTGACTGGAGCGCGTCTCAGCCACGAGCAGCCTCCATCACCGCAAGATCGACATCGGTCCCGTTGGCCTCGGCCATCCGTTGCGCCTCGAGGGCGCGTCGGTAGTCGCGCGGCATGATCACGCTGAACTGCTCCGACCAGCGGCCCCAGTCGGCCAGCAGGGCCTGCGCGACCGGTGACTCGGTGTCAGCGGCGTAGCGCACCAGGACGTCGCGCAGCCACTGCGCGGACTCCCCGTCGAGCGGCTCGATGTCGACCATCTCGGGGTTGACCCGGTGCCGGGCCAGCTCGAGCACGTAGCCGATCCCCCCGGACATGCCGGCCGCGATGTTCCGGCCGGTCGCGCCGAGGATCACCGCGCGCCCGCCGGTCATGTACTCCAGCGCGTGGTCGCCGGCCCCCTCGACGACGGCGAGGGCGCCGGAGTTGCGGACGCAGAACCGCTCGCCGACCCGCCCGCGCAGGAAGATCTCCCCCGCGGTCGCGCCGTAGCCGATGACGTTGCCGGCGATGACGTTGTCCTCGGCGGCGAAGGAGGCCTCCCGCGCCGGCCGGACGACGATCCGCCCGCCGGAGAGACCCTTGCCGACGTAGTCGTTGGCGTCGCCGAACAGCCGCATCGTGATCCCGCGCGGCAGGAAGGCGCCGAACGACTGCCCGGCCGACCCGCCGAAGGTCAGGTCGATGGTGCCGTCGGGCAGACCTTCACCGCCGAAGCGCCGGGTGACCATCGACCCGAGCATCGTGCCGACGGTGCGGTTCACGTTGCGCACCGGCAGCTCGAGGCTGACCGGGCGGGCGTCGAGCAGCGCACCCTCGCAGAGCTGGATCAGCGTCTGGTCCAGCGCGATGTCCAGGCCGTGGTCCTGCGACGTCACCCGGCGGCGCGGCGCGCCCTCGGGCAGCTCGGGCACGACGAGGACCGGCGACAGGTCCAGCCCGCGCGCCTTCCAGTGGTCGACGGCGGTGCGGGTGTCGAGCATCTCCGCGTGGCCGATCGCCTCGTCCAGCGACCGGAAACCGAGCTCGGCCAGGTACTTCCGGACCTCCTCGGCGAGGAACTCGAAGAACGTGACGACGAACTCGGGCCGCCCGGTGAAGCGCTTGCGCAGTTCCGGGTTCTGGGTGGCCACGCCCACCGGGCAGGTGTCGAGGTGGCAGACACGCATCATCACGCAGCCGGACACGACCAGCGGGGCGGTCGCGAAGCCGTACTCCTCGGCGCCCAGCAGCGCGGCGATGACCACGTCGCGGCCGGTCTTCATCTGGCCGTCGACCTGCACCACGATCCGGTCGCGCAGGCCGTTGGCCAGCAGCGTCTGCTGGGTCTCGGCCAGGCCGAGCTCCCAGGGCGAGCCGGCGTGCTTGAGCGAGGTCAGCGGCGCGGCGCCGGTGCCGCCGTCGTGCCCGGAGATCAGGACGACGTCGGCGTGCGCCTTGCTCACCCCGGCCGCGACCGTGCCGACCCCGACCTCGCTGACCAGCTTGACGTGCACCCGCGCCTGGTCGTTGGCGTTCTTCAGGTCGTGGATGAGCTGCTTGAGGTCCTCGATCGAGTAGATGTCGTGATGTGGCGGCGGGCTGATCAGGCCGACGCCCGGCGTCGAGTGCCGGGTGCGCGCGACCCACGGGTAGACCTTGCTGCCGGGCAGCTGGCCACCCTCGCCGGGCTTGGCGCCCTGTGCCATCTTGATCTGGATGTCGTCGGCGTTGACCAGGTACTCGCTGGTGACGCCGAACCGGCCCGACGCCACCTGCTTGATCGCCGAGCGCCGCAGGTCGCCGTTCGGGTCGGGGGTGAACCGGTCGGGGTCCTCGCCGCCCTCACCGGTGTTGGACTTGCCGCCCAGCCGGTTCATCGCGATGGCGAGGGTCTGGTGCGCCTCCTGCGAGATCGAGCCGTAGCTCATCGCGCCGGTGGAGAACCGCTTGACGATCTCGCTGACGGGCTCGACCTCGTCGAGCGGCACGGCCGGCCGGACGCCGGTCTTCAGGGTGAACAGCCCGCGCAGCGTGGCGGCGTCCTCGGAGAGCTGGTCGACGGTCCGTGTGTACTTCTCGAAGACCTCGTACTGCCGTGACCGGGTGGCGTGCTGCAGCAGGAACACCGTCTCCGGGTTGAACAGGTGCACCTCGCCCTCGCGGCGCCACTGGTACTCCCCGCCGGTCTCCAGCCGGCGGTGCGCCCGCTCGGTCGGGTTGTCCGGGTAGGCGCGGCGGTGGCGCATGGCCACCTCCTCGGCGAGCACGTCGATGCCGACCCCGCCCAGCGGGCAGGAGGTGCCGGTGAAGTACTCGTCGACGAGGTCCTGCGACAGGCCGACGGCCTCGAAGATCTGCGCCATCGTGTAGGAGCCGACGGTGCTGATGCCCATCTTGCTCATGACCTTGAGGACGCCCTTGCCCAGCGCCTTGACCATGTTGCGCACGGCCTGCGCGGGCTCGACGCCGGTGAGGGCGCCGTCGCGGATCAGGTCCTCGATGGACTCGAACGCCAGGTAGGGGTTGACCGCGGCCGCGCCGTAGCCCAGCAGCAGGGCGACGTGGTGCACCTCGCGGCAGTCGCCGGACTCGACGACGAGGCCGACCTCCATGCGGGTCTTCGCGCGGACCAGGTGGTGGTGGACCGCGGCGGTCATCAGCAGCGACGGGATCGGGGCGCGCTTCTCGTCGCAGTCGCGGTCGGAGAGCACGATGATCCGGGCCCCGGCCGCGATCGCCTTGCTGACCTTGGTCCGCAGCTCCTCGATCGCCTGCGCCAGGGCCGGGCCGCCGCCGTGGACGTCGAAGTGGCCGGTGATCCGGACGGCGGCGTAGCCGGGCAGGTCGCCGTCGTCGTCGATGTGCAGGATCTTGGCCAGCTCGTCGTTGTCGATGACCGGGAACGGCAGGAACACCTGGCGGCAGGACGCCGGCGTGGCCTGCAGCAGGTTCTGCTCCGGGCCGAAGGTGCGGCCGAGGCTGGTCACCAACTCCTCGCGGATGGCGTCCAGCGGCGGGTTGGTCACCTGCGCGAACAGCTGGCCGAAGTAGTCGTAGAGCAGCCGGGAGCGGTCCGAGAGGGCCGCGACCGGGGTGTCGGTGCCCATGGAGCCGATCGGCTCGGCCCCCGACGACGCCATCGGCGTCACCAGGATCCGCAGCTCCTCCTCGGTGTAGCCGAAGAGCATCTGCCGGCGGACGACGGACTCGTGGCTGGGCCGCGCGCGCCGCCGCTCGGGCAGCGTGGGCAGGTGCACGAGCCCGGCGTGCAGCCAGTCCTCGTAGGGGTGCTCGGCGGCCAGCGCGCCCTTGACGTCCTCGTCGGAGACGATCCGCCCGGAGGCGGTGTCGACCAGGAACATGCGGCCCGGCTGCAGCCGCCCCTTGGCGACGACGTCGGCCGCGGGGATGTCGAGGACGCCGACCTCGCTGGCGAGGACCACGAGGTCGTCCTTGGTGTGCCACCAGCGGCCCGGGCGCAGCCCGTTGCGGTCGAGGACGGCACCGATGAGCGTGCCGTCGGTGAACGCGACCGCGGCGGGCCCGTCCCACGGCTCCATGATCGAGGAGTGGAACCGGTAGAAGGCCCGGCGGGCCGGGTCCATCTCGTCGTGGTTCTCCCACGCCTCCGGGATCATCATCAGCACCGCGTGCGGCAGCGAGCGCCCCGAGAGGTGCAGCAGCTCGAGCACCTCGTCGAAGGTCGCCGAGTCGCTGAAGTCGCTCGCGGTCACCGGGAAGATGCGGTCCAGGCCGAGCTCCGACGCGGGGCCGGCCGGGCCGTCGAACAGCTCGGTGTCGAGCTTGGCCTCCCGGGCCCGCATGCGGTTGCGATTGCCCTTGATGGTGTTGATCTCGCCGTTGTGCGCGATCAGCCGGAACGGGTGGGCCAGCGGCCAGCTCGGGAAGGTGTTGGTCGAGAACCGGCTGTGCACCAGCGCGATCGCCGACTCGTAGCGCTCGTCGCGCAGGTCGGGGAAGAACAGCGGCAGCTGGTCGGTGGTCAGCATGCCCTTGTAGGTGATGGTGCGCGAGGACAGCGAGGCGATGTAGAGCGAGCTGCCCGCGTCGACGGCGGCCCGCTCGGCCCGCTTGCGGAGCACGAAGGAGCGCCGCTCCAGCCGGGTGACGCCGTTGCAGACGAGGTTGCCGCCGAAGGCCTTCTCGTCGGCACGGGCGCCCATGGTCTCGGCGACGAACACCTGGGCGAAGTGCGGCATGACCGCGCGGGCGGTGGGGCCCACGTCGGCGCCGTCGGGGTCGACCGGGACGTCGCGCCAGCCGAGGACGGTCAGGCCCTCCTCCTCGGCGAGCCGGGCGACGTCGTCGTAGCGGGCGGCCCGCTCGGCGTCGTCGGTGGGGAGGAACGCGATGCCCACCGCGTACTCACCCAGCGGCGGGAGGTCGAAGTCGACCGCGGCCCGGAGGAGGACGTCGGGGACCTGGGTGAGGATGCCCGCCCCGTCACCGGAGTTCGGCTCGGCGCCGGCGGCACCGCGGTGGTCGAGGTTGTGCAGGGCGGTCAGGCCCTTGGCGACGATGTCGCGGGACCGGCGGCCGCGGGCGTCGGCCACGAAGGCGACGCCGCACGCGTCCTTGTCGTTGGCCGGGTCGTAGAGCCCCGAGCGCGCCGGGACCGCGGAGAACGGAACAGCGGCGGGGGCGGTGAGGTCTGGCATGTCACTCCCGTCGTCGGCGGCGTCCGCGTCTCGGGCGAGGTCGCGGACGGGGCTGGGCCCGGGCCGGTGGTCGAAGGCGCTGGCAGGGCGGCACGTGCGGGAGCCGGACGGTCGGGGTCCCGTCGTCCCGACGCGGTTCAGGCTCGCGAGCCCAGAGGGAGGTGACCGCTGGGCTGTCGTCCGCGGGGCGACGCTGGCCCGGTTCCGACGAGGTGGACCCGGCCAGGATCGCCGGCGGGTCTGAGCGAAGGGTACACAGCGGTCACAGCCACCTCACACGCTCGACGCCGACCGTCACACGCTCGTCAACTACGCGACCCGCTGCTCGGTCACGCCCCCGGACCGGGGCGGTGATCATCCTCACTCACGACGGCGTCCTCGGCCTGCGGAGAGTCGTCCTCCCGGTCCGCGGCGGCCGCCGGACCCCGTTCGATGACCTCCCGGGGCCTACCCCGCTGCCAGATGAAGTACGCGACGGCGAGCAGTCCCAGGACGCCGGCGGTGAACACGTTGAGCCGGACGCCGAAGAACGTCTCGGCCGGGTCGGTGCGCAGCAGCTCGATCCAGAACCGTCCGAGGCAGTAGCTCGCCACGTAGAGGGCGAACGCGCGGCCGTGGCCCAGCCGGAAGCGGCGGTCGGCCCAGATCACGACGGCTGCGGCCGCCAGGTTCCACAGCAGCTCGTAGAGGAACGTCGGGTGGAAGGTGCCGAGCACGACCGGCTGCCCGTCGGCGCCGACCACGGCCTGCGCGCCGTCCCACTCGTAGATGCGCAGCGCCCAGGGCAGGTCGGTCGGCCCGCCGTACAGCTCGTTGTTGAACCAGTTGCCCAGCCGGCCGATGGCCTGGGCCACGAGCAGCCCGGGGGCCAGGGCGTCGGCGAAGGCCGGCAGCGGGATGCCGCGACGCCGGCAGGCGATCCAGGCGCCGACGCCGCCGAGGGCGATCGCGCCCCAGATGCCCAGGCCGCCCTCCCAGATGGCGAACGCCCGCAGCGGGTCACCGTTCTCGCCGAAGTAGGCCCGGGGGCTGGAGATCACGTGGTAGATCCGGCCGCCGACGATCCCGAAGGGCACGGCCCACGTGGCGATGTCGATGACGTCGCCCGGGGCGCCCCCGCGGGCCACCCACCGCTTCTCGGTGATCCAGGCCGCGGCGATGATCCCGGCCACGATGCACAGCGCGTAGGCGCGGATCGGCAGCGGGCCGAGCTCCCAGACGCCCTGCGTGGGGCTGGGAATGGTCGCGAGCACGGTCACGCTCTGACTCCTTCGGCGAGGTCGGCGGTCAGCGCGCGGACGCCGTCGGCACCGCGGCCCTCGAGCAGCTCACGGACGTAGGCGGAGCCGACGATCACGCCGTCGGCGAAGGCGGCGACCTCCGCCGCCTGGGCGCCGTCGGAGACCCCGAGCCCGACGCAGACCGCCAGGTCCGGCGCGGCCTCGCGGGTGCGGGCGACCAGCGCCTCTGCGGCGTCGCCGACCGTCGCCCGCGTACCGGTGACGCCCATCGTGGAGGCGGCATAGACGAACCCGCGGCAGGCGGCGGTCGTCGAGCGCAGGCGGGCGTCGGTCGACGACGGCGCGACGAGGAACACCCGGTCGAGGTCGGCCCGCTCCGCGGCGGCGATCCAGGCCCCGGCCTCCTCGGGGATCAGGTCGGGGGTGATGGCGCCGGCGCCCCCGGCGGCGGCGAGGTCGGTCGCGAACCGCTCCACCCCGTAGCGCTCGATCGGGTTCCAGTAGCTCATCACCACGGGGACGGCCCCGGCCTCGGCGACGGCCGCGACCGCGCGCAGCACGTCGGCCATGCCGACCCCGGCGCGCACCGCGACGTCGACGGCCTGCTGGATCACCGGTCCGTCCATTCCGGGGTCGCTGTAGGGCACCCCGACCTCGACGACGTCGGCGCCGGCCTCGACCGCCGCCGTCATCGCCGCGATCGAGTCGTCGACGGTCGGGTAGCCGACCGGCACGTAGGCGATCAGCGCCGCCCGTCCCTCGGCCTTCGCCTTGCCGATGCGCTCGGCCAGCTGACTGGTCACGCCGTCTCCCCCGCCTCGGGCCCCGCCACCGCGTCGCCCTGGCTGATCGCGCCCTCGGTGGGCTGCTGGTCGGTGTCGAGGCCGGGGCCCGGGTCCACGGCGTCGGCGTCGCCGAGGCCGAACCACGTCGACGCCGTCTCGACGTCCTTGTCGCCGCGGCCGGAGAGGTTCACCAGCAGCAAGGAGTCCGGGCCGAGTTCCTTGCCCACCACGAGGGCTCCGGCCAGCGCGTGCGCCGACTCGATCGCCGGGATGATCCCCTCGGTGCGGCAGAGCAGCGCGAACGCCTCCATCGCCTCGGCGTCGGTGACCGCCCGGTACTCGGCCCGGCCGATGTCGTGCAGGTAGGAGTGCTCCGGGCCGACGCCGGGATAGTCCAGCCCCGCGCTGATGGAGTGCGACTCGATGGTCTGCCCGTTGTCGTCCTGCAGCAGGTAGGAGCGGGCACCGTGCAGCACCCCGGGCGTGCCTCCGGTGATCGTGGCCGCGTGCCGGCCGGAGTCCACGCCCTCGCCACCGGCCTCGAGGCCGATCAGCCGCACGCCCTCGTCGGGCACGAACGCGGTGAAGATGCCGATCGCGTTGGACCCGCCGCCGACGCAGGCCAGGACGGCGTCGGGCAGCCGGCCCTCCCGCTCCAACACCTGCGCGCGGGCCTCGTCGCCGATCACCCGCTGGAAATCCCGGACCATCGCCGGGAACGGGTGCGGGCCGGCGACGGTGCCGAAGACGTAGTTCGTCGTCTCGACGTTGGTCACCCAGTCGCGGAAGGCCTCGTTGATCGCGTCCTTGAGCGTGCGCGAGCCGGTGGTCACCGGGATGACCTCCGCGCCGAGCAGCCGCATGCGGGCGACGTTCAGCGCCTGGCGGCGGGTGTCCTCCTCGCCCATGTAGACGGTGCAGGACAGGCCCATCAGCGCGGCCGCCGTGGCGGTGGCGACGCCGTGCTGACCGGCGCCGGTCTCGGCGATGACCCGGGTCTTGCCGATCCGCTTGGTCAGCAGGGCCTGACCCAGCACGTTGTTGATCTTGTGCGACCCGGTGTGGTTGAGGTCCTCCCGCTTGAGCAGGATCCGGGCTCCCCCGGCGTGCTCGGCGAACCGCTGGACCTCGGTGAGCGGGCTCGGCCGGCCGGTGTACTCCCGCTGCAGGCGGTCGAACTCGGCCAGGAAGGCGGGGTCGACCCGCATCGCCTCGTAGGCCTCGGTCAGCTCGTCGAGCGCGGCGATCAGCGCCTCGGGCACGAACCGTCCGCCGAACCGGCCGAAGTGACCGGTGTCGTCGGGCCAGCCCGGGCGCGCCGGCAGGAGATGTTCTCCGGGCTGCGGGGGGCTGGTGGTCGTCATGCGCCCAGTGTCCCGCGCGGGGCCGAGGAGCTGTGGAAGGGGGTTACCGACTGGTGCGCGGCGTGGCGGGATGCGCGCCCGCCGTCACCAGGTCGGCGACCGCCTGGCGAGGGTCGCCGGAGGTGACCAGCCCCTCGCCGACGAGGACGGCGTCGGCTCCGGCCCCGGCGTAGGAGATCAGGTCGTGCGGGCCGCGGACGCCGGACTCGGCGACCTTCACCACGCCCGAGGGCAGGCCCGGGGCGATCTTCTCGAAGGTCGACCGATCGACCTCGAGGGTGGTCAGGTCGCGGGCGTTGACCCCGATCACCGAGGCCCCGGCGTCGAGCGCGCGATCGGCCTCGGCCTCGGTGTGCACCTCGACCAGCGCCGTCATCCCCAGCGACTCCACCCGCTCCAGCAGACCCACCAGGGCGTTCTGCGGCAGCGCCGCGACGATCAGCAGGACGACGTCGGCCCCGTGGGCCCGGGCCTCGTGCACCTGGTAGCTGGTGACGACGAAGTCCTTGCAGAGCACCGGCACGTCGACGACGGCACGCACCGCGTCCAGGTCGGCCTGCGAGCCGCCGAAGCGCCGCCCCTCGGTGAGCACGCTGATCACCCGGGCACCCCCGGCGGCGTAGAGCTCCGCCAGCTGCGCGGGGTCGGGGATGGCGGCCAGCTCGCCCTTGGAGGGACTGCGCCGCTTGACCTCGGCGATCACGCCGACACCGGGAGCGCGCAGGGCGGCGAGGGCGTCCAGCGCCGGCCGCGCGTCGAGCGCGGCGGCCTTCACCTCGGCCAGCGGGGTCGCGGCCTCGCGGGCGGCGAGGTCCTCGCGGACCCCCGCCACGATCTCGTCGAGCACACTCACGAGAGCGAGTCCTCGAGGTCCACTGGCAGCTGCACGTCGGCCCCCTCGCCGGTCGGATGGGTGGACCTCACTCTAGAGGCGGCGCTGAATCCCCCCGGGGGGCGGGTCGGCGTGCGGGGTCGCGACGGCCGTGGGGTCCTCGCCCCGGTCCAGCGCCTTCCAGGCGTCCTGCGCGCGGTCCTCGTCGGTCCGGGACGCCGGAGCGACCGTGCTCGCCGACCCGGTCCGCTCGTACCGCTGGCCCATCCCGGGCCACGCCCGCCCGTGCAGCACCACCAGCGCGCCCGCCCCGACACCGACGGCCCCGGCGACGACGGCCAGCACCGGCCAGGCGACCGCGACGTCGACGCCGACCTCGGCCCCCGCTCCCCCGACGTCGTCGACCCGCACCCCGGCGATCAGGACCCGCAGACCCGACCACGCCAGGGTGCCGCCGGCCAGGGCCACGAGCAGCCCCGTCGCGACCCGGGCCACGCCGCGCACGGCGAGCAGGGCGACCGCGGCGGCCAGCAGCACCAGTCCCGCCGCGGGGACGAGCGGGGCGGCGTCCGCGCCGGACAGCGTGCTCTCGGTCGGCGGCAGGGGGGCCGCCCGCCCCACGGTGACCTGCGCCCACGCCTGGCTGCCGGCCGTGAGGGCCAGCCCACCGGCGGCCGCGGCCGCGACGACCGCGCTGGTGAGCTCCCGGCGGGCGCCGACGTCCTGACTCATGACAGCTCCCGCAGCCCCTCCGCGGCGGCGATCGCCGAGATCACCGCGCGGGCCTTGTGCCGGGTCTCGGCCTCCTCGGTCGCGGGATCGCTGTCGGCGACGATCCCCGCACCGGCCTGCACGTAGGCGCGACCCTGGTGCAGCACCGCCGTCCGGATCGCGATCGCCATGTCCATGTCGCCGCTGGCGTCGAGGTACCCGACGGTGCCGGCGTAGAGCGCACGCCGCGTGGGCTCCAGCGACTCGATGATCTCCATGGCCCGCGGCTTGGGCGCCCCCGACACGGTGCCGGCCGGGAACGTCGCGTCGAAGACGTCGAGCGCGTCGTGGCCGGCCGACACCTCACCGGTGACGGTCGAGACCAGGTGCATGACGTGGCTGTAGAGCTCCACCCGCATGAAGTCGGGCACCTCGACCGTGCCCGGCACGCAGACCCGGCCGAGGTCGTTGCGGGCGAGGTCCACGAGCATCACGTGCTCGGCCCGCTCCTTGGGGTCGCGCAAGAGTCCCTCGGCCAGCCGGACGTCCTCCTCCTCGGTGGCGCCGCGGGGCCGGGTGCCCGCCGGCGGGTGCACGACCGCCGACGTCCCCGTGACGGTCACCAGCGCCTCCGGCGAGGACCCGACGACGTCGAACGGCGTCTCCCGTCCGGCGAAGCGCAGCAGGTACATGTAGGGCGACGGGTTGGTCGCGCGCAGCACCCGGTAGAGGTCCAGCGCGTCGGCCGTCGTCGGAACCTCGAAGCGCTGCGAGAGCACCACCTGGAAGGCGTCCCCGGCCCGGATGTGCTCCCGGATCCGCTCCACGCCCTCCTCGAAGACCCCCGGCTCGAGGTTGCTGGTCACCGGCGGCTCCTCGGCGGGATCCACGACCGCCACGCCCGGCGGGACGGCGGTGGTGAGCGCGGCGGCCATCGCGTCCAGTCGGGCGAGGGCGTCGTCGTACTCGGCGTCCCCGTCGCCTCCGGCCGCCCGCAGCACGTTCGCGATGAGCAGCACCGAGCCGTCGGTGTGGTCGAGCACCGCCAGGTCGGTCATCAGCATCATGGCCAGCTCGGGCATGCCGATGTCGGGGTCGCTGGTCTCGGGCAGCCGCTCGAGGCGGCGGACGACGTCGTAGCCGAGATAGCCCACCAGGCCGCCGGTCAGCGGCGGCAGTCCCTCGGTGCGCGGCGAGCGCAGCCGGCGGGCCAGGACTCGGACGGCCGCGAGCGGGTCCGCCGGCAGGTCGTCGGTGACGCCCGGGATCTCCTCGCCGAGCCACTGCGTGGCGCCGCCGGTCTCGGTGAGCACCCCGGCGCTGCGGACCCCGACGAAGCTGTACCGGGCCCACCGCTTGCCCTGCTCGGCCGACTCGAGCAGCACCGTGCCCGGCCGGTTGCCCGCCAGCTTGCGGTAGACGCCGACCGCGGTCTCGCTGTCGGCGAGCAGCCGCCGGGTCACCGGCACCATCGGCTGCCGCAGCGCGGCGAACTCCGCACGGGTCGGGCTCGTGACGCCGAACCTCACGAGGGGACCCCCTGCACGGCGGGAAGGGGCCGGAAGAAGCAGCTGCGGGCGCCGGTGTGACAGGCGGCCCCCTCCTGGTCGACCAGGACCAGCAGCGCGTCGCCGTCGCAGTCCAGTCGGACCTCGCGGACCCACTGCCGGTTGCCCGACGTCTCCCCCTTCACCCAGTACTCGCCGCGGCTGCGGGACCAGTAGGTGGCCCGCCCGGTGGTCAGCGTCCGGTGCAGCGCCTCGGCGTCCATCCAGGCGAGCATCAGCACCTCGCCGGTGTCGTGCTGCTGCACGACGGCGGCGACCAGGCCGGCCGGGTCGCGCCGCAGCAGGGCGGCGACCTCCGGATCCAGGGCTGTGGGGGCAGGGGGGACGGCGGACATGCGGCCGATTCTCCCCTGCGCCGCGGTCAGCCCTGCGGGGCGGGCGCCGTCCCCGTGTCGAACCAGCGGCGACCGTCCCCGAACAGGATCAGGCCCAGCCCGACCAGCGGCCCGGCGGCGAAGAACAGGGTGAACACGAAGAAGACCGCGCCGGCGTCCGGACCGGGGGTGTCGCCGGCCAGCGACGAGAGGCGCACCAGCCAGTAGAGGCTGAGCACCACCTGGAACCCGTGCGCGGCGAGCAGCAGGATCCAGGCGCGGCGGTTGCGCTGGTTGAGCGCGAGCACCCCGGCACCGACGAGGAGGACGGCCGACAGCACCTGCACGATCGCCAGCACCGTGCCCTCGGTGGCCAGTCCCTGGGCGGTGTCGGTGTCGAGCGAGCCGGGTGCGTCGGCGGCGACGACGTCGACGATCGACGCGGCGAACCAGACGTAGAGCGATGCGATGAGCACCATCGCCGCCTGCACGAAGGCGAGCACCGCCGAAGCGATCACCTGCCCCGGACGACGTGGCCCCCGGGGCACCATCGGCCAGGGGGCGGGGTATCCGTAGCCGGGCGGCGGGTAGCCGTAGCCGGGCGGCGGATAACCCGACGGCGGGTACCCGGGTGCTCCGTACCCCGGAGGGGCCCAGCCGGCGCCGGGCGGCGTGGTGGTCGGAGGGCCCGCGTAGGGCGCCCCGTGCTCGGTCGGCGTGCTCGGATCCGCCCACGGATCGCTCACAGCGCCGCCGCCACGGCGCGGCCAGCCACCCGTCCCGAGAACAGGCACCCGCCCAGGAACGTGCCCTCCAGGGAGCGGTACCCGTGCATGCCGCCGCCCCCGAAACCGGCCACCTCGCCGGCGGCGTACAGCCCGGCGAACACCTCCCCGCCCGGGCGCAGCACGCGTCCGGACAGGTCGGTCTCCAGGCCCCCCAGGGTCTTGCGGGTGAGCAGGTTGAGCCGCACGGCGATCAGCGGTCCGGCCTCGGGGTCGAGCAGCCGGTGCGGCGAGGCGACCCGGATCAGCTTGTCGCCGAGGTAGTTGCGCGCGCCGCGGAGCGCGGTGATCTGCATGTCCTTGGTGAAGGCGTTGGCGATCTCCCGGTCGCGGGCGACGACCTCGTTCTCGACCGTCGCGAGGTCCAGCTCGGGCGTGCCGCCGGTGATCCGGTTCATCCCGGCCACCAGCTCGGGCAGCGTCGTCGCCACGACGAAGTCCTCCCCGCGGTCCAGGAACGCCTGGACCGGACCCGAGACGCCGGCCTTCACCCGGTTCAGCAGGAGCTTCATGTCCTTGCCGGTGAGGTCGGGGTTCTGCTCGGAGCCCGACAGCGCGAACTCCTTCTCGACGATCTTGTGCGTGGCGACGAACCAAGTGTGCTCGTAGCCGGTCGTCCCGATGTGGGCCAGCGTGCCGAGCGTGTCGAAACCGGGGAACAGCGGCACCGGCAGCCGCTGCCCGGTCGCGTCCAGCCAGAGGGACGAGGGGCCGGGCAGGATCCGGATGCCGTGGCGCGCCCAGACCGGGGTGTGGTTGGTGATGCCCTCGGTGTAGTGCCACATGCGGTCGCGGTTGACCACACTGGCGCCGGCGGCCTCGGTGGCCTCCAGCATCGCGCCGTCGACGTGCGCGGGCACGCCGGAGAGGAGGCGCTGCGGGACGGGTCCCAGCCGGGCCGGCCAGTTCTTGCGCACCAGGTCGTGGTTGCCGCCGATGCCGCCGGAGGTGACGACGACGGCCTGCGCGGTGATCTCGAAGTCGCCGACCTCGGTGCGCGAGCTGGCCTCCCCGCGGGCGGCGTCGCTCGGCTCGAGGACGGCGCCGCGCACGCCCGTCACCGCTCCCCCGCTGACCACGAGCTCGGAGACCCGGTGCCGGAAGCGCAGCTCCACCAGTCCGGCGTCGACGGCGGCGCGGACCCGCCGCGCGAACGGCGCGACCAGGCCCGGCCCGGTGCCCCACACGATGTGGAAGCGGGGCACCGAGTTCCCGTGCCCCGTCGCGGTGTACCCGCCGCGCTCGGCCCAGCCGACCACCGGGAAGAAGCCGACGCCCTGCTCCTTCAGCCAGGCGCGCTTCTCCCCCGCGGCGAACTGCAGGTACGCCTCGGCCCACTGCCGGGGCCAGTGGTCCTCGGTGCGGTCGAAGGCGGCGGTGCCGAACCAGTCCTGACGCGCGAGCTCCAGCGAGTCGTGCACCCGCAGCCGGCGCTGCTCCGGGGAGTCGACGAGGAACAGCCCGCCGAACGACCACCACGCCTGCCCGCCGAAGGAAGCCTCGGGCTCCTGCTCGAGCAGGACCACCCGCCTCCCGGCATCGGCCAGCTCGGCGGCGGCCACCAGACCGGCCAGGCCGGCCCCCACGACGACGACGTCGGTCTGCTCGGTCACGGTCACGGTCCCGACGCTAGCGGTCGGCGCCTCGGGTGCGCCGTCCCCCGGGCGAGCGAGTCGGCCGGCCGGGGCTGGTCCAGTCCCGGACGGGGCGGCGGGTGGCGAGGATCAGGCAGCCCAGCGGCCCGGTGGTGAGCAGCACCGCCGACCACATCTCCGCGGTGGCGCCGAGCGCCCCGAGGATGAACACGAGAACCAGCAGCCCGACCAGCGGGAGCACGGCCGCACCGGCCAGGACCATCCAGGCGCGCGGACGGCCGCCCAGGACCAGCAGCGACCCGGCCACGGCGGCCGCCGCGAGCAGCACCGGGACGACCAGGTACCAGTCGAGGGAGGGGTCGGGCTCCCACAGCAGGTAGCCGAGGTAGAGCACCTCGGCCGCCATGAGCAGCCCGAACACGACCGCGAAGGGCACGGCGAGCGGGCGCTCGCGCGGGGACGGCGACGTCCGGCCGGCGGCCCGCGGCGAGCGGCGCGGGGTCACGCGGGCGCGGGACGAGGGCACGGGCGCAGCCTAGGACGCGGGTGCCGCCGTCAGCCGCGGGTGCGCTGGCCGGCCGCGAACCGGCGGCGGCTCGCCACCCAGCGCCGCACCGCGGGCAGCCCGGCGAGCAGCATCGCGAGCACCGGCGCGCCCAGCGCCGGGGTGTACCAGCCCATGCCCTGGTCGTTGACGACCTGCTCGACCACCAGGTACGCCAGCAGCGCCGCACCCGGGAGGCAGGTGACCACCAGCAACCACCAGCTACGGCCGATCAGCAGCTCGATCGCTCCCCAGAGCTGCAGCAGCGGGGCGGCCAGCAGCGGGTAGAGCCACCACTCGACCCCCGTGTCTCCCCACAACCCGCCGAGTGCCACGGCGGCTCCGACCAGCAGCGCCAGGGGGAGCGTCCCCGCGATCCCGAGGGTCCCCGCGGCCAGCGCGGCGATCGGCATGGGCCGGACCCGCCCCCGGCTGCCGGGCACCCGGCGGCGCGGCTCGGGGAAGGGCCGGTCGGGGCCCATGTAGCCCTGCGAGTACGGCCCGGTGTACGGCGCCGCGCGCGGGCGCAGCCGGGGCTCGGGGAGCTCGCGCAGCAGCTGCTGCCGGGGCTGCTGGGTGGTGGGCTGCACGCTCCCGGAGGCTAGGGCCTCATGGCCCGGTGCGGAACGCCTGTGGCCGTGCGGATCGGGCCCGCAGGCCCCTTTTTCCGCGCAGGTCGGGGCGGCGAGCCGGGGTCGAGGGCGCGGAACCCCTGCGGGCATCACGGCGGGTCACTCCGGCCCTCCGGAGGGTCAGGACGGCGCGCCGCCGACCGGCTCCGGCTCCCCGGCCGAGGAGCGCCGCCACGACGCGTGCAGGCGGGCATAGGGACCGTCGACGTCGACGAGCTCGGCGTGCGTACCGCGCTGCGCGACCCGCCCCCGGTCGACGACGAGCACCTCGTCGGCCCGCTCCGCGGTGGACAGCCGGTGGGCGATGGTGAGCGTCGTCCGGCCGTCGGTCAGCGCGTCCAGCGCGCGGGTCAGCCGGCGTTCGGTCGCCGGGTCGACCGCGCTGGTCGCCTCGTCGAGGACCAGCAGGTCGGGGTCGGCCACGTAGGCCCGGGCGACGGCGACCAGCTGCCGCTCCCCCGCCGACAGGCTCTCGCCGCGCTGGCCCACCGCGGTGGTCACACCGGCCTCGAGGGAAGCCACCCAGTCGGCCAGACCCAGGTGGTCGAACGCCTCGGCGATCTCGGCGTCGGTCATGCCGGGCCGGCCGTAGCGCACGTTGTCCGCGACGGTCGCATCGAACAGGAACCCGTCCTGCGGAACCATCACGACCTGCGCGCGCAGCGAGGCGAAGGCCACCTCGGGAAGCGGCACCCACCCGGCGGCGTCCGACCCGAGCAGCACCCGGCCCGCGCTCGGGTCCATCAGCCGCGTGACGAGCTTGGCGAACGTCGTCTTCCCGGAGCCGGTCTCGCCCACGATCGCCACCCGACGGCGGGGTTCGAGGGTCAGGTCGACGTCCTCGAGCGCCGGCCGCGCGCCCGGCGAGTAGCGGAAGGTCACGTGCTCGAAGCGGACGCCGAGCGGGCCGCCGGGCAGCCGGTGGACCCGCCCCGGCGTGCTGATCGCCGGGTCGCGGACGTCGGGCTCGGCATCGATCACGTCGAGCACGCGCCGGAAGCCGGCGACCGCGTTCTGCGCCTCGTTGAGCACCTCGCTGGCGGTCTGGACCGGCGCGACGAAGAGCGTGACCAGGAAGAGGAACGCGACCAGGGTGCCGGCCGAGATCTCCCCGGCCAGGCCCAGGAGCACGCCGACCACGACGACGGCCGCGTTGGCCAGCGCCGCGACGAACTCGCCGCTGACGAACACCGCCGCGGTGGTCTTCTGCGCGTCCACCGACGCCCGGTAGTGGCGGTCGATCGCGGCGTCGATGCGGTTCGCCGTCCGGTCGCCGACGCCGTAGGCGCGGACCGTCGACGCCCCAACCACCGACTCCGAGACCGCGCCGAGCACGTCACCCACCCGCTCGCGGACGACGCCGTAGACCCGCGCCAGCCGCTTCGCGAACCACCGGACGGCGAAGCCCAGCGGCACGAAGCAGGCGAGCACCAGCAGCGTCAGCTGCCAGGAGTAGACGGCCATGACGGCGGTGGCGACGACGAGCTGACCGAGGCTCACCAGGCCGAGGACGCCGCCCCACTGCATGAACACCGACAGCTGGTCGACGTCGCTGGTGACCCGGGAGACCAGGGAACCGCGGCGCTGCCCCTGCTGGTGCAGCACCGACAGGTCGTGCACGTGGCGGAACGCGCGCACGCGGAGGCCGGCCAGGGCCGTCTCGGTGGTGCGGAACAGCCGCACGTTCATCCGGTAGACGGCGACGGCGGTGATGACCACGACGACCGCGCACGCCAGCACGAGCCAGGTGACCAGGCCCATGTCGGGGCCGCCGGGGCGGGTCAGGCCGCGGTCGATGACCTGCTGGACGGCGATCGGGACCACCACCCGCCCCGCGGTCGCGATCAGGGCGAGGCTGAACGTGGCCGGCAGCCCGCGGCGGAACTCCGGCATCATCCGCAGGCCCCGGCGCAGGGTGGTCAGGGCGCCCTCGTCGCGGCGGTCGCCGGGCAGCAGGACGTCGTCGTCGGAGCCGCCGCGCAGGCCTGCCCGCGTCATGCCGCCACCTCGCCGGCCTGGGAGTACGCCCGCACCAGGGCGGCGTACCCGGGCACGTCGGCGAGCAGTTCCTCGTGGCTGCCGCGGGCGAGCACCTCGCCGTTCTCCAGCCACACCACCTCGTCGGCCAGCGCGATGGTGGCCTGGCGGTAGGCCACGACCACGACCGTCGACGGCGCGTCCCCGTCGCGCAGCGCGTCGAGGATCCGCGCCTCCACGGCGGGGTCGACCGCGCTGGTGGCGTCGTCGAGGACCAGCAGCCGGGGCCGGCGGACGACGGCCCGGGCCAGGGCCAGCCGCTGTCGCTGCCCCCCGGAGAGGGTCGCCCCGCGCTCGCCGACGCGGGTGTCGAGGGCCTCGGGCAGCGCGGCGACGAAGTCGTCGGCGGCGGCCACGCGCAGCGCCGCCCACACCTCGTCGTCGGAGAACTCGCCGCCGAGGGTGATGTTGCCGCGCACGGTGTCGTCGAAGAGGAAGGTTCCCTGGGCGACGAACGCCGCCTGGCCGCTCACCTCGCCCTCGCGCAGCCGGCGCAGGTCGATGCCGTCGAGCAGCACCGCGCCGTCGGCGGGGTCGACGAGACGCACGAGCAGCCCGGCGAGGGTCGACTTCCCCGACCCGGTGGGGCCCACCAGTGCCACGGTCGACCCGGCCACGACGTCGAAGGTCACGCCGCGCAGGGTCGGCCGCGACGTGCCCTCGAACGCGAAGTCCACCGCCCGCACGCCCAGCCCGGCGCCGCCGACGCCCGGGACCGCGGCGTCGGGCCCGTACGGCGTCTCGCCGGTGGCGTCGAGGACCGGGGTGACCCGGTCGAACCCGGCCAGCGCGCGGGGCAGGTCGGCCAGGACCCAGCCGATGGCGCGGATCGGCAGCGCCAGCAGGGTGAACAGGTAGGCGACCGAGACGAGGTCACCGGCGTCGGTGCCGCCGTCGGCGACCCGCGCGGCGCCGATCAGCAGGACGGCCAGGGTGCCCAGGCTGGGCAGCGCCTCCATGAGCGGGTCGAACAGCCCGCGCACCCGGCCGACCGCGATCAGCCCGTCGCGCAGGTCCTCGGCGCGGTCGGCGAAGCGCTCGGTCTCGGCGGCCTCCCGGCCCAGGGTCTTGACCACGAGCGCCGCGTCGAAGCTCTCGTGCGCGATCTCGCTGACCTCGGCCCGCAGCTGCTGGGCCAGCTGCATCCGCGGGCTCATCACCTGCGAGTAGACGACGTTGGCGCCGAACACGAGCGGGAACACGACCAGCCCGACGAGCGCGAGCAGCGGATCGGTCAGGACGAGCGCGACCGCGGTGATCGCGATCATCACCAGGGCCCCGACCGCGAAGGGCAGCGGCGCGACGAAGAACCAGGCCGCCTCGACGTCGGAGTTGGCGTTGGACAGCAGCTGGCCGGTCGGGTGCCGCTGGTGCCACGACAGCGGCAGGCGCAGGTACTGCCGGGTGACCCGGCGCCGGTAGTCCGCCTGCAGCCGGTAGCTCATGATCCCCGCGAACAGCCGCCGGCCGAGGATGCCGAGGATCTTGAGGACGGCGACGCCGATGATCGCCACCGCGGCGAGCCCGAGCGCCCCTGCCGTCGTGGCGCCCGTCTCGAACGAGGGCAGGAGCACGCGGTCGGTGATCTCACCGATGACGTAGGCGCTGGCGACCGTCATCCCGCCGTAGAGGCTGCTGCCGAGCACGGCGAGGGTGAACATGCCGCGCTGCTCGCGGATGGCCCGGCCGACGTGACGGAGACCGCGCCGCACGACGGCGTCTCGGCGGCGGGTCACAGGGCTCCTCGGGCGGGCGGTGGGAAAGGGCTCGATGGATCGGATCGCGGAGTGCCGATGCTACGCGATCGTTAGGGCTGCTAACGGAGGTCGGCGGACCGGCGGGTCTCGTGGGTAACCTCCGGCGATGAGCCCTTCTTCCCCGTCGTTCGCCGTCCGTGAGCGCGCGGCGCTGGCCGACCTCATGGAGGAGCTCGGCCCCGACGCGCCGACGTGCTGCGCGGGGTGGACCACCGCCCACCTCGCCGCGCATCTCGTCGTCCGCGACAACCGGCCCGACGCGCTGGCCGGGTACGGCCTCGAGGGCGCCGGCATCGGTGGCCCCTTCGTGGCCTGGACGCACCGGGCCGAGGACCGGCTGCGCACGTCGACCCCGTACAGCGACGTCGTGGCGCGCGTCCGGAACGGACCGCGGCCGTGGCTGCCCATGGGCTGGCCCCCGATCGCGGAGGCGCTCAACGTCACCGAGTTCGCGATCCACCACGAGGACGTGCGCCGCGCCCAGCCCGACTGGGCGCCCCGCGAGCTGTCGCGCGCCGACCAGGACGCGCTCTGGTCGCACGCCGGTCTCTACGCCCGCCGCGGGGCGGGACGCCGCGGCCTGGTGCTGCGCCGCTCCGACGCGCCGGGGGTCGAACGACGGATCGGCGCGGCCGGCCGCGTCGTCGAGGGCGAGCCGATGGAGCTGCTGCTCTGGGCCGCCGGCCGCCGCGACGTCGCCCGGGTCGAGGTCTCCTAGCCCGCGAGGGGGTGGTCGGCCTCGCGGCGCACCGGGTAGCCGGCCGCCGCAAGGGCGTCCTTCACCTCACCGATCCGCAGGATCCCGAAGTGGAAGACGCTGGCCGCGAGCACCGCGTCGGCGCCCGCGTCGACCGCGGGCGGGAAGTGGCCGGCCTCCCCCGCGCCCCCGCTGGCGATCAGCGGCACGCTCACCTCCCGACGCGCGGCGCGGATCAGCTCGGTGTCGAAGCCGGCCCGCGTGCCGTCGGCGTCCATCGAGTTGAGCAGGATCTCCCCCGCCCCGAGCTCGGCGGCCCGGACCACCCACTCGATGGCGTCCTGTCCGGTGCCTCGGCGGCCACCGTGCGTGGTGATCTCGAAGCCGGAGTCGGTGGCCGCCCCGTCCTGGCAGCGACGCGCGTCGAGGGACAGCACCAGGACCTGGTTGCCGAAGCGGTCGGCGATCTCGGCGATCAGCTCCGGCCGGGCCACCGCGGCGGTGTTGACCGCGACCTTGTCCGCCCCGGCGCGCAGCAGCTGGTCGACGTCGCCGACGCTGCGCACTCCCCCGCCGACGGTGAGCGGGATGAACACGCTCTCGGCGGTCCGGCTGACCACGTCGTAGGTGGTGGCACGGTCACCGGAACTCGCCGTGATGTCGAGGAAGGTCAGCTCGTCGGCGCCCTCGGCGTCGTAGACCCGGGCCATCTCGACCGGGTCGCCCGCGTCGCGCAGGTCGACGAAGTTCACGCCCTTCACGACCCGGCCGGCGTCGACGTCGAGGCACGGGATGACGCGCACAGCGAGACTCACGCGGTCGTCCCCCGGACCGCGTCGGCCTCGACCTCCACCAGCATCGCCGGGTCGATGAGCGCGGCCACCTGCACCATCGACGTCGCCGGGCGGATCTCCCCGAAGACCTCGCCGTGCGCCCGGCCGATCTCCTCCCAGCGCGAGATGTCGGTCACGAACATCCGGGTGCGGACGACGTCGTGCAACGTGAAGCCCGACCGTTCCAGCGCGGCCGCGATGTTCGCCAACGCCTGCCGGGTCTGCGCCGCCGCGTCGCCGGGGTGGACGACGACCCCGTCGACGGTCGCCGTCGTGCCGCTCACCCAGGCCGTGTCGCCGCGGACGACGACGCGGCTGTAGCCGACCACGCCCTCCCAGGGCGACCCGGAGCCGAGCCGGATGACGCTCACGATGTCCCCCGTTCACTCCCGCGGGGCGCTCCGCTCCTCGCTCGTTCCTCGCTGCGATGCTCACGCCCCTGTCCGCTCACGAGACCTCCTGGGTGACAGCCAGCGCCTCCGGCAGGGTGAACGCCCCCGCGTAGAGCGCCTTGCCGACGATCGCGCCCTCCACCCCGACCGTGGTGAGCCCGGCGAGGGCACGGACGTCGTCGAGCGAGCTGACCCCGCCGGAGGCGATCACCGGCTTGGCGGTGGCGGCGCAGACCTCCCGGAGCAGGTCGAGGTTGGGGCCGCGCAGGGTGCCGTCCTTGGTGATGTCGGTGACGACGTAGCGCGCGCAGCCCTCGGCGTCGAGCCGGGCCAGCGTCTCGTAGAGCTCGCCGCCCTCGCGCGTCCAGCCGCGGGCGGCGAGCCGGGTGCCGCGCACGTCGAGGCCGACGGCGATCCGGTCGCCGTGCTCGGCGATCGCGCGGGCACACCACTCGGGGGATTCCAGCGCCGCGGTGCCGAGGTTCACCCGGCGGCAGCCGGTCGCCAGCGCCGCGGCCAGCGACTCGTCGTCGCGGATGCCGCCGGAGAGCTCCACGTCGACGTCGAGCTCGCCGACGACCCGGGCCAGCAGCTCGCGGTTGCTGCCGCGCCCGAACGCGGCGTCGAGGTCGACGAGGTGCACCCACTCGGCGCCGTCGCGCTGCCACGCCAGCGCGGCCTCCAGCGGGTCCCCGTAGGACGTCTCGCTGCCGGCCTCCCCCTGCACGAGGCGGACGGCCTGGCCGTCGGCGACATCGACGGCGGGGAGCAGCTGCAGCGTGGGCACGAGCGACAGCCTAGGAGCGCCCGGCCGGTGGACGCCGGTAGCCCTCGGGCAGGCTCTGGGCCATGAAGTTCGCCGAGGTGGTGCGCCGGCGCCGGATGGTCCGTGACTACGACCCGGGACGGCCCGTGCCGGCCGAGGTGCGCGAGCGACTGCTCGAGCACGCGATGCGGGCGCCGTCCGCCGGGTTCAGCCAGGGCTGGGCCTTCCTGGTGCTCGAGTCGCCCGAGGAGCGCGACCGCTTCTGGACGGCGACCAGCACCGGCGGCGCCCCCGACGGCTGGCTCACCCGGATGCGGCGGGCGCCGCTGCTGATCGTGCCGCTGTCGAACAAGGCCGCCTACCTCGACCGCTACGCCGAGCCGGACAAGGGCTGGACCGACCGCGACGAGGCCCGCTGGCCGGTGCCGTACTGGGACGTCGACGCCGGCATGGCCGCCCTGCTGATGCTGCTCACCGCCGTGGACGAGGGGCTGGGCGCCTGCTTCTTCGGCGTTCCGCCCGAGCGGGTGGACGCGTTCCGGGCCGCCTTCGGCGTACCGGGCGAGTACCACCCGGTCGGGTGCGTGTCGGTCGGCTACCCCGGGGACGACGACCGTCGCTCCCCGTCGCTGCGCCGTGGTCGGCGCCCCGTCGAGGAGGTCGTGCACCGTGGCAGCTGGTGAGGGACGGGCCGTACTGGTCACCGGAGGCTCGCGCGGGATCGGCCGGGCGATCGCGCACGCGTTCGCCGAGCGGGGCGACCGGGTCGCCGTCCACTGGGGCAGCTCTGCCGACCTGGCCCGGCGGGTGCGCGACGAGCTCCCGGGCGCCGGCCACGTGCTCGTGCAGGCCGACATGTCCGACGCGCAGGCCGTGGGCGAGATGGTCGACCGGGCGGCCTGGGATCTCGGTGGGCTCGACGTGCTGGTGAACAACGCCGGGATCTTCACCGCCCACCCGCCGCTGTCCACCTCGTACGAGGACTGGCAGGCGGCCTGGTCGCGGACGCTGGCGGTGAACCTCGTGGGCGCGGCCAACGCGACCTTCCGGGCCGTGCCGCACCTGATCGCTGCAGGCGGCGGCGCGGTGGTGAACGTGACCAGCCGCGGGGCCTTCCGCGGTGAGCCGAACAATCCCGCCTACGGAGCCTCGAAGGCCGGGCTCAACGCGTTCGCGCAGTCGATGGCGCTGGCCCTGGCACCGCAGGGCATCTCGGTCAGCGCCGTGGCGCCGGGGTTCGTGCAGACCGAGATGGCCCGCGAGGTTCTCGACGGGCCGGGCGGGGACGCAGTGCGCGCGCAGTCACCGTTCGGCCGGGTCGCCCGTCCCGAGGAGGTCGCCTCCGCCGTCGTCTGGCTGGCCTCCCCCGAGGCCCGCTTCTCCAGCGGCACCATCGTCGACGTCAACGGCGCGTCCTACCTGCGCAGCTGACGCCCGGTCAGCGGGGCGGAGTGGCCACGCGCGGTGGGGTCGTCACGCGCGGCAGGCTCAGCATCGCCTTCAGCGCGCCGAGCACCCCGAGCGCCGCCACGGCGATCGCGACCCACGTGCCGAGATCGAACTGCCCGGTGCTCCAGTCGGCGCCGGCGAGCAGGGTCAGGACGGCGGCGGTCGCGGTCAGCGCGGCGACCAGCGCCAGGACGCCGAGCAGCCGGTGGGTGTGCGCGGGCAGGAACAGCAGCAACCCCAGGACCAGCATGACCCCGCCGCCCAGCACGACCGCGACCGGCTGCCACAGCCCCGAGCGCAGGAACTCGCCCAGCCCGGAGTCGACGACCTCCAGGCCCCGCCGGAACAGCGACAGGCCCCGCTCGCGCTCCCCTCGCACCCAGGGCACCGTCAGGCTGGCGGCCGATGCGACGCCCGCGAGGACCAGCGCCGCGCCGGCGATCCGGTCGGGGCGGCGCAGGACCACGAGCGCGACGCCCGGGTCGGTCTCGTCGTCGTCCTCGTCGGACTCGATCTCGGCGGGGAAGCCCAGGATGGTCGGCTCGTCGTCGGCGGCGCCGCGCGGCGGCGGTGTCCCGGGAACGGTGCGCTGGCGCTCGAGCATCGGGGCCTCCGACGGCGCTGGGCGCGGAAGGGGGCGCCCGTGGCACCAGGGTAGGGCTCCGGGCGCGCCGTGGCTGGTTTTCCGGAACGGCAGCGACCTCACCCGAGGCCCCGGACGCCGAGCCGCCCTGCACCGCCGGGCGGGGCGCAGACTGGCGGCGTGACCGGCCGTGTCCCGCTGCGGCTGCCCCGCCGCGCGGGGCGGCGGACCAATCTCGGCCTGCTCGCCCTGCTGCTGGTGGCCGGCGGCACGGGCGTGCTCGCCTACGGGGTCGGGACGTCCGGGGCGTCCGCCGTGGTCGTCGCGGTGCACGGAGCAGCCGGTCTCGGCCTGCTCCTGCTCGTGCCGTGGAAGACGGTCGTCGTCCGCCGGTCACGACGGCGGCAGATCGGGCGGCGCGACCCGACCGCGGCCGTGGGTCTCGGGGTGCTCGTCGTCCTCACCGTCGTCACCGGTGTGCTGCATGCCGTCGGCGTCACCGGGCCGTGGCCCGCGGTCGGCGGAGTGGCCGCCCTGCAGGTGCACGTCGCCGGCGCGATCATCGTCCTCGCGCTGCTGGTGATCCACGTCTGGGGCGCGCGGCAGCGGCCCCGCGCGACCGATCTCTCGCGGCGCTCGCTGCTGCGGGCCGGGGCGCTCGGTGCCGGCGCCGCGGCGCTGTGGGTCGGCAGCGAGGGCCTGCTCCGGGTGACCGGGGCGCCCGGCGCCGACCGGCGCGGCACAGGGTCGCACGAGCGGGGCACCGACGACCCGAGCGCGATGCCGGTCACCCAGTGGATCGGCGACACCGTGCCCGAGGAGCGGGCGGGCACGCTCGCCGTCGTCGCCGGCGGCCGGCGGGTCCGCGTCCCGGTCGCCGACCTCGACCGGGGGGACCGCGTGCGCGCCGTGCTCGACTGCACCGGCGGCTGGTACGCCGAGCAGGACTGGGGCGGGGTGCGGCTGGACCGCCTGCTGGCCGACGTCGTCGGCGATCGCCTGCCCGAGGGCGGCAGCGTGGACGTGGTGTCGGTGACCGGCTTCCGCCGGCGGCTCCCGCTGCGCGACGCCGGTGCGCTGCTGCTGGCCGTCTCCGCCGCCGGCGAGCCCCTCTCCCCCGGGCACGGCGCGCCCGTCCGCCTGGTCGCCCCCGGACGGCGCGGCTTCTGGTGGGTGAAGTGGGTCAGCCGCGTGGAGGTCGTCGACGCGCCCTGGTGGCTGCAGTCGCCGTTCCCGCTGCAGTAGCCGATCAGCCCAGCTCGGTGGTCGAGCCGACCAGCACCAGGTCGGAGCTGTGCGAGCCGGCCGCGTCGACGCCGTCGGGTCGCGGCTCGAAGCCGGGCAGACCGTCGAGCCCGTCGCTGCCGTCGACCACTCGCAGAGATGCCGTCCCGTCGCCGGCGACGGAGAAAGTCGCCTGGAGGCCGTCGGGCGGCGGGGCGTGGAACGTGATCCGCAGGAAGCTCCCGCCCAGTGCCGCGTCCGGCACAGCGCGCCCCCCGGCCCGGGCGCGCTCCACCGTCCCCCCGTCCACGGCCAGCTCCAGCGACAGCAGCCGCACGGCAGACCGCTGCGGCGTCACCCGCACGGTGACCTCGCGTCGCTCGCCGACGACGGCGTCGGAGACGACCTCGACCTCCGGGGCCGGCAGGTCGGCGGGCACGGCCGGGCCGGCGACGACGTCGGAGCCGTCGAGGTAGGGCCAGCCGCCGAAGGAGGAGTCCTCGTCGACGTAGCGGGAGGTGTACTCCCCCGGCTCGTGCTCCGTGCTCGCCCACCACGCCTGCCCCCCGTCGGCGTCGAGCACGTACACCAGCTGGCTGGGCACCGGGTGCTTCGCGTCGAAGGTGTCGACGAGCAGCCCCGCGACGGCGCAGGCCCCCGCGGTGACGAGGGCGACGACCGGCACGGCCGCCGCCGTTGTCCGCGAGCCCGCGGTCGGCACCGCGTCGGGGTCGGGGAACAACAGCTCGAAGGCGGGCAGCAGGGCGACGGTCAGCATCGCGGCGACGAACGCCGGCGCGGCGCCGGAGGACAGCCCGAGCGCCGGGAAGAACAGCGACACGGTCGGCGCCAGGACCACGACGGCCACCGCACCCGCGGCCAGGGCGAGGACGGCCCGCACGACCCGGTTCGCCGTCAGCGCGCAGACCAGCACCACCAGGGCCCCGGCGAGCGCCGGCCACACCGCGAGGTAGGAGCCGCCCGGCGCGTACGCCGCCAGCACCCCGGCGAGGACGGCGAGCCAGACGAGGCCGCCGACGGCCAGCGACGTCGGGCCGATCCGCCGGCGCAGCACGGCGTACCAGAGCAGCGTCACGGCGGCGACCAGCGCCACCGCGGCCAACCGGTACGGCCCGGGCCGCCAGTGGTCGAGCATCGATCCGTAGTCGGAGCGCACCGCGACGAGTCCCCACCACAGCCCCTGCACGGCCAGCGGCCCGCCGACCAGCGGGACCGCCGCCAGCAGGGTGCCGGCCAGCGTCCAGCGCAGCGGGCTCTCCCCCCGCCGGGCGACCACCCACACGACCAGCAGCACGAGCACCCCGGCTCCGGCCGCGAGCGGCCACACCCAGCTGCCCGGGTAGCGCACCAGCTGGTCGAGAACCGGGAAGTAGGTGGCGTCCTCGGCACCCGGCACGGCCAGGGCGGCGAGGTCGCGGTCGCCGAGCTCGCGGGCCATCGCCAGGGCGTTGTCCCCCATCGCCTGCAGGGTGGCGCGGTCCAGCCGGTCCGGCACGTCCTGCGGGGTGTGGTACGCCGCCGCCCCGTCGATGAAGGCGGTGTTCAGGCCGGTGAAGCGGCCGTCGGCGAGCAGCACGCTGAAGTCGGTGTCGTTCGGGAGCGCCCGGTAGACCTCGACGGCGAAGCTGCTGGCCACCTTGTGCGGCGCCGCGTCGGCGAAGGCCCCGGCCAGCCCCGCGTTGCCCAGCGACGTCTCGAACATGATCGGCGGGCCGGTCGTGCCGCGGGCCTCGAAGTTGAGCACCACTCCCCCGCCGGAGGCCAGCGGGTGCGAGGCGGCGAACGCCTCGGCGCCGCAGAGGCAGGCCTCCTCGGCGTCGGTGAGCACGACGACGACGTCGTTGCGCAGCTGCGGGCCCTCGGTGAGCGCGCGGACCGACTCCAGCAGCGCCGACACCCCGGCCGCGTCGTCGGCGGCGCCCGGCCCGGTCTCCACCGAGTCGTGGTGGGCCATCAGGTAGAGGCGGCCCGTCGGGTCGGACCCGGGCAGGACGGCGACGACGTTGCGGACGCGCGCCATCTCGGTCGAGCCCGGCTCGGACTGCCAGGCACCGACCGCGCGCTGCACGCGGGTGTCGAGGCCGAGCGCCGACAGCGTCTCGACCAGGTCGTCGACGACCCGGCCCCCGGCCGCGCTGCCCGCAACGTGGGTCTCCGCCGCGATCCGCTGCACGTGCTCGAACGCGCGGGCGGCGCTGAACTCCGCGGCCGGGGCGTCGGCCGGCGCCGGGGACGGCGGCCGCAGGGCGAGCACGCTCCACGCCGCCAGCCCGAGCAGCAGGACGACGACGAGCAGGCCGGCGAGGCGCGGGAACGGACGCGGCGGAGTCGGCACGCGGGCACCCTAGGTGACGATCTTGGTCATCCCGGGGAGGCGCGGAACCGCACGGGCCAGCGCGGCGCGGATGGATGTCCCCCAGGCGGGCACTCCCCGCAGAGAAGTGCCCGGGCGAGGGACGACGATGCGGCCCAGCCGGGCCCAGGCCCGCTCAGGCGAGCGTTCGTAGCCAGTTGGTCAGCAGCTGGGCGCCGGCGTCGCCGCTCTTCTCCGGGTGGAACTGGGTCGCCGACAGCGCCCCGTTCTCCACGCCGGCGACGAACCGGTCGCCGTGCTCGGCCCACGTCACGAGCGGCCGCTTGAGCGGGCTCGGGGGGCCGTCGGCACCGAGCGGGAAGTCGCGGACGCCGTAGGAGTGCACGAAGTAGAAGCGCTGGTCGGTGAGCCCCTCGAACAACCGGCTGCCCTCGGGGACGTCGACGGTGTTCCAGCCCATGTGCGGCAGCACCGGGGCCTCCAGCCGCTCGACGACGCCGGGCCACTCGCCGCAGCCCTCGGCGTCGTGGCCGTGCTCGACCCCGCGGTCGAAGAGGATCTGCATGCCGACGCAGATGCCGAGCACCGGGCGCCCCCCGGCCAGCCGCCGGCCGATGAGCCGCGGCCCGTCGACCGCCCGGAGGCCGGTCATGCACGCGGCGAAGGCCCCCACCCCGGGGACGACGAGGCCGTCGGCGTCGAGCGCTGCCTGCCGGTCGGCGGTGACGGTGACGTCGGCGCCGACCCGCTCGAGGGCCCGCTCGGCCGAGCGGAGGTTCCCCGAGCCGTAGTCGAGGATGACGACCTTCTTCACGCGTCCCACGCTACCGAGCAGCGGTCCGGGCCCCCGGGGTGTTCCCGCCGCGTCAGAAGAACCGGAGGATGCCCGAGGCCGTCGCCAGCAGGGCGCAGACCAGCAGGGCGACGGCGATGACGGTCTGGCCGGTGCTCCGGGCCCGCTCGTCGGTGTCGAGCTTCCAGACGCTCCAGGCGCCGCCGAGCAGGAACCCGCCCAGGACGAGCAGCAGCAGGGGGAACGTCATGCGAGGAACCGAAGCACTGTCACGGGCTACAGGGCGCCCTTGGTGGACGGGATGCCGCCCACCCGGGGGTCGAGCGCGACGGCGGTGCGCAGCGCCCGGGCCAGCGCCTTGAACTGGCCCTCGACGATGTGGTGGGCATCGCGGCCGGCGTAGAGCACCCGCACGTGCAGGCTGATCCGCGCGTTGAAGGCGAACGACTCGAGCACGTGCTTGGTGAGCGACGTCGGGTAGTCGGGCCCGATCATCGGGGTCATGTTCTCGGGCTCGGCGTGCACGAAGTACGGCCGGCCCGACAGGTCGACCGCGGCCTGCACGAGGACCTCGTCCATCGGGATGGTCGCGTCGCCGTAGCGGGTGATGCCCTTCTTGTCGCCCAGGGCCTCGGCGAAGGCCTGGCCCAGCGCGATCGCGACGTCCTCCACCGTGTGGTGGGCGTCGATGTGCAGGTCGCCGTCGGCCTGGACGGTGAGGTCGATGCCGCTGTGCTTGGACAGTGCGGTGAGCATGTGGTCGTAGAAGCCCACGCCCGTGCTGATCGAGCTGGACCCGGTGCCGTCGAGGTCGACCTCGACGACCAGCTTGGTCTCGCTGGTCGCGCGCTCGACCCGTGCGGTGCGGTTCATGCGGTCATCCTCCCAGAGCGGCGCGGTGGTCCGGCGCGATCTCCCCCAACGTGGTGGCCGGAAGCAGGTGTGCGGCCGTCAGCGCGCGTCACCGAGCTCAGCTCGAACAGCCGCCAAGGCCATGAGAAAGGCGGTGGTCTCCTCCGCCGTCCCCGCGGTCACCCGGAGCCAGCCGGGCAGCCCGACGTCACGGACGAGGACCCCCCGGTCGAGCAGCGCCTGCCAGGCCGCGTGCGCGTCGGCGAAGTGGCCGAACAGCACGAAGTTCGCGTCGCTGGGCACGCTGGTCAGCCCGAGCGCGGGCAGCGCCGCGACGATCCGGTCGCGCTGGGCCTTGACCGCGTCGACGGTGGCCAGCAGCGCGTCGGTGTGCGCCAGCGCGGTGAGCGCGGCGGCCTGGGTCAGCGAGCTGAGGTGGTAGGGCAGCCGGACCAGCTGCAGCGCGTCGACGACGGCGGCGTCGGCGGCCAGGTAGCCCAGCCGCAGCCCCGCCATCCCGAACGCCTTGCTCATCGTGCGGCTCACGATCAGCCGCGGTCGCCCGGGCAGCAGGGTCAGCGCCGACGGCGTGCCGGCGCGGGCGAACTCGGCGTAGGCCTCGTCGACGACGACCACCCCCGCCCCGTCGTCGTAGGTGGTGGCGTCGTAGATCGCCCGGATCGTCTCAAGCGCGACCGCGGTGCCGGTCGGGTTGTTCGGGCTGGTGACGAAGACGACGTCGGGGCGCAGCGCGCGCACCTGGGCGGCGGCCGCCGCGGCGTCGATGGTGAAGTCGTCCCGCCGGTGCCCGTCGGCCCAGCCCGTGCCGGTGCCCGCCGCGATGATCGGGTGCATCGAGTACGAGGGCGTGAAGCCCAGCGCGCTGCGGCCCGCCCCGCCGAAGGCCTGCAGGATCTCCTGCAGCACCTCGTTGGACCCGTTGGCCGCCCACACCTCGCGGGCCTCCAGCGGCTGCCCGGTGGTGCGGGTCAGGTAGCGCGCCAGCTCCGTCCGCAGCTCGATGGCGTCCCGGTCGGGATAGCGGTTAAGGGTGACCGCGGCCTGCTCCAGCGCCTTCGCGAGATCGCCCAGCAGCTCCGGCGGGAGCGGATAGGGGTTCTCGTTGGTGTTGAGCCGGTGCGTGGCCGGCACCTGCGGGGCGCCATAGGGCGTGCGCCCGCGCAGCTCCGGCCGCAGCGGGAGCTCGTCGAGCGTCGCCATCAGGTGCTGGACCGGCCGGACTGGCGCACCCGGACGGCGGCCGCATGGGCCGGGAGGTCCTCGGCGCCGGCGAGGGCGTCGATGTGCGTGGCCACGTCGGCGAGGGCCTGCTCGTCGTACTCGACGACGTGGATCCCGCGCAGGAACGACTGCACCGACAGGCCGCTCGAGTGCCGCGCGCACCCGCCGGTGGGCAGCACGTGGTTGGAGCCGGCGCAGTAGTCGCCCAGCGACACCGGCGACCACGGGCCGACGAAGATCGCGCCGGCGTTGCGGACCCGCATCGCGACCGCGTGCGCGTCCCGCGTCTGGATCTCCAGGTGCTCGGCGGCGTAGGCGTCGACGACCCGCAGCCCGGCGTCGAGGTCGTCGACGAGCACGATGCCCGACTGCGTGCCGTCGAGGGCGATCGTGATCCGGTCGGAGTGCTTGGTGGCCGCGACCTGGGCCGGGACGAGCGCGAGGACGGCGTCGGCGAGGGCCTCGCTCGGGGTGACCAGCACCGCGCCGGCCAGCGGGTCGTGCTCGGCCTGGCTGATCAGGTCGGCGGCGACGTGCGCGGGGTCGGCGGTGTCGTCGGCGAGGATCGCGACCTCGGTCGGCCCGGCCTCGGAGTCGATGCCGATCAGGCCGCGCAGCAGCCGCTTGGCCGCCGTCACGTAGACGTTGCCCGGCCCGGTGACCATGTCGACCGGCTCGCAGGACCCGGCGCCGTAGCCGAAGACGGCGATCGCCTGGGCCCCGCCGACCGCGTAGACCTCGGTGACCCCGAGCAGCGCGCAGGCCGCGAGCACGCCCGGGTCGGGGAGGCCCCCGTGGTCGCGCTGCGGCGGAGAGGCGACGGCGATCGACTCGACGCCGGCGATCTGGGCCGGCACCACGTTCATGACCACGCTGGACAGCAGCGGGGCGAGGCCACCGGGCACGTAGAGGCCGACCCGGCGGACCGGCAGCCAGCGCTCGGTGACCGTTCCGCCCGGCGCCACCTGGGTGGTGACGTCGGTGCGCCGCTGGTCGCCGTGGACGGCCCGCACCCGGAGGATCGCCTCCTCCAGCGCGGCACGCAGCGCCGGGTCGCACTCGACCAGGGCGCGGTCGAGCGCCTCCTGCGGCACGGCGAAGTCCTCGGCGTCGACACCATCGAGCCGGGCGGTGATCTCGCGGACCGCTTGCGCGCCCCGGATGCGGACGTCCTCGCACAGTGGACGGACGGTCGCCATCACCGAGTCGATGTCGGTGCCGGCCCTGGGCAGGAGACCGGCGAGCTCCCGCGGGCCGGGCAGCGCGCTTCCGCGCAGGTCGATGCGGGCGAGCACAGGCCACCTCCGGGGACAGGTCGGGAGTCTCCAGGGTAGCCAGCGGCGCGTGGCCCCCCGCCCGTAGGCTTCCGCAGATGGGCGAGCTCATCCCGTTGTTCCCGCTCGGGACGCCCCTGTTCCCCGGCGTCGTCCTGCCGCTGCAGATCTTCGAGCCGCGGTACCGCAGGCTCATGCACGACCTGCAGGCCCACCCCGAGGAGGGGGACCGCCGGTTCTTCGGCGTCGTCGCCATCCGGCAGGGCTGGGAGGTGGAGAAGATCGCGCCCGCGGCCGCGCTCTACGACATCGGCTGCACCGCGCGCCTGCAGCGGGTCGTCGCGCAGCCCGACGGCGGGTTCGGGATCGTGACCGTCGGCGGCGACCGCTTCCGGATCCTCGACGTCGTCGTCGGCGAGGACCCGCCCTATCTCCAGGCCGAGGTCGAGTGGCTGGCCGAGGAGGAGGCGGCCGAGGAGGCCGCCGGCGACGCCGAGGGCATCCAGCCGCCGGCCGGCGTCCCGGGAGGGACCGAGGGGCTCGACGAGATCGTCGCCTCGGTGGCCCGGGGCTCCATGGACGTGCTGGTCCGGGGCGTGCGCGGGCTGTTCACCCGGTACGTGACCGAGGTCGCCAACCTCGGTGCCGGACGAGGCGGCGACCCGGTCGACGTGGCAGCCGCAGGCGAGAGCGCGGAGGCCGCGGTGCTCCTCCGCGCGGCCGACGACCCTGCCGCCCTGTCTTGGCTGGTCGCCTCGGTCTCGCTGCTGACGACCGAGGACCGGCAGTCGCTGCTCGCGGAGTCGGCGACCCGGCGCCGGCTGGCCATGGAGTCGCGGCTGCTGCGGCGGGAGCTGACCCTGCTGCAGGAACTCGGCGCCGTCCCCGTGCCGCTGCACGAGTTCGCGACGCCGATGACTGTCAACTAAGGGCGGCCGTCGGAGTCGGGCTGCGCCTGCGGGGGCACCTCGACGAGCGCCCGCTCGCCGGCCGTCGCCGGATCGCCGGGCGCCGGGACGGGCCCGGCGGGGTGCTCGCGCCCCAGCCCGTCGTCGGCGACGTAGAGGACGGCGACCACGTAGGCGAGCACCGCGGCGAACGGGGCGATCGCCAGCGCGGGGAGCGAGCCGAGCGTCAGGGACGTCGTGACCACACCGCCGACCGCGGTCAGCTCGGCCTCCGTCGGCCCGGCGCCGAGCAGCTCGCCCACCTGCCAGGCCACGGCGCCGGTGAGCGCCGTGCCGACGGCCAGCGCGGCCAGCGTGGCGACCCCGCGGCGGCGGCGCAGCCGCCAGGCGGCCGCGCCCACGACGAGACCGAGCCCCGCGAGGACCAGGACGAACACCACGTCGTCGGCGACGAGGAGTTCCTCGCTGGGCTCGCCGAGGGCGACGGGCCCGTCGGCGGTGATCCGGAAGTCGGCCCGCGGGGCGAGCAACCACCAGAGGACGCCGGCGGGCAGGCCGGCGAGCGTCAGCGACAGCACCAGCCACGCGGAACTGCGCAGGTCCGCCCGGAGTTCTCGCCTGCCCTGCCAGTACGCGGAAGCGCCGGGGCCGGAGTGCTGGTTCACGGACACAGTGAACCCCGTCGCGTTCCCGCCGTGCCGCGCGACCGGCCGGACCGGCTCACCCGCCGGTCACGTCGACGTAGCCGTGCGCCCCTCGCTCGGCGTCGACCATGACGTGCGAGACGAACGGATAGCGGCCGGCCTCGGGGAAGGTCAGCTCGACGAAACCGCCCTGGGCGGGCGCCAGGGCCAGGGCCTGGCTGCCGCCCTCCCCGCGCCCGAGCAGGTAGGCGCCCTCGGCGTACGTGGTGTCGAACTGCCCACCCACGACGTGGAAGGAACTCGACCGGTTCGGCCCGGCGTCGAGGACCCAGATCCGCACCCGCTCCCCGACGGCGGCGGTCAGGGGGCGATGGTCGTACTGGTTGGCGTAGCCGTTGAACACGACGGCGTCGGGTCGCTCGTCGGCCAGCGCGTCGACGTCGACGGTCCCGCCCGGAGGGCCGAGGTAGAACTCGGACTGCACCAGGACGTAGGACCGGTCGACCGCCGGCAGGTCGGCGGGCTCGATCACCACCGCACCGAACATGCCATTGGCGATGTGCGCCGACATCGGCATGGTCGAGCAGTGGTACGCCCAGATCCCGGCCCTGGTCGCGGTGAACCGGTAGACCAGCGACTCCCCGGGCGGGATCGTCCGCATCGGCTGCTCGGGGGCCAGCGAGCCCGCGTGGAAGTCGATCGAGTGCCCGATGGTCCCGTCGTTGACCAGCGTGATCTCGAAGACGTCGCCCACCCGGCCGTGCAGGACCGGCCCGGGCGCCGTGCCACCGAACGTCCACAGGCGCTGGGTGACGCCCGGCGCCACCTCGCGCTCGACCTCCGACACGGTGAGGGTGCGCCGGTGCACCGTCCCCTCGGTCAGCGGCGGCAGCCGTGGGTCGTAGGCGGTGAAGCCCTCCCCCGGTTCCGCGGTCAGGTCGACCGCCCGGCCCTCGCCGCCGGTGTCGCCGGGCGCCGTCGCCGGAGGCCCTCCGACGGCCCGGATCTCGAGCACCATGCCCATCTGCCGGTGCCCCACCACCGAGCACCAGCCGTCGACGTCGGCCCCGATGATGCCGGCGTCCACCCGGGCCGACCCGCCCGGAGCCAGCCGGCCCGACTCGGGCCCGGTGGCCAGGACCAGGTCGTGCACCGCGTCGTGATCGGTGTTGACGACCTCGATGACCAACCGGTTGCCCACCGGCACCTCGACGACGTCGGGCGTGAACCGCATGTGAGCGGCCTCGACCCGCACGGTCGTCGTCTCCCCCGTGGCGACGGCAATATCTCCGGCCCCGGACATCCCCCGGACCGCGCCCAGCGCGGAGGGGTCAGCCGCGGCACCGCCGGCGACGGCGAGCACGACGAGACTCAGCCCGACCCCGGCCAGTCCGGCCGCCTGGCCGCGCGGGCGGGGTGGGAGCGGACCCGCCACGACGACACCGGACCTCGTGGCCCGCCGGCTCGCGCCGATGGCCAGGAACAGCAGCGGGACGAAGGCGGCCAGCGCGGCGAGCACGACGACCGAGGCGGCCACGCGCACGAGACTGGGCACCGGCAGGGCGCAGACCAGCAGGCCGGCGTTGACGGCGGCGATCCGCAGCGCACCGCCCCGGTCGAGGACCGCGTTGGCCGCGCGCACCGGCGTGGCCCCGCCGCCGAGCGCCACGGGGACCAGGTAGGAGAGCGCGCCGAGCAGCACCTGCGCCCCGAACCCGGCCGCGAGGAACGGGGTCAGCCAGCCGAACCGGTCCCCCGCCTCCGCCCACGAGCCCGCCGTGCCGACGAGCACGGCGGCCGCGATCAGGCAGCCGACCAGCCACAGCAGCGCGGCGGCCACCGACCACGTGGGATACGCCGACGGCGGCCGGGCGCGAGCGGTGCGGGCCAGGGCTCCGGCGACCAGAGCCAGCCCGACCAGGTAGCCGGCGAGGCCGAGGACGGCGACCGGGCGGAGACCGACCAGCGCACCGGCGGCGGCCACCAGCACCCCGGCCACGAGCACCGGGAGTGCCCGCCGGGCCGACCGCTCGCCCAGGTCGTCGACGCGGGTGCGCAGCATCGTGGGCCAGAGCGTGACCAGCGTGCCGACGACGGTCAGCCCCATCCAGCCGAGCACGTTGACCACGGCGTGCGCCATCGTCACCCGGTCGTCCCACGGGTCGGCCAGACCGCGGGCGAGCAGCGTGCCCAGCACCGCGCCGACGGGCAGCAGCGCAGCCGCGGCCAGGTAGTAGCGCACGGTGGAGCGGAACCGGCCGGGCAGCGCCCGCCGGATCTGCCGGGCCAACGCCACGCCGTGCCATCCGACGGCGCCGACGACTCCGGCCGCTCCGACGACCGTGACCGGCCAAGTCGCCGTCGTCACCCCGACGACGACCAGCAGCGCGCCGCCGTCGAGCAGGACGAGCCGGGCGGACTGGCGGCGCCGGTCCCCCGGCTGGGGCGCGGTGTGCAGCAGCGCGTCCGCGAAGTGCCGGCTCCAGACCAGGATCGCGTGGCTCACCGCGCCGAGCAGCAGCAGGTGGATGAGCAGCCAGCGCGGCGCCGGCAGCGCCGGGTGCGCCAGCGCGACCACCGCGACGGCCAGCAGCCAGACGACCACCGGCAGGTCGCGCATCGGCCAGAACCCCCGGTCCTTCCCGGTCACGTCGTGCCCCCGGCGGTGCCGGCGCGGTGGGCGGCCAGCGCGACCGAGCCCGCGGCGAGCACCACGAACAGCAGCACGGCGGCGATGTTGAGCACGCCGCCCCACCTCCACGCGCCGACCACGCCGTGGGCGTCGCCGAGCCACAGCCGCAGGACCAGGGACGCGTGCAGCAGCACTGGCGGCACCGCCAGCGCCGGGGAGTACGGCAGCGGTCGGCGCAGCACCGTCGGGAGGATGACCGGCGCGTGCGCCATGATCATCGACAGCGTGAAGCCCAGGAAGACGGCGTGGACCACCGCGTCGTAGCGGGCCCCCGCCGTCGCCGGCCCGCCGACCAGCCAGATCGCACCCGCGACGCCGAGCCAGGCGTACCCGGCGAGCATGCACGCGGCCATGAAGCGGGGCAGCCCCGTCGATCGGATCGTGTGCCGGGCGACGTCGTGCGCGGCGAGCCAGCCGACCAGGGCCAGCAGGGCGGCGCCGAGCAGCGCCGTCCCGGCGGCCGGCCACAGCAACGCCGCGACGGTGCCGCCGATCAGGCCACCGGAGAGCAGGACCAGCGTGCCGCCGGCCCGCGGCCCCATGGACAGCCGCGCGAGTTCCAGCCGCTCTCCGCCGATGGTGAGCACGACGAAGCCGACCAGCCACGGGAGCAGCAGCGGGAACGGGATCTCGCCGAGCCAGAGGAGCAACGCGCCGGCGGCCAGGACCGCTCCGAGCGCCTGGACGAGCACCGCGTCGTCCCGCTGCCGTCGCCAGAGCGCGACGTAGACACCGAGGAGCGAGGCCGCGCCGAGCAGTTGCACCGAGATCCCGACGGCCAGCGGAACCGGGGCGAGCAACAGGAGTCCGCCTACGCCCAGACCCAGCGGGCCCAGGTACCCGGCCGTCCACCGGAGCGCGATCGCCCGTTCGAGGGCGATGAGCGTGCCGACGAAGCCGAGCACCAGCAGGACGCCGTGCACCTGCGGCAGCCGGTCGGCCGTGACCGGCGCCGGGACACCCAGCAGGAGCAGTGCGGCGTCCACCCCCGCGAGGAGCGCGAGGCCACCCGGGACCAGGAGCAGCGCGCGGGGCAGGACGGTCGCCGGGCGCGCGGGCGCGGGGCGGGGTGGGCCGCCGCGGTCGACGGCGGTCATCTCAGGCGGCGCGGGTGAAGCTGAGCCGCCAGGTCTCCGGTCCGCGCTCCAGGTAGCCGACGGCGAAGACCCCGGGACGGCGCTGCTCGATCTGGGCCAGCAGCGGCAGCGGGTCGTGCGGGGCGAGGAGGACGAGCCCGCCCCCGGCGGGGACGGCGTCGAGCGCCCCGAAGATCGTGGCGTGCCGGATGGCGTGCGGCACGGCCCGCGCGTCGAGCACCGGGAATCCGGGGTCGTCGTGCCCGCCGCACCCGCAGCTGTGCCCCGCCGGCTCGGCGGCCTGCTGGGCCGACTGATCGGCCGGCTGGTCGGTCTGGGCGCCGAGCAGCTCGTGCATCCCGCCGAGGAGGTCGGCGAGGGACACGCCCGGGGCCGCGGTGAGCAGGGGCAGCACGAGCTCGTTCTCCTTGCGGAGGTGGCTGGCGAACATCGCCTCGAGCGCGCGACCGGCAGCTGCCGCCCGGACCGCACCCTGCGCGGCCGCGATCTCGTCGACCAGCGCGGAGATCTCGGTGTGCTCGGTCAGCATGGCGTCGATGAGCAGCCGGGCCCGGGCGTCGTCGCGGGCAGCCGGGTACAGGGTCCGCTCCTCGGCGGCGGCGTGCGGGAGCAACTCGTCCCGGCCCCATCGCACCAGGCTCTCCCGGGCCGCACGCTGGGCGGCGTCGTCGGGACCGGAGGCGGCCGCGACCAGGGCGCTCACGCGGGCGGCGAGCGCCCCGGCCATCTGCGCGTGGTGCTGCTCGATGGCGGTGGCGGCAGCGGCGTCGGCCTCGGTGGTGGCCAGCAGGACGTCGGTCATGTCAGTGCCCTTCGGTGGGTGGGGACGGTTCGAGCGGGGTCAGGTGGGCGTGGCAGACGCCCGGGGCCACGAACGGCTCCAGCCGGGCGTGCAGCGGTGCGGCGAGGTCGTCGAGCACCCCCTGGATGAGGCCCAGGTGGACACCGCACACGACCTCCGGGTGCTCGGCGGCGACTTGCTGGAACGGGCAGCGGTGCAGCTCGATCGGATCGCCCGCGCGGTCGGGCGGGACCGGGGCGAATCCGAGATCGTCGAGCGCGGCGACGAGTCGTCCGGTGGCCTCGGCGGCCCGGGTCGGCACGGTCGGCTCGGTCGAGGAGGCTGGCTCGGGAGCGAGCGTCCGGGCCCAGGCGCGGCCGGCTTCGGCGGCGACGAGTCCCGGCCGGGCGCTCGTGCTCTCCAGCTCGCCGGCGAGGATGCCGGCGAGCACCCGGTAGCCGTCGTCGCCCGGCTCGGGTGGCGCCTCGGCGACGGCGGTGAAGAGCACGCGGGGCCGGCCGGGGCCACGCCGGGGCTCCCGCGCCCTGTCGACCAGGCCCGCATCGGTCAGCTGGTCGAGGTGCAGGCGCACCGTGTTCGGGTGCAGGCCGACCTCGATCGCCACCTCGTCGGCCGTGGCCGCGGCCCGGCGCTCCCGGAGGAACTCCAGGACGCGCACCCGGCTCGGTCCGGCGAGCGCCCGGTGGGTCCGGGGGTCGATCGGCGAGGCGGGCACGCCCCCGAGTTTTTCCAGGTTCTCCTGGAGAAACAAGGGGACGAAAGTCCCGGGGCGGTGTGCCGCCGGTCACTCCACGAGCGGTCCCGGGGACGCCGTCAGAGCAGGGCGACGCTGGTCGGGCCGAGCAGCGCCTTGATGTCGCCCATGAGGGCCGTGCTCGGTCGGACCCGCAGGCCCTGGTCGAGACGCAGCACCGTCTCGCGGCTGCCGTTGATCAGCTTGAGCTGGACCTCGGTGGTGCCGGGGTGACTGCCCAGCACCTCGCGCAGGCGCTCGACGACCGGGGGCGTGCAGCGGGCCGCCGGCATCGACACCAGCACCGGCCCGCGGGGGCCCTCGGTGAGCTCGGGGATGCTCACCTCGGAGGCGAACAGCGACGGCTGGTCGTCGCGGCGGCTGATCCTGCCCTTGACGACCACGATCTGGTCGCGGACCACCTTCTCCGACACCTCGGCCCAGGTCTTCGGGAAGAACAGCACCTCGATGCCGGACTCGAGGTCCTCCAGCGTCGCGATCGCCCAGGGCGCGCCCTGCTTGTTCGTGCGCGGACCGACCGCGGTGAGGATCCCGGCGATCGTGACGTTGGCGCCGTCCTCGACCCCGCCGGCGTTGATCTCGGCGATCGGGGTGTCGGCGTGCGACGTGAGCACGTGCTCGACGCCGTGCAGCGGGTGGTCGGAGACGTAGAGCCCCAGCATGTCGCGCTCGAACATCAGCCGCTCGGACTTCGACCAGTCGGCCATGGGGATGGCGATGTCGAGGGCACCGCCGAACGGGTCGTCCTCCCCGCCGCCGTCACCGAAGCTGCCGAAGAGGTCGAACTGGCCCTCGGCCTCCTTGCGCTTGAGCGCCATCGCGGAGTCGACGGCCTGGGCGTGGACGGCGACCAGCCCCTGCCGGGAGTGGCCGAGGGAGTCGAACGCCCCGGCCTTGCAGAGCGACTCGATGACCTTCTTGTTGCAGGCCACCGTGTCGATCTTGCGCATGAAGTCGGGGAAGTCCTTGAACGCCCCCTTCTCCTCCCGGGCGCGGACGATCGAGTCCACGACGTTGTGGCCCACGTTGCGCACCGAGGCCAGGCCGAAGCGGATGTCGGTGCCGACGGCGGTGAAGTCGGCCGAGGACTCGTTGACGTCGGGCGGGAGGACCTTGATGCCCATCCGGCGGCACTCGGCGAGGTAGATCGGCCGCTTGTCCTTGTCGTCGCCGACGCTGGTGAGCAGGGCGGCCATGTACTCGGCCGGGTAGTTGGCCTTGAGGAAGGCCGTCCAGTAGGAGATCAGCCCGTAGGCGGCCGAGTGCGCCTTGTTGAAGGCATAGTCGGCGAACGGGACGAGGATGTCCCACAGGGTCTTGACCGCCGCCGGGGAGAAGCCGTTCGCCTTCATGCCGGCCTCGAAACCGACGTACTCGGCGTCCAGGACCGACTTCTTCTTCTTGCCCATCGCGCGGCGCAGCAGGTCGGCCTTGCCGAGGGAGTACCCGGCGACCTTCTGCGCGATCGCCATGACCTGCTCCTGGTAGACGATCAGGCCGTAGGTCTGGCCGAGGATCTCCTCCAGCGGCTCGGCCAGCTCCGGGTGGATCGGCGTGATCTCCTGCTGGCCGTTCTTGCGCAGCGCGTAGTTCGTGTGCGAGTTCGCACCCATCGGGCCCGGGCGGTAGAGCGCGCCGACGGCGGAGATGTCCTCGAAGTTGTCGGGCCGCATGAGCCGCAGCAACGAGCGCATCGGGCCGCCGTCGAACTGGAAGACGCCCAGCGTCTCGCCGCGGGCCAGCAGGTCGTAGGTGGCCGGGTCGGTGAGCTCCTTGCTCAGCTCGTCGAGGTCGATGGCCTCCTTGCCGTTGATCACGATGTTGCGCAGCGCGTCGTCGATCACCGTGAGGTTGCGCAGGCCCAGGAAGTCCATCTTGAGCAGGCCGAGCGTCTCGCAGGTCGGGTAGTCGAACTGCGTGATCACCGCGCCGTCGGACTCCCGGCGCATGATCGGCACGCTGTCGATCAGCGGGTAGCGGCCGATGATGACGCCGGCGGCGTGCACGCCCCACTGCCGCTTGAGGCCCTCCAGCTTGCGCGCCTGGTCGATCACCTCTGCCGCGCCCGGGTCGGACTCGTACCGGGCCCGGAACTCCGAGGCCTCCTTGTAACGCTCGTGGGACGGGTCGAAGATCCCCGACAGCGGGATGTCCTTGCCCATCACGCCCGGCGGCATGAGCTTGGTCAGCTCGTCGCCCACCGAGTACGGCCGGTCGAGCACGCGGGCGGCGTCCTTGATGGCGGCCTTCGCCTTGATCGTGCCGTAGGTGACGATCTGGCTGACCCGCTCCTCGCCGTACTTCTCCGACACGTAGCGGATGACCTCACCCCGACGCCGGTCGTCGAAGTCGATGTCGACGTCGGGCATGGAGACACGCTCGGGGTTGAGGAACCGCTCGAAGATCAGCCCGTGCGCCAGCGGGTCGAGGTCGGTGATGCCCATGGCGTAGGCGGCCAGCGAGCCGGCGGCCGACCCGCGGCCGGGACCCACGCGGATGCCCTGGTCCTTGGCCCAGTTGATGAAGTCGGCGACCACGAGGAAGTACCCCGGGAAGCCCATCTGCGTGATGATCCCGACCTCGTAGTCGGCCTGCTTGCGCACGTGGTCGGGGATGCCGTTCGGCCAGCGCTTGTGCAGCCCGCGCTCGACCTCCTTCACGAACCAGGAGGTCTCGTCCTCGCCCTCGGGCAGCGGGAACCGGGGCATGAGGTCGGCGCCCTCGGTGAACGTGACCTCGCACTGCTCGGCGACGAGCAGCGTGTTGTCGCACGCCTCGGGCATGTCGGCGAACAGCGCGCGCATCTCCGCGGAGCTCTTCAGGTAGTAGCCGTCGCCGTTGAAGCGGAAGCGGTTGGGCTCGTTGAGCCGGGAGCCGGTCTGGATGCACAGGAGCGCGTCGTGGGCCTGCGCGTCTTCCTTGTGCGTGTAGTGCAGGTCGTTGGTGCCCAGCAGCGGGATGCCCAGATCCTTCGCGATCGCCAGCAGCGCCGGCTTGGTCTTCTTCTCGATGGACAGGCCGTGGTCCATCACCTCGGCGTAGAAGTTCTCCTTGCCGAAGATGTCCTGGAAGTCCGCCGCGGCCTGGCGGGCGCGGTCCTCCTTGCCGGCGCGCAGCCACATGTTGACCTCGCCGGAGGGGCAGCCGGTCGTGGCGATCAGGCCCTTCCCGTAGCGCTCCAGCAGGTCGCGGTCGAACCGCGGCTTGCGGTACTGGCCCTCGAGGCTGGCCAGCGAGGAGATGCGGAAGAGGTTGTGCATGCCCTCCGTCGTCCGGGCCAGCAGCGTCATGTGGGTGTAGGCGGCCTTGCCGCGGTTGTTCCCGCCGTCACCCTCCTCGTCGAGGAGCTTGTCGCCGAAGTCGAACGGCGCGCGGTCGAACCGCGAGCCCGGCGTGTAGTAGCCCTCCATGCCGATGATCGGCTTGACCCCGGCCTTGGTGGCCTGCTTGTAGAAGTCGTAGGCACCGAAGACGTTGCCGTGGTCGGTCATCGCCAGCGCGGGCATGCCCTGTGCGGCGGCCGCCGCGGTGACCTCGGGCAGCTTGGCCGCACCGTCGAGCATCGAGTACTCGGTGTGCACATGCAGGTGCACGAACGAATCGTTGCTGGTCACGGGCGGTCGTGCTCCTCGGTGGTCGTGCGTGCCCGACTGTCGGGACCTCCAGCGGGCGACCGGCGGGGAAGACCGGTGGGTGCCGTGCGGGATCGGCTGGGCGCTGGGGGCGCCCTCCGATCCTCGCACTGCGAACGGTGTACTCCGAGGGTCTGACAGAACGTGTTGCGACACAGGCGGACCGATCCGTCACATCCGTCCCGGCCCGCTCAGGGAAGCCGGCGCCGCATCGTGACGTGCGCGATCCCGGCCTCGAGGTACTCCTCGCCCACCGGCTCGTACCCGGCCCGGTCGTAGAACCCGCGGGCGCTCAGCTGCGCGTGCAGCTCGAGCTCGGTGACCCCGCGCGCCACCGCCTGCCGGTGCAGCTCGGCGAGGACCGCCGCCCCGTGGCCGCTCCCCCGCGCCCCGGCATCGGTGGCCATCCGCCCGATGCTCGCCCGCCCGCCGTCGCCGAGCAGCAACCGGCCGGTCGCCACGACGCGGCCGGTCGCGTCGCGGCTGAGCGCGTGGACCGCCGCGGCGTCCCGGTCGTCCTGCTCGATCTCGGGCGGCACCCCCTGCTCGTGCACGAACACCCGGGTGCGGAGGTCGACGATCTCCGGCCAGTCGGCCGGCTCGGCCACCGTCGCCGTCGGACCGGTCACGCGACGGCCCGTCCGGTCGGCAGCACGCGGGCGGGCACGAGCAGGAAGCGCAGGTCGATGGCGGCATGGAGGAGCACCGGGAGCAGCAGCGAGCCGGTTCCCAGGTAGAGCGCGGCCATCACCCCGCCGAGCACGCCGGTGGTCACGACGCCCACGGCGCCCTGGTAGGCGTGCGCCAGGCCGAAGGCGACCGCCGCGACGGCGACCAGCACGGCGACCGACGGCCCGCCCGCGACCGCGGAGACCACCGCGAGGAAGAAGCCGCGGTAGAGCCACTCCTCGCAGACACCGGCGGTCACACCGACGAGCGTGAACAGCCGCCGCTCCCCCGGCGTCCGGGGCAGCAGCGCCAGCGTGGCGTGCGCCGCCGGCTCGGCGTGCCGCCCCTCCCCTGCCCGGCGCACCGGCGGGGCCGTGTCGAGCAGCGCTCCCCCGCGGAGGGCCCGCGTGGAGACGACGACGAAGAGCAGCACGAGCACGAGGACGGCCCCCGTGACCGGGCCGGGCCACTGCGTCGGCCAGCGCAGCCCGACCGCCGCCGCGTCGACGTCCGGCGACAGCAGCCAGATGACCAGGACGAGGACCGACAGCCCCCACTCCAGGACCAGCAGCCGCCGGTAGAACGACCGGCGGGCGTGCGGATCGGTGCGCAGCCGACCCTCGAACCGCCGGTGCAGCACCTGCCCGACCACCGGCTCGCCGACGACCAGGTAGGCCGCGACGACGACCGCCGCCAGCGCGGCGGGGCCGAAATCGGCTATCGAGGCCGGCAGGGACACGGCGGTGCGATCACGCCTCGGCGCGCAGGGCGGCCAGCGCGCCGGCGAGGTCGGGCGGGTACTCGCTGGTGAACTCCACCCACCGCCCGTCGGCCGGGTGCGCGAACCCGAGCCGCACGGCGTGCAACCACTGCCGCTCGACGCCGAGCCGCGCAGCCAGCGTCGGGTCGGCGCCGTAGGTCGTGTCGCCGACGCACGGGTGCCGGAGGGCGGAGAAGTGCACCCGGATCTGGTGGGTGCGCCCGGTCTCGAGCCGGATGTCGACCAGGCTGGCCGCCGGGAAGGCCTCGATGACCTCGTAGTGGGTGACCGACGGGCGCCCGCCGCTGACGACGGCGAACCGCCAGTCGTGCCTGGGGTGGCGGTCGATCGGCGCGTCGATGGTCCCGCGGGACGGGTCGGGGTGCCCCTGCACGAGCGCGTGGTAGCCCTTGCTGACCGTGCGCTCCTTGAACGCGGCCTTCAGCGAGGTGTAGGCCCGCTCGCTCTTGGCCACGACCATGATCCCGGTGGTCGCCGCGTCCAGGCGGTGGACGACGCCCTGCCGTTCGGCCGCCCCCGAGGTCGAGATCCGGTAGCCGGCTGCCGCGAGACCCCCGACCACGGTCGGCCCGTCCCAGCCGGGGCTCGGGTGCGCCGCGACGCCCACCGGCTTGTCCACGACGACGATGTCGTCGTCGTCGTGCAGGATCGTCATCCCGACGACCGGCCGCGGGGCCGCCGGCTCACCCGGTGGGGCGGGCAGCTCGACCTCGAGCCAGCTACCGCCGCTGAGCCGGTCGCCCTTGCCGCGCACCCGCCCGTCGACGACGACGTTGCCGGCGTCGGCCACCTCGGCGGCGACCGTCCGGGAGAGCCCGAAGAGCCGGGACAGCGCCTGGTCGACCCGCTGCCCCTCGAGCCCGTCGGGCACCGGCAGGGCGCGCTGGGTCCCTGGGGTGGGCAGGGCGGAACTGGTCACGTCGTCCATTGTGCCGGGAATCCTGGCGGGCTCGGGGCGGTGCAGGGCTCAGGCAGCGGGCTCGGACGAGCCGGCCGCACCGGCCGCCTTCGCCCTGGAGCCGTCGAACTCGATGCCGCGCAGGGCCAGCAGCGCGCCGAGGATCCCCCCGCAGACGATGGCCGAGTCGGCCACGTTGAACACCGGCCAGACCCGCCCGTCCGGCGCGAAGGCCGACAGGAAGTCGACGACCCCGCCGCGCAGGAAGCCGGGGTCGCGGAAGATCCGGTCGACGAGGTTGCCCACGGCGCCGCCCAGCACCAGGCCCAGGGCCACCGCCCACCCGGTGGAGAACAAGCGGCGGGCCGTGCGCACGATGACCACGGCGACGACGACCGCGATCACGCTGAAGACGACGGTCCAGCCCTCCGCGAAGGAGAACGCCGCACCGATGTTGCGCAGCTGGGTGAGGTAGAACAGCCCGCCGAGCACGCGGATGTCCTCGCCGGGCTCGATCGTGGCGACGACGACGACCTTGGTGACCAGGTCGACGACGAAGACCGCCGCGGCGAGCAGGATCAGCAGGCGGGTGTGCGGGCGCTTCGCGACGGCTGCCTGGCTCGACGGCTCGGGCTGCTCGGACAGGACGCGCTCCTCGACTCGGTGGGCCCGGACGGCCCGGCGGGTGGCCCCGCCGCGTCCGACGATAGCCGCGCCCGGCGCGTCAGCCGATCACCCGCGCCATCTCGTGGACGACCAGGTGCCGCAGCCGGGCGCCGTCGCCTCCGGTGACCCGGATCGTCAGGCCACCCCCGGGAGGGAGCACTCGGGCCGCGGCGACGCCCTCGCCGCCGGTGAACACCTCGGCCACACCGCCGTCGAGGAGCAGGCGCAGCCCGATCGCGCCGTCGGGCTCCGGCCGCAGCGGCGCGACCACGTCGGGGTGTCCGGGTGCGGTCAGCCGGGCCTGTCCGGGACCGGGGTCGGCCGTCAGCGTGAGCACCGGCCCCCCGCTCCCGTCCACCACGAGCACCACGGGCCGGCCACCGGGGTCGGCGGCCAGGGTCACGTCGAGGTGCGCGCCGGGCACCGCGACCTCGCAGGGCCCCGCGGACAGGGCCACCGGGCCGTGCTCCGCGAGCACCCGCGTGCGCAGCGTGTCGACGTCGGGGTGCGGGACGACGGTGACCCGGTCGCCGTCGCGCCCCAGCAACCACGGGACGGAGAGCGCGCCCGACCACGCCCCGCCCTCGCTCCCCGCCTCCTGGATCCAGGAGAGCGCGCACCGGCGGCCCGCGGCGTCGGCGAACGCGGTCGTGGCGTACAGCGGCTCGTCGGCCAGCCGGTGCCACGCGCGGGCGACGAACCGCTGCCCGTCGTAGTCGCCGACGGCACAGGCCACCCCGCCCGGGCCCTCGTCCCAGACCGACACCATCAGCACCCAGGCGCCCTCGAGCGGGAACAGCTGCGGGCACTCCCAGACCGCGCCGCCGGGATCGGTCCTGCCGTCCTCCGGCCCGGCGAGCTCGCCGTCGAGCCGCCACCGGCGCAGGTCGGGCGAGGAGTACTGGAGGACCGACGGACGGCCGGCGGTGTCGCCCGCACCGAGCGCCATCCGCCACTGGTCGCCGTCCCGCCAGACGAACGGGTCGCGCACGTGGGCGAAGCCGCGCTCCGGCTCCAGGGCGGGGATCACCGGCCCGGCCGGGTCCGGCGTCCAGCGCCGCCAGGCGGCGTCCCCCTCGGCCAGCGCGACGCGGCCCATGCCCGGCTCGTCGGCCAGCACGCTGGTGTAGACGATCACCGGGACGCCGTCGCGGACCACGACCGAGCCCGACCAGCAGCCGGTCTCCTCCGGACCGGGCTCCAGGGCGGTGCGGAGGTCTCCCCACCGGACCAGGTCGGGCGAGGTCACCTGCCCCCACCGGCATTCCGGCACCCAGACCGCCGCCTGCGGGTTGTACTGGAAGAAGAGCTCGTAGCGGCCACCCTCGGGCGCCGCGTGCCAGGTGACGCCGAGCGGGTCGTTGATCCAGCCGACCGGCGCCGTGACGTGGAAGCCGGGGCGGCGGGGATCAGAACTCGTCGAAGTCGGGGGCGGTGGCTTCGGGGTCATCGAATCCTTCCGAGCCGATCGGGCCTTCGGGGTCGGTCATGGCCGAGACGGGGGTGACCAGGTCCTCGGGCACCTCGGGCAGCACCCGGTCGAAGTAGTCCCTGGCCGCAGCGGTGGTGCCGACGTCGACCCCGGCGGCCTCGGACAGGAACCAGCGGTGCTCGAGGATCTCGTGGAAGATCTCGGCCTGGTCGAGCCGGGTGCGCAGGTGTGCCGGGATGGCTCGCACGACCGGTTCGTAGATCTCGGCCAGCCACCGGCTGGCGGCGACCGCCTCGGGCACGCGACGCTGCCCGGCCTGCTCCAGCCACCCCCGGAAGGACGCGATGTCGGCCAGCAGGCGCCGCGCCTGGTTCTCCTGGACGTCGAGGCCGGTGCGCGCGAACAGGACGCGCCGGTGGTGCCCCGGCTCGGCCACCCGCGTCGTCAGCTTGAGCCGGCTCCCGCCGCTGGGGTCGTCGATCAGCTCCACCTCGTCGACGTCGAACCCGAGCTCGTTGAGCCGGCGGATCCGCTCGCCGATCCGGTAGCGCTGCTCCTTGCGCTGCAGGACCTCCTCGTCGGTGAGCTCGGCCCACAGCCGGCGGTAGCGGTTGACCAGGTCCCCCGCGGCGTCGATCGGGTCGATGTCCTCGGCCAGCAGCTCCCCGGCCTGCAGGTCCATCAGTTCGGCGGCCACCTTCTCGTAGGCGATGTCGAGGTCGTGCTCCCGCTGCCCCACCGACAGCTGCGGGTGGATCTCCGCCGTCTCGGCGTCGACCAGGAATGCCGAGAGCGCGCCCGCGTCGAACCGGAACAGCGTGTTGGACAGCGAGCAGTCGCCCCAGAAGACCCCGGCCAGGTGCAGCCGCACGAGCAGCTCGACCTGGGCGTCCATCAGCCGGTCGGTCAGGTGCGCACCGCGCGGGTTGGCGAACAGCGCCCGGAAGGACGACGAGTAGTCGAGGAAGCGGGTGACCAGCATCGCGTCGAGATCGTCGGGCCGCTCCACCACGACCCCGAGGACGTCGACGGCGGGGATCCCCATCCGCCCGATGCGGCGCAGCACGGAGTACTCCCGGCGGGCCAGCCGCTCGGGGATCTCCTTGAGCGCGAAGACCTCGCCGCTCTCGGCGATGAACCGGACGACGTGCCGCGAGATGCCCCGCTGCGGGATCTCGGTGAGCCGGTCGTCCTCCCACTCCTCCAGCGGCTGCTCCCAGGGCAGGTTGAGCAGTCCCGCGGCCGCCTGCGCGGGCGGGCTGAACACGAAGTGCACGGCCTCTCCCGACTCGAGGAGGAACGATCAGGGCACGAACGGTGCGGTCAGGCCGGGCCGGAGCAGTCGCCGGGTGGTCGCCAGCCCCCACTCGTCGAGCCCGCGCAGCCGGTCGCTGCTCGCCCGCAGCCCGCTGTACCGCTCCACGACGGCCGCCCAGTCCTCCCGCCGCTCGACGTGCGCGCCCGCGACGATGCAGTCGGCGTCGTTGACCCAGAACCGGCCGTGCTGCCAGGCCCGCCAACGGCTGTTCTGCGCCGCGGCACGCTGGGAGGGCTGCGAGAGGTCGCCGTCGATCGGCTCGACGTGGTGCGCGATGTCCGGTCCGACCCGCATCGCGTCCACCAGACCCACGCTGGGCAGGATCGGGGCACCGCACCCGAGCAGGTATGCGTCGGGCCCGATGGCCTCGCGGATCACCTGCAGCCCCCGCCGGTAGGCCCCCACCCCCGTGGCGTCCGGATCGGCCCGTCGTCCCTCCATCGCCCCCGCGTACACGAAGTCGATCTTGAAGTAGTCGATGCCGAGCTCGCGGAACGTGCCGAAGACCTCCCGCAGGTACGCCTCACCCTGCGGGTGGGTCACGTCCAGCGCCGATAGCCGCTGGTCGCCCCAGCCGGTGCCCGGGCACGCGCCGTCGACCAGCCAGTCGGGGTGGTCGCGAGCGAGCACGGCCCGCTCGCCCACGAGGAACGGCGCCACCCAGATGCCCGCCCGACGACCGGCCCCGCGGATGTGGTCGACCACGGCGGCCAGCGACGCGAACCGGTCCGACAGCCGCAGCCAGTCGCCGATCTCGGCCTGGTAGCCGTCGTCGATCTGGACGACGTCGACGTCGAGCCCCAGATCCCCGATCGCCTGCAGGTTCTCCTCGATGTCGCCCTGGGTGACCTTCTCGAAGTAGTGGTACCAGGAACACCACGCCGTGGGCGGCGGCCGGATCGGACCGACGTGTTCGGCCGCGGCGAAGCCCTCGCCCCAGCGGGCGAGGGCGCCGTCGAGATCACCCGGGTGGACCGCGGTGGACACCTCGGCGTCCGCGCTCACGACGACGGCGTCGCCGGACACCTCCGCGCGGATCGAGGCCATCGGGCCGCTCGCCGACGGCGCCCCGACGACGTGCACCCCCTCGCCGGTGCCCGGGTCCACCGCGAGCAGGCCCTCGCCCTGGAACGCGTCGGCCGATGCCGTCACCTCCGGCCGGTAGTTGCCCACCCGCCGGTCGTCGCTGACCGGCCGGAACGGCCGATCGTCCAGCCGGTAGGCCGCCGTGGGGCTCCACGACTGCCAACCGTGCTCGTACACCCGGGCCCGGGAGGGGTCGACCGGGATCCGGGCGAGGACCTGCCGGTCGGCATCGGTCATGGCCGCTCCCCCACCGTGCTGTGACCTGCCCGTCCCTCGTCCCGACCGGGACGCCCCTCGGCCGCGCTCAGCCCTTGACCGCGCCGGCGGTCATGCCCCGGACGAAGTACCGCTGCAGGGACAGGAACACCAGGATCGGGATCAGCATCATGAACAGGCCGCCGGCGGTGAGCAGCTGCCAGCCCTGCCCCTGTTGCCCCAGCAGCGAGACCAGGGCGATGGAGAGCGGTGCGTTGTTGTTGGGCCCGATGAAGATCAGCGCGTTGAGCAGGTCGTTCCACACCCAGAGGAACTGGAAGATGGCGAACGACGCCAGCACCGGGGTCGACATGGGGAGGATCAGCTTCCAGAAGGTCTGGAAGTGACTGGCCCCGTCGATCTTGGCCGACTCGATCACCTCTCGGGGCAGCGTGGCCATGTAGTTGCGGATGATGTACACGGCCAGCGGCATGCCGAACCCGATGTGGGCGATCCAGATGGCCGGGAACGTGCCGTTGATGCCCAGCGAGCCGAAGATCTTCAGCAGCGGCACCAGCGCCACCTGGGTCGGGACCACCAGCAGCCCCACGATCAGGATCAGCAGCAGGTCGCGACCGGGGAACTGCATGAAGGTGAATGCGTAGGCGGCGAAGGCGGCGATCAGGATGGGGATGACCGTCGCCGGGATGGTGATCGCCAGGGTGTTCACGAAGGCCGTGTCCATGTCGGCCTGGGCGAACAGATCGCCGTAGTTCTCGAAGGTCAACCGGGTGAAGTTGGCCGGGCTGGTGAACAGGGTCCACCAGCCGGAATCGGTGGCGTCGGTCTGGTTGCGGAACGACGTGACCGCGAGGCCGAACGTCGGGACGACCCAGACGATGCAGATGACCGCCAGGACGATCCGCACCCAGAGCGGCGACTTGCCGGTCGCGTCCTTGCGCTTGGTCCGGGTCACCCCGGAGACGGGCTGCTTCGGCGCCTGGACCGGTGTCGGCGTGACTGCCTGCGTTCCGCTCATCGGGCGGCCTCCTCGGCACGGAACTGACGGACCTGGAAGACCAGGACCGGGATCATGATGATCAGCAGCATCACGACGATCGCCGCGGCGTAACCGGCGTTGTTGTTCGTGAACAGCTGGTTGAAGAAGTCGACCGCGATGATGTTGGTGTTGAAGTTGCCGTTCGTCATCACGTAGACGATGTCGAAGGTCTTCAGCACCCCGATGAGCACCGTGATGAAGACCGTGATCAGCGTCGTCCGGATCTGCGGGATGACGATCCGGAAGAAGATGGAGCCCTCACCCGCGCCGTCCAGCCGCGCGGCCTCGAGGGTCTCGGTCGGCACGCCCTTGATGGCGGCCGAGAGCAGCACCATCGCGAACCCGGCCTGCAGCCACAGGAGCATGACCATGAGCAGCAGGCTGTTGAAGCGGAAGTCGGAGATCTGCAGCCAGTTGACCGGTTCGCCGCCGAACCCGGTGACGATGCCGTTGAGCAGACCGATCTGGTCCTGCGTCGGCGGGTTCGAGGCGTAGACGAACTTCCAGATCGCGCCGGCGCTGACCGCGCCGATCGCCATGGGCAGGAAGATCAACGTCTTCGAGAGCTTCTCGCCCTTGGGGCTCAGCCGGTCGGCGAGCGTCGCGATCGTGAGCCCGATCGCGATCGCCCCGGCGGGGACGATCAGGATCCAGAGGAACGTGTTGAACAGGGTGTTCTGGAAGTTCGACGAGCTCAGCAGGTCGGCGTAGTTGTCGAAGCCGACGAACTCGGTCGCCTGCTGGTTGGCGAAGCTGTACACGAACGTCTGGATCGTCGGGTAGATCAGGGTGAGCCCGATCGCCGCGAACGCCGGGAGCAGGAAGAGGTAGGGCTTGATCCGGTCCTCCCACCGCCCCGGCAGGAGTTCGGCCAGCTTGTTGAGCAGCCAGTAGAGGGCGATCGCGCCGACCACACCGCCGACGACGGCGATCAGGGCGTTGAGGATCTTGATGGTCACGGGGGACCTCCCGTCGGTGCGGGTGGGAACACGGGGACGGGATCGGGGCGCCGGGCGGCAGGGCCGCCCGGCACCCCGGTCGGACGACTCAGGCCGGCCAGCTGTTCTCGATGTTGTCGACGGTGGCCTGGATGTCCTGGCCGCCGCTGATCCAGGCGACCATCTCCCGCCAGAACGAGCCGGAACCGACCTCACCCGGCATCTGGTCCGAGCCGTCGAACACGAAGTCCGTCGACTCGTAGGCGATCTGCGCGATCGTCTTCCAGGTCTCGGTCGGGTACAGCTCGACGTCGAAGTCGGTCCGCGGCGAGATCCAGTTGCCGCTGGCGCCGTACTCCAGCGTCCCGAAGTCGGCGGACGCCAGGAACTGCACCAGCTCCTGCGCGGCCTCGTTGTCCTGGGCGAAGATGCCGGCGAGGTCACCGCCGCCGAGCACCGGCTTGTCCTCGGGCGACTCGGCGGGCATCGGGAAGACGCCGACCAGGTTGTCGAGGTCCGCGATGACCTCGTCGGGCAGCACACCCTCCTGGGCGACGAAGTTGCCCTGGCGGTACATGAAGCAGCCCGGCGGCTCGTCGAACAGCGGGAAGGCCGCGGTGCCGAAGTTGTTGCTGGCGATCGACTGCCGGCCACCGTTGGTCCGGCCGTCGGCGAGCAGCAGCTCGTCCATCTGCTCGAGCGTCTCGACGACCGACGGGTCGTTGAACGGGATCTCGTGGTTGACCCACTCGTTGTAGGCGTCGGCACCGTTGTTGATCACGTACAGGTTCTCGACCCAGTCGGTGGCCGGCCAGCCGGTGGCCGCCTCGGACTCGATGCCGAAGCACCACGGGGTCGTCCCGGTGGCTGCGATCTGGTCGGTGAGGGCGACGAGGTCCTCGTAGGTCTCGGGGATCTCGAAGCCGGCGGCCTCGAACGGCTGCTTCGGGTAGAACACGATGCTCTTGACGTTGATGCTCATCGGGACCGCGTACTGCGTCCCGTCGACCTGACCGGTCTCGAGCACGCCCTGCACGTGCTGCTCGAGCTCGCCCGCGTCGACCACGTCGGAGAGGTCGGCGAGCAGGTCGCGCTCGGCCATGTCGCGCATGATCCCCGGCTGCGGGAACAGGGCGACGTCGGGCGCGTCGTTGCCCTGGACGCGGGTGTTGATGAGCTGGTTGAAGTTGCCGGTCTGCGAGAAGTTGACGGTGTAGCCGTTCTCCTCGGCCCACGCGTTGACCTCCGCCTGGAAGCCCTCCTCCTGGCCACCGGCGAAGGCGTACATGACCTCGATGGTGTCGCTGGTGTTGGAGTTGCCGCCGCCCCCATTGCCACCTTCGCTGAGGCAGCCGGCCGTGAGGACGGCGACGGCGCCGAGCGTGGCGGTCGCTGTGAAGCTCGATCTGATGCGCATGTGCACTCCTTCGGACACTGGCTTGGTCGACGGGACGGCCCGGTCAGCCGCGGAGCGGCCGGCCCGGGGGGCGGACAGGTCGGTGGATCAGGCCTGGCTGACGCGGGTGGCCCCGCCGGAGGGCGGCGCCGCGGAACCGGCACCGGTGGCGCTCACGACGTCGCCGGAGACGCGCCGGCCGTCCGCGGTCGAGAACACGTGGACCTCGGCCGGGTCGATCTGGATGTGGATGGTCTCGCCCTTCATGGGCGGCCTGCGGGCGTCGACGCGCAGCGTGATGAGCTTGTCGCCCTCCTTCGAGCGCGACGTGTGCATCGTTCCGTAGGCGAAGGCGTCCGACCCCAGTTCCTCGACCACCACGACCTCGAACGGGTAGCCCTCGCCCTCGCCGACGACCCGCGTCGACTCCGGCCGGAAGCCCAGCGTCGCCGTCGTCGAGTTGTCGGCCGCGAGCGCGGCCATCGTCTCCCGCGGCAGGGAGAACGAGCGGCCGCCGAGCGTGACGCCGTCCTGCTCGAGGTCGACCTCGATCAGGTTCATCGCCGGCGAGCCGATGAAGCCCGCGACGAACACGTTGTCCGGCTTGTCGTAGAGGTTGCGCGGGGTGTCGACCTGCTGCAGGTCGCCGTCCTTGAGCACGCACACCCGGTCACCCATCGTCATGGCCTCGACCTGGTCGTGGGTGACGTAGACCGTGGTGACGCCGAGCCGCCGCTGCAGCGCCGCGATCTCCGTGCGGGTCTGCACGCGAAGCTTGGCGTCGAGGTTCGACAGCGGCTCGTCCATCAGGAATGCCTGCGGCTTGCGCACGATCGCCCGGCCCATGGCGACCCGCTGGCGCTGGCCACCGGAGAGCGCCTTCGGCTTGCGGTCCAGGTACTGCTCGAGGTCGAGGACCCGCGCGGCCTCCTCGACCCGCTGGCGGATCTCTTCCTTCTTCATGCCGGCGATCTTGAGCGCGAAGCCCATGTTGTCGGCCACCGTCATGTGCGGGTACAGCGCGTAGTTCTGGAAGACCATCGCGATGTCCCGGTCCTTGGGGGCCAGGTGCGTGACGTCCCGGTCGCCGATCCGGATGCTGCCCTCGGTCACGTTCTCCAGCCCCGCGAGGGCCCGCAGCGACGTCGACTTGCCGCAGCCCGAGGGCCCGACCAGGACGAGGAACTCTCCGTCGGCGATGTCGAGGTTCAGCGCGTTCACCGAGGGCCGCTCGGCTCCGGGGTACTGGATGGTCGCGTGGTCGTACGTGATGCCGGCCATGTGGAGTCCTCTCCGCTGGTGCCCTCGGTCAGCGTGCACCGGGCCGTCTCGGAACCCCCGAACACGCAGGTGGCCGGGGTGGCCGGTGCTTGAGGGAACCTTGGCACGCCGTTGTGTCGCACGCCACAGTTCGGCCGCCTACCGGGATTTCCGTTACCCAGCGGTGACCCGCGGAAGAGGCTCAGCGGTCGCCGGTGCCGCTCACCGCGCCCCGGAGCACGGGCCCGGAGAGCTCGTGATCGCGCAGGTCGGGGCGCACGGAGCACAGCGTCGCGGCGACCTCCAGCACGACATGGGCGGGCTCCAGATCCATCCGGCGGCTGGTCGATCCGCCGTCCTCCCGGCGCACGCCGATCTCGGCGGTCAGCTCACCCGGCCCGGTCGGGCACGTGAGCCGGACCGAGAGCGGGATCTCGATCTCGCCACCGGCGCCCACCGGCCGCGCCCCCTCGTCCCGCATCCGCACGCGCACGCCGGCACCGGTGCCCTCGACCGCGGTGACCGACACCGGCAGCGGCCCCTCGTTGCGCACCACGAGGAAGAACCGCACCTGACCGCCCGGCGGGTCGGTCGAGGAACTGGCGATCCCGACCGTGGTCTCGAGCGCCACCCGCTCCCGCCGCTCCTGCTCGGCGGCGCGCTCACCCACGAGCACGACCCCCGCGACGGCGACGGCGACCACGAGCAGCGCCACGAGGACCCGGCGCCCCGGGGGCGGCAGCGCGGCCCAGGCCCGCCGCCACCAGGGCGGCCGCAGCCCGCCCTCCAGGACGTCCACCTGCTCGGGGCCGTCGGACACACGGCCATGGTGCCCGTTCGTCAGTCGGCCCCGGTGACCCTGCCGGTCTCGCCCCGCCAGCTGGCCAGGCGGCCGGCCCGGCTCACGGCGCGCAGGCGGCGCTCGGCCTCGGCCCGCGAGCGCCGGGCCGACACCAGCAGCGCCTGGTCCCCGCGCATCAGCCGGGTGGTGTCGTCGGGGACGAACGAGCGACCGTCGCGGACGATCAGGACGACCGCGGCGTCCTCGGGCAGCCGGAGCTCCGGGAGGTAGACGCCGTGCAGGCGCGAGCCCGGCGGGACGGTCAGCTGCATCAGGTCGGCGTCCAACTCGTCCAGCGGCGCCGACTCGACCTCGACGTCACGCGGCGTGATGGGGGCGGCGATCTGCAGGCGCTTGGCCACCCACGGCAGCGACCAGCCCTGCACGAGCGTGAAGACGACGACGAGCACGAAGACCGTGTCGAAGATGACCGTCGCGCCCGGGACGTCGAAGGTGAGGGGGAAGGTTGCGAGGACGATCGGGACGGCGCCGCGCAGACCCGCCCAGGACACGAACGCCTGCTGGGCCCAGGGCATGCGGAACCAGACGAGGCTCAGCGCCACCGAGAGCGGGCGGGCCACCAGCAGCAGCGCTCCGCCGACGACGAGCGCGGGGCCGAGCGCGCCGAGCAGCCGCTCCGGGGAGGCCAGCAGCCCCAGGAGCACGAACAACCCGATCTGGGCGAGCGAGGCCATGCCCTCGGCGAACCCGATGCTGGCCGAGCGGTGAGGCAGGGCCGCATTGCCGAGGAGGACCCCGCAGAGGTACACCGCGACGAACCCCGACGCGTGCGCCAGCGAGGCGGTCGCGAACGCGAGCACGCAGAGGGCGAGCAGCGCCAGGGGGTAGAAGCCGGCGACCGGGAGCGCCACCCGGCGCAGCAGCTCGGCACCGAGGTAGCCGATCAGGACACCGACCACCGCGCCGCCGGCCAGTTCGAGGACGATCTCGCCGAGGAGGAACCACCACGCGTGCGCCTCGCCGTCGGTGAGGTACCCCGCCAGCGCCGTCACCAGGAGGATCGCCGGGGCGTCGTTGAGCCCGCTCTCGGCCTCGATCGAGGCGGCCAGCCGCCGCGGGAGGGGCAGCCGCCGCAGCGCCGCGAAGACCGCGGCCGCGTCCGTCGAGCTGATCACCGCAGCCAGGAGCAGCGCGAACCCCCAGGACGCGTCGAGCAGCCAGACCGTGACCGCCGCGGTCACGCCGACGCTCACGCCCACCCCGACGGTGGCGAGGGTGACTCCCGGACCGATCGCCCGCCGGACGTCGGACCACCGGGTCGTCAGCCCACCCTCGGCCAGGATGATCACCAGCGCCGCGACGCCGAGGGTCTGGGTGAGCTCGGCGTCCTCGAAGTCGACACCCAGGCCGCTCTCCCCCAGCCCCAGGCCGAGGGCGAGGTAGAGCAGGAGGCTGGGCAGCCCCAGCCGATCGGCGACGCGCAGCGCGACCGCGGCCACCAGGACGACGACCGCACCGATCGCCAGAGCGACGGTGACCGTGGTGTTCACCGGCCGCCGCTCCCCATGGCCGCAGTCTTCCGTACCGGGCGGTGCGCCGGGCGTCACCTCCGGTCGGGGATGATGGACGCCGTGAGCTCTCCCGGTCCCTTCCGCGCACTGGCCCCGCAGGTCGACCTCCCCGCCCTCGAGCAGGAGATCCTGCAGCGGTGGGAGGCCGACAAGGTCTTCGCCCGGTCGATGGAGGCCACCTCCGACCGCCCCCAGTGGGTCTTCTACGAGGGCCCGCCCACCGCCAACGGACGTCCCGGCACCCACCACATCGAGGCCCGCGCGTTCAAGGACGTCTTCCCGCGCTTCAAGACCATGCAGGGCTGGCACGTCCCCCGCCGGGCGGGCTGGGACTGCCATGGCCTGCCGGTGGAGATCGCCGTCGAGCAGGAGCTGGGCTTCGCCGGCAAGCCCGACATCGAGCGCTACGGCATCGCCGAGTTCAACGCCCGCTGCCGGGAGTCCGTCGAGCGGCACGTCGACTCCTTCGCCGCGCTCACCCGCCGGATGGGCTACTGGGTCGACATGTCCACCGCCTACTGGACGATGGACCCGGCCTACATCGAGAGCGTCTGGTGGTCGCTCAAGCAGGTCTTCGAGAAGGGCCTGCTCGTCGAGGACCACCGGGTCGCCCCCTACTGCCCCCGCTGCGGCACCGGCCTGTCCGACCACGAGGTCGCCCAGGGCTACGAGACCCTCACCGACCCCTCGGTCTACGTCCGGCTGCCCGTCACCAGCGGCGAGTGGGCCGGCAAGGCCGACCTGCTGGTCTGGACGACGACGCCGTGGACGCTGCCGTCGAACACCGCCGTCGCGATGCACCCCGACGTCACGTACGTGGTGGCACGGACCGAGGCCGGCACCTTCGTCGTCGCCGAGCCGCTGCTGGCCGCCGTCCTCGGCGACGAGGCCGAGGTGCTGGCCCGCACGTCGGGCGCCGACTGGGAGCGCGTCACCTACCAGCGGCCGTTCGAGCTGGTGGAGTTCCCCGAGCCCGCGCACTACGTCGTGCTCGCCGAGTACGTGACGACCGAGGACGGTACCGGCCTGGTGCACCAGTCCCCCGCCTTCGGCGCCGAGGACCTCGCGGTCTGCCGCGGCTACGGCCTGCCCGTCGTGGTGCCGATCGACCCGACCGGGCACTTCCTGCCCGAGATCCCGCTCGTGGGCGGCCACTTCTTCAAGGCCGCCGACCCCGCGCTGGTCGAGGACCTGAAGCAGCGCGGGATCCTCCTCCGCGAGCTGCGCTACGAGCACAGCTATCCGCACTGCTGGCGGTGCCACACGCCGCTGATGTACTACGCCCAGCCGTCCTGGTACATCCGCACCAGCCAGATCAAGGACCAGCTGCTCGCCGAGAACGAGAAGACGAACTGGTACCCGGAGAGCATCAAGACCGGGCGCTACGGCGACTGGCTGAACAACAACGTCGACTGGGCGCTGTCCCGCGACCGGTACTGGGGCACGCCCCTGCCGATCTGGCGCAACGACGCCGACCCCGCGCGGATGATCGCCGTCGGCTCGCTGGCCGAGCTCTCGGAGCTCACCGGCCGCGACCTCGCCGACCTCGACCCGCACCGGCCGTTCATCGACGACGTCACGTTCACCCGGCCCGGGGAGGAAGGCACCTACCGGCGGGTCCGCCAGGTCATCGACGCCTGGTACGACTCCGGTTCCATGCCCTTCGCGCAGTGGGGCGCGCCGCACCGCAACAAGGAGGAGTTCGAGGCCGCCTACCCGGCGCAGTTCATCTGCGAGGCCATCGACCAGACCCGCGGCTGGTTCTACACGCTGATGGCCGTCGGCACCCTGGTGTTCGAGAAGAGCTCCTACGAGAACGTGCTGTGCCTGGGCCACATCCTCGCCGAGGACGGCCGGAAGATGAGCAAGCACCTGGGCAACATCCTGGAGCCGATCCCGCTGATGGACCGGCACGGCGCCGACGCCGTCCGCTGGTTCATGCTGGCCGGCGGGTCACCGTGGTCGGCCCGCCGGGTCGGGCACGAGACGCTGTCCGAGGTGGTCCGCAAGGTGCTGCTCACCTACTGGAACACCGCCAGCTTCTTCACCCTGTACGCCGAGACCAACGGCTGGGACCCGACGGGTGGGCGGGACGGTGGCATGGCCCCGGCGCGGGCGGACCGGCCGCTGCTGGACCGCTGGGCGCTGGCCGAGCTGGCCTCGGTCACTCACGGCGTCACCGACGCGCTGGAGGACTTCGACACCCAGACCGCAGGCCGGCTGATCGCGCAGTTCGTCGACGACCTGTCCAACTGGTACGTGCGCCGCTCGCGGCGCCGGTTCTGGGACGGCGACCCCGCCGCCCTGGCCACCCTGCACGAGGTCCTCGACGGCCTCACCCGGTTGATGGCGCCGTTCACGCCGTTCGTCACCGAGGAGGTGTGGGGCCGGGCCGTCCTGCCGGGGCTGGCCGGGCGGAGTGCGCCCGACTCGGTGCACCTGGCCACCTGGCCGACCGTCGACCAGGACGCCCGGGACGAGACCCTCGTGGCGCAGATGACCCTGGTCCGCCGGCTCGTGGAGCTGGGGCGGTCGGCGCGCACCTCGGCCAAGGTGCGCACGCGCCAGCCGCTCGCGCGCGCCGTCGTCGCCGCCCCCGGCTGGTCGACCCTGCCGCGCGACCTGGTCGCGGAGGTCGCCGACGAGCTCAACGTGGTGGAGATGGTCGAGCTCGCGGGCGCGGTCGGCGGCGAGCTCGTCGACGTGAGCGTCAAGATCGACTTCCGCGCCGTGGGCCGCCGGCTCGGCAAGCAGGTGCAGGCCGTGGCGACGGCGGTCGCCGCCGCCGACCCGGCAGCCCTGACCGCCGCCTACCGGGCGGGCACCGCGACCGTGGAGGTCGACGGCTCCCCGGTGCCGCTGGAGGACGGCGACCTGGTCATCACCGAGACCCCCCGGGAGGGCTGGACGGTCGCCAGCGGCGGCGGCCTGACCGTCGCGCTGGACCTGACGCTGACCCCCGAACTCGAACGGGCCGGGCTGGTCCGCGAGGTGGTCCGGCTGATCCAGGAGGCCCGCAAGAACAGCGGCCTGGAGGTCAGCGACCGGATCGAGCTGTGGTGGACCGCCGGCGGCGCGCTCGCCCAGGCGCTCGAGGAGCAGGCGGAGCAGGTGGCCGCCGAGGTGCTGGCGGTCACGGTCCACGCCGCGACGGCGGGCTCCGGCGACGGCGTCGAGGGCCCCGAGGGCTCGCGGTTCTGGGTGGCGCGGGCCGCCTAGCCCCGCTTGCGGGCGCGTTCCCGGTCGGCGAGGTGCCGGTCGGGGGTGCACCAGCCGCACGGGGTGAAACCGTCGGTGCGGGCCTCGTCCAGGGGCAGCGGGATCGTCTCCCTGCGGGAGAGGAAGCGACAGCCCTCGAGGTGGTACCGGGGGTGCTCGTCGACGACGAGCACCTCATCGGTGAGGTCGACCACCAGGAGGAGGTCGGTGACCTCGACCTCCTCGACCGGCGGCTCGTGGGCGTCGTCGGACACCGGCTGCTCGGGAGCGGCGTGCGAGCCGGTGGAGGTGGCACTCGCCGACCCGGCGGCGGTCGCGCCGGGCGTCCGGTGCGCCGTCGCGTGCACACCGGCGGGCACCGCGTCCCCGGTCGCCGGAGCCGCGTCGTCCGCGGTCGAGCCGCCGGCGTCCACGGCCGGCTGCTCCGCGGTGCGCGCCGCCGCCTTCGCGGCCGGCTCGTCCCGGGCCGGCTCGGCCGGCGCGGCGCGCAACTGCCTCCGGGAGGCGATCAGCAGCACGGCGGCCACGGCGCAGGCGGCGACGCACGCCCAGTAGAAGGCCGTGGCACCGGTGAGGATGCCGGCGACGAACAGGCCGAGGCCCAGGAGCACGAGCAGTCCGGCAGCCAAGATCACGCGGGAACTGTATCGGCGCACCGGCTCTCCCACAGCGTCGAACGACGACAGGCCCGGAACCGTGACGGTTCCGGGCCTGTCGTGGTCCGACGCTCGAGCGAGCCTCAGGCGTGCTGCGTCTGCCGCGCGTTGGACGCCGGCTCGGCCGAGCCGCGGCTGTCCAGGTCGCGCAGGTGCGACTCGAGGTAGGAGCGCAGGCGGGTGCGGTACTCCCGCTCGAAGGTCCGCAGCTCCTCGATCTTGCGCTCGAGGCTGCTGCGCTTCTCCTCGAGCGTGCCCATGACCTCGGTGTGCCGGCGCTCGGCGTCCTGCTCGAGCGCAGCGGCCTTGGCCCGCGACTCGCGCTCCATCGTCTCGGCGCGGGTTCGCGCGTCACCGATCATGCTGTCGGCGCGGTGCTTGGCCTCGGCGACCATCTGCTCGCTCTTGGTGCGCGCCTCGGTCATCATCCGGTCGCTGTTGGTCTTGGCGCTGCCGAGCATCTGCTCCGCCTGGGCCTTGGCCTCGTTGACGTAGCGGTCCGCGGTCTCGGTGGCCAGCGCCAGCATCCGCGAGGCCCGCGCGCTGTCGTCCTCGCGGGGCTGCTGGACCGGGGGCGGCGGGGCCGCGACCGGGGCAGGCGTCGGAGCCGGAGCCGGCATCTCCTCGGAGCGGGGGCCGCGAGCGGCGCCCGCGCCGGCGCGCAGCTCGTTGTTCTCCTCGATCAAGCGGGCCAGTTCGGCCTCCACGACGTCGAGGAAGGCGTCGACCTCGTCCTCGTCGTAGCCCCGTTTGCCGATGGGCGGCTTCTTGAAGACGACGTTGTGCACGTCGGCAGGCGTGAGTGGCATCGGGGTCACCTCGGGTCGGACGGCGGGAACAGGGACGTTCTCGGGCGGGCGGCGGCTGACCACGGCCGTTCCGCGTCCATGCCCCCGGGGGAAAGTGCTGTCACGCGTTGATGGCGAGTCGGGTCGTGATGCTCCGGAGGATCACCACGGCGATCAGCAGCACCATAAACCCGAGGTCCAAACGGATGGACCCCAGGTTCAGGGGCGGGATGACCTTGCGGACCGCTTTCAGCGGCGGGTCGGTGGTGCTGTAGACGACCTCGAGACCCGCAGCCACCAGCCCCGAGGGCCGCCAGCTGCGGGCCAGCACCATGACCCAGTCGACGACGAAGCGTGCGAAGAGCAGGACGAGGAAGACGAGCAGCACCGACGAGACGATGTACCAGAAGCTAGCCACAGTCCTCGTTCGTTCGGGGCACCGCGCGTGCCGTTGTCACCATCACGCCCCATTGTGGCGCAGGGACTCAGGACTGGTTGAAGAAACCGCCTTCACGGATCCGCGCCTTGTCCTCAGCCGTCACGTCGACGTTCTGCGGGCTCAGCAGAAACACCTTCGCCGTGACGCGCTCGATGCTACCGCGCAGCCCGAACGACAGTCCGGCGGCGAAGTCGACCAGCCGCTTGGCGTCGGCGTCGTCCATCTCGGTGAGGTTCATGATCACCGGCATGCCGTCGCGGAACCGCTCACCGATGGTGCGCGCCTCGTTGTAGGTGCGCGGGTGCAGGGTGGTGATCCGGTAGGGCTGCGGGGCCGGCGCGGGGGCGGGCTCCGGGGCGACGGCGACGATCGGCTCGCGCACGGCCAGCCCGGCGGCACTCACGGGGCCGCTGCCCATGGCGCTCACGCGGGCCCCGCCCGAGCCGGACCCTCCCCCGGTGGGGGCGAGGCCGAGCGGGCGGTTGGGCACCACACGGCGGGTCGAGATCACCGGCTCGGGCTCGCGCACCGGCTCGGGCTCCTCGTCGTCGTAGTGGTGGTCGTCGTAGTGGTCCTCGTAGTGCTCGTCGGCGTACCGGCCGTAGCGCCGGTCGTCGTGGGGCTCGGACTGACGCGAGTCGTACCGCCCGTATCCACGCGGGTCGTCGTCCTCGACGAGCCCCAGGTAGATACCCATCCTCCGCATGGCTCCAGCCATCGGACCTCCCCCTCTGCCGGCGTCCTCAGCGTCCCGCCCGAACTCGTCACGCCGGGGCGCGCGGGACCCGTGTGACTGGTGTGACTCGGTCTTCCCCGGAGGGTAGGGGGCGCTCCCCGAACAACGCGGTTCCGACACGCACGATCGTCGCCCCGGATGCGACCGCTTCCTCGAGGTCGCCGCTCATGCCGGCGGAGACGTCGACGGCGGCCGGATGGTCGGCCCGCACCCGGGCGGCCAGCTCGGCGAGCCGGGCGAACGCCGGACCGGGGGCGACCCCGCGCGGGGCGACCGCCATGAGGCCGCGCAACCGCAGCCCCGCGGTCGTGGCGACCGCGTCGCACAGGGCGGGCACCTCGGCGGGATCCGCCCCGCCGCGGGCCGCCAGGTCACCCTCCGGTCCGCCGAGGTCGACCTGGACGAAGACCTCGACCGGCCGCCCGGCCTCCTGCCCGACCCGGTCGAGCGGGGCGATCAGCGCCGCCCGGTCGAGCGAGTGGACGACGGCGCCGGTCCGCGCCACCGCGGCGGCCTTGTTCCGCTGCAGCTGGCCGATGAAGTGCCAGCGCAGCGGCAGGTCCGCCAGCTCGAGATCCCGCAACTGCTGGACCTTCGCGAGCAGCTCCTGCGCCCGGTTCTCCCCGAAGTCCTCCTGCCCGAGCGCGTGCAGCGCCCGGACGGCGTCGGCCGGCCACGTCTTGCTCACCGCGAGCAGCGCCACCGACCCGGGGTCCCGGCCGGCGGCCCGCGCCGCCGCGTCGATCCTGGCCCGCACCGCGCGCAGGTTCTGCGCGAGCGCCGTCATCGACCGCCCCGGTCCAGCCACACGAGCCCGGCCTGACGCCCGGTCACGCCGTCCCGCCGGTGGGAGAACAGGTGCGGGTCCTCGGCCGTGCAGCGCGGGTCGTGCACGACCTCCCGGACACCGGCCCGGGCCAGCAGCTCGGCCAGGCCCAGCCGCAGGTCCAGGCCCGGCGTGCCGGCCCGCGTGCGCACGGCGGCCGCGGGCGCCACCCGGGCGACCTCGGCCTGCATCGCCTCGGGCACCTCGTAGCAGGCGCCGCACACCGCCGGCCCCAGCAGCGCGGTGACGTGCCGGGCCCGCGCCCCCAGGCTCGCCATCGCCGACAGGGCCGCCGGGAGCACGCCGCGGCGCACCCCCTCCCGGCCGGCGTGGACGGCGGCGACCACGCCGGTCTCGTGATCGGCCAGGAGCACCGGGACGCAGTCGGCGACCAGCACGCACAGCACCAGGCCGGGCGTCGCGGTCACGAGCGCGTCGACGTCGGCCACCGGCCCGTCCTGCGGCCCGTCGACGACGGCGACTCCGGTGCCGTGCACCTGGCTCATCCACACCAGCCGGTCACCGGGGACGCCCAGCTCGCGGGCCACGCGGGCGCGGTTGGCCGCGACCGCGCCCGCGTCGTCGCCGACGTGGTCCCCGAGGTTGAACGAGTCGTAGGGCGACAGCGAACGGCCGCCCCGCCGGTCGGTCACGACCCTGCGGGGTCGGACCGGCGACGGGGCGGCCGGTTGCGTGCTCATGTAGGCGAAGCCTACGAGGTGACGTGCTGGCACGGCCCCCTGCAGGGGCCCGCCGCGCGCTGGCGAGCGGTGGGGGCAGGGGGTCCTTCGTCAGCCCTTGAGGAACTCGGGGATGTCGAGCTCTTCCTCGAAGTCCTCGTTGGACAGCGGGCGCCGACCGGCGACCGGACCCGGGATCGGCGGCAGCGGCGGCACGGTGATGCCGCCCCCGTTCACCGCCGGGCGGGCCGGCGGCGCGGGTGCCTGCGCGACCGGGCTCGGTGTCGCGGGCTGCGCCGGAGCCGCGGCGGCCGAGGGCACGAGCCGCTCCCCCGCCCCCTGCGGCGCCGCGTGCGTCGACATCGGGCGACGGTGCGGGGACAGCCCGCCGGCCACCGGCGCCGAGACGGCCGTCGGGACCGCCGATGTACCGGCGTCCTTCCGGCTGCTGGGTCGACCGCCGTCGAATCCGGCCGCGATCACGGTGACCCGCACCTCGTCGCCCAGGGCGTCGTCGATGACGGCACCGAAGATGATGTTGGCGTCGGCGTGGGCGGCGTCGGAGACCAGCGAGGCGGCCTCGTTGATCTCGAACAGGCCGAGGTCGGAGCCACCGGAGATCGACAGCAGGACGCCGTGGGCACCTTCCATCGAGGCCTCCAGCAGCGGGCTCGCGATCGCCTGCTCGGCGGCCAGCAGCGCGCGGTTGTCCCCGCGGGCACTGCCGATGCCCATCAGCGCCGACCCCGCCCCCGACATGACCGACTTGACGTCGGCGAAGTCGAGGTTGATCAGGCCGGGCGTGGTGATCAGGTCGGTGATGCCCTGGACACCGGAGAGCAGCACCTGGTCGGCGGTGCGGAAGGCGTCCATCACACTGACGTTCCGGTCGCCGAGCTGCAGCAGCCGGTCGTTCGGGATCACGATCAGGGTGTCGCACTCGTTGCGCAGTTCCTCGATGCCCGACTCGGCCTGCACCGCGCGTCGCTTGCCCTCGAAGGCGAACGGGCGGGTGACGACGCCGATGGTCAGCGCGCCGAGCTTGCGGGCGATGGACGCGACGACCGGGGCACCACCGGTGCCGGTGCCGCCTCCCTCGCCCGCCGTCACGAAGACCATGTCGGCCCCCTTGAGGACCTCCTCGATCTCCTCACGATGGTCCTCAGCCGCCTGGCGGCCCACGTCCGGCTGCGCGCCGGCCCCGAGACCGCGCGTCAGCTCGCGACCGACGTCGAGCTTGACGTCGGCGTCGCTCATGAGCAGCGCCTGGGCATCGGTGTTGATGGCGATGAACTCGACCCCCTTGAGGCCGACCTCGATCATCCGGTTGACCGCGTTCACCCCGCCGCCGCCGATGCCGACGACCTTGATGACCGCTAGATAGTTGTGCGGAGGTGTCATGCGGCGCTCCCCAACTGGACCCTCATCCTCAAGTTCAGCCTTACAGTTATGTCAACTCGGTCCGACTGGGACGAAGTTAGGTGGGTCCGGAGGGCGCCACAAACACCCTCCGGGGGTCGGCGTGTCGGTGGACCGGGATCGCACGAATCACTGGCGACCCGATCGTCACATCAGCACCACTGGATGTGACGACCCGCCTGGGAAACGTCTCATCCCAGGGTCAAGACCCGGGAGATGCAGCGTCTGCGGAACTCTCGAAAACGACTTCGCGTGTCGGGCGTGTCGCACTGGACGGCGTGTCGGTCGGACGTTCTCGGATCCACCCCCGCATCCGCGCGGTCACCGTCGGCGACCGGTCAGGGGCGCGGCACCCGCCCCATCAGGTAGAACTCCTCGTTCGGCGGGATCGCCGCCCAGTGCGCGAGCCGGTTGGACAGCGCGAAGAACGACACGATCGCGCCGACGTCCCAGACGTCGTCGGTGCTCAGGCCGTGCGCCCGCAGCCCCGCGAGGTCCTCGGCGGTGACCTCGGCCGGGCGGACGGCCAGCGTCATGGCGACCTCGAGCACCGCGCGCATCCGTGCCTCCAGCGGCGCCTTCCGCCAGTCGACGGCGACCTGGTCGGCGAGGTAGGGGTCGCGGGCGCGGACCCGCGCGATCGCGCCGTGCGCGATCACGCAGTAGAGGCAGTCGTTGGCCGCGCTCGTCGCGACGACGATGAGTTCCCGCTCGGCCTTGGACAGCCCGGGGGTCTCCTTGTCCATGAGCGCGTCGTGCATCGCGAAGAACGCCGTGGCCTCCGCCGGTCGCCAGGACAGCGCGGCGAACACGTTGGGCAGGAAGCCCGAGCGTTCCTCGACCGCGGCGAACCGCTCCTGCAGGTCGGGCGGCAGCTCCGACCGGGGCGGGACGGGGAATCGACTGATCGGACCGGCTTCGGCGGGATCGGGCACGGGCCCATCCTGGGGCCGGGAACTACCGGAGCACCACCGCGTCGGGAGCGCTCACGTCGATCGTCGTCGCCGGTTCGAGCGACCCCGAGGCGATCTGGTCCACCAGGGCGGCCAGCGCGCTCGCCTTCGCCGGTGAGTCCTCGGCGCTGCCCCACCGCACGATCGTGCCGTCGGTCAGGGCCATCGAGATGTCCTCGGGATCCGCGGCGGCCACCCCGGCGACCTGCTCGCGGAGCGCGTCGGGCAGCGAGCCGATCGCGGTGAGCGCGGCGGTCGTCGCGGCGTCGTCGGGACCGGGGTTCTCGACGACGAGCTGCACGACACCGGCGGGCGGCTCGCCGGACACGGAGTCGAAGAGCACGCCCTCGGCGTCGACCAGCGAGCGCCGGCCCGGCTCCCCCACCACGGCCACCGGCACGCGCTCCACGACCGTGACGACGACGGTCTGCGGCCACCCACGGGTGACCTCGACCGAGGCCACCTGCGGCAGGTCGGCCACCCGCGCCTCGGCGGCGTCGACGTCCACCCGCAGCAGCGGGGTGCCCTGCTGCACCCCGGCCGCCTCGCGGACCAGCTCGGCCGACAGCGACGAGACGCCGTCGACCCGCACGGTCGACACCGCCAGGAGCGGACCGGCCCAGACCAGCCAGACGGCGAGCCCCAGCGCCAGCACCCCGGCTCCCGCGAGCACCGTGCGACGGCGGCGGCCGCCGCGCCGCGGGCGGCGCCGGGTGGCCAGGGGCGTGACCGGCGAGGAACCGCCGTGCCGTTCCGCCGTCCGTCGCGGTGCCCGGATGCGGTCCCGCGTGGTGGTACCGGTCCGGCTCACCGGGGCCCCTCCCCCGGATCGTCCTCCCCCGGGACCCGGCCGGCGAGCGCCTCGAGGACCTCCGGCCCGACCATCGACACGTCGCCGGCGCCCATGGTCAGCACGAGGTCGCCGGGGCGGGCCCGTGCGGCCAGCGCCGGCGCGGTCGCCGACCAGGACGGCTCGAACACCACCCGGTCACCCGGCAGCGGCACCGCGTCGGCGACCATCGCGCCGGTGACACCGGGCACCGGGTCCTCGCGGGCGCCGTAGACGTCCATGACCACGACCTCGTCGGCCAACCCGAGCGCCGCGCCGAACCCGGCGGCGAACTCCCGGGTGCGGCTGTAGAGGTGCGGCTGGAAGGCGACGACCAGGCGTCCGCTGCCGGCGACGGCGCGGGCGGCGCGCAGCTGCGCGGTGACCTCGGTCGGGTGGTGGGCGTAGTCGTCGTAGACCCGGACCCCGCCGGCGACACCCTTGAGCTCGAAGCGGCGGTGGACGCCGCCGAAGCGGGCCAGCCCGTCGACGAGGGCGTCGCCCGGCAGGCCCAGCTCGAGGCCGGCCAGCAGCGCGGCGGCGCTGTTGAGCGCCATGTGCTCGCCGGGGACGCGGATGCGCACCCGGCCGAGCACGGTGCCGTCGAGGACGGCGGTGTAGCTGGTCCCGTCCTGGGCCACGTGCAGGTCGACCAGCCGCAGGTCGGCGTCCTCGGCCCGGCCGTAGGTGCGCAGCCGCGCCGGTCCCTCCACCGTCCGCAGCCGCGCGGCACCCGGATCGTCGGCGCAGACCACGACGAACCCCTTCGGGTCCACCGTCTGCAGGAACCGGTCGAACGCGGCCTCGACCGCGGCCAGGTCGCCGTAGTTGTCCAGGTGGTCGGCCTCGACGTTGGTGACCACGGCGCCGAAGGGATCGAGCAGGAGGAAGGAGCGGTCGCTCTCGTCGGCCTCGGCGACGAAGACGTCGCCCTGCCCCGCGTGCGCGTTGCTGCCCGACTCGTTGAGGTCCCCGCCGATGGCGAACGAGGGGTCCACGCCGCAGGCCTGCACCGCGACGGTCAGCATCGAGGTGGTCGAGGTCTTGCCGTGGGTGCCGGCCACCGCGATGCTCCGGCGGCCGGCCATGACCGAGGCCAGGGCCACCGCGCGCGGGAGCACCCGCAGTCCCCGCTCCCGCGCCGTCGCGAGCTCGGGGTTGTCCGCCCGGATGGCCGTGGAGACGACGACGGTGTCGGCGTCGCCGAGGTGCGCCGGGTCGTGCCCGACCTCGACCCGGGCGCCGAGGGCGCGCAGCGCCAGCAGGGTCGGGGTGTCGCGGCGGTCGCTGCCCGAGACCCGCACGCCACGGGCCAGCAGGATCCGGGCGATGCCGCTCATGCCGGCCCCCCCGATGCCGATGAAGTGGACCGCGCCGAGCTCCTCGGGGGACGGCACGGGGTCCGTCCAGGCCGCCACGTCAGCGGCGCTCACTGCTCGCCACCTCCAGCACGATGTCGGCGAGCCGCTCGTGGGCGTCGGGGACCCCCGCGTCGGCGGCGTGCCGGGCGTAGCCGGCCAGGGCTGCCGGATCGGTGAGCAGCGGCAGCAGCTGCGCCTCGATCCAGGCGGGCCCGAGGTCGGCGTCCTCCACCAGCAGCCCGCCCCCGGCGTGGACGACGGGCAGGGCGTTGCGCCGCTGCTCGCCGTTGCCGATGGGCAGCGGCACGAAGGCCGCGGGCAGTCCCACGGCCGAGAGCTCGGCCACGGTCACCGCACCGGCCCGGCACAGGGCGAGGTCGGCGGCGGCGTAGGCGAGGTCCATGCGTTCCAGATAGTCCACGACGACGTAGGGCGCGCTCCCGGCGGGGCGGGGCGGCACGATCACGTCGGTGTTCTTGGGGCCCCGGGCGTGCAGCACCTGGACGCCTGCGGCGGTGAGCGCGTCCGCGGCGGCCACCGCGGCCCGGTTCAGCGAGGCGGCGCCCTGCGATCCGCCGACGACCAGCAGGGTCGGCCGGTCGGGCTCCAGCCCGAACTCGGCGCGGGCCTCGGCCCGGCGGGCGGCCCGGTCGAGGGTGCCGATCGCCGTCCGCAGCGGCATGCCCACGTGCTCGCCGTGGCGCAGCGGGGTGCCCGGCACGGTCACCGCCACGCGGGCGGCGAGCCGCGCCCCCACGCGGTTGGCGAGGCCGGGCAGCGCGTTCTGCTCGTGCACCACGATCGGGACCCGGGCCCGCCGCGCGGCGAGATAGGCCGGGAGCGCCACGTACCCGCCGAACCCGACGACGACGTCCGCGCCCACCTCGTCGAGCACGGCCCGGGTCTCGGCCACGGACCGGCGCACGCGACCGGGCACGCGGAGCAGGTCGAGCGTCGGCGTGCGGGGCAGCGGCACCGGCGGGATCAGCCGCAGCTCGTACCCGCGGGCCGGCACCAGGCGCGTCTCCATGCCGCGCGCGGTGCCGAGACAGGTGATCCGGATGTCGCCGTCGCCCCGGCGGCGCAGCGCGTCGGCCAGCGCGAGCATCGGCTCGATGTGCCCACCGGTTCCGCCCCCGGCCAGGACGACGCTGACCGGGCGGCTCATCGCGGCCCGCCCGGGCGGCGGGCCGCGCCCGGGGCCGGCTGCCGGCGGGCGGCGGGCGGCGGCGACTGCCGGCGGGCGGCGCCCGACGGTGGTTGCCGGCGGGGCGGGACGGCGCCCGTGGCGTGCACGACCGTGCGACCGCCGCCGGCCACCGAGCGCGCCGGCACCCGGTCCTCGGGACGGCGCCGCGGCCGGACCGGGTCGACGGCGACCGCGGGCACCGGCAGGAGGAGACGGGACAGCCGGCCGCGCGGGTGGGTCCGCTGGCTCTCGATCGCCGCCGGCTCCGCGCGGGCGAAGCGGGCGAGCAGACCGACGATGAACAGGGTGAGCACCAGGGACGTGCCACCGGCGGAGATCAGCGGCAGCTGGACGCCGGTCACCGGCAGCAGTCCGACCACGTACCCCATGTTCATGGCGGCCTGGCCGATCAGCCACACGGTGATCGCCACGCTGGCCAGCTGGACGAACCGATCGGCCGACCGGCGGGCGATCCGGAAGCCGGCGTAGGCCAGCACCCCGTAGAGGGTGACGACGACGAGGCAGCCGAGGAAGCCGAGCTCCTCGCCGATGATCGCGAAGATGTAATCGGACTGGGCGTGCGGCAGGAGGTTCCACTTCATCGCGCTGTTGCCCAGCCCCACGCCCCACAGGCCTCCGGTGGCCAGCGCGTACATGCCGCGGATGGCCTGGAACCCGCCGTCGGCGGGGTCGGCGAACGGGTCGAGGAACGCGGTGATGCGGGCCATCCGGTAGGGCGCCAGCCAGACCATCATGGCGATCCCCGCCGCGGCGACGCCGATGAGGATGCCGAACCAGCGCAGCGGCATGCCGCCGGCCCAGAGCAACCCGATCAGCACCAGCCCCAGGCTGACCACGGCGCCGAAATCGGGTTCGGCGATCAGCAGCAGCGACAGGATGCCGAACACCGGCAGCACCGGGACCAGCAGGGACGTCGTCGTCAGGTACCGCTCGCGCAGCGCCAGGACGTGCGCCCCCCACAGCGCGAAGACGAGCTTGGCGATCTCGGACGGTTGCAGGTTGGCGAAGCCCAGGTCGAACCACTGCCGCGCCCCGTTGAGCTTCAGCCCGATGCCCGGGACGAGGACCAGCAGCAGCATCGCGACGACGACGAGCAGGGCGATCGGCGACCAGCGGCGCACGAGCCCGGTGGGCAGCCGGAGCGCGACCAGCATCGCGCCGACCCCGATGCACGCCCAGATGAGCTGCTGCACGCCGGGCGCCCAGGCCGGCTGGTCGTCGAGGGCGGCCTCGATCGCGGAGGCGGAGAAGACCATCACGAGCCCGATGGCCAGCAGCAGGCCCGCGGCTCCGAGCACGAGGTGGCAGCTGGTCATCGGGCCGTCGAGCCAGGCCGGGCCGACGAGGCGGGGCGGGGCCGGGCGCTCCACGCGCGTCGTGCGGCCGCCCGGGCGCAGTGGCGCCTCGGTGCTGCTCACGCGGGGCCGCCCAGCGCCCGGACGGCGTCGGCGAACGCCCGCCCCCGGTGGGCGTAGTCGCGGAAGACGTCCATCGAGGCTGCCGCCGGCGCCAGCAGCACGGTGTCGCCGGGTCGGGCCAGCCCGGCCGCGGCGGCGACGACCCGGGTCATCGTCTCCTCCGCAGCGGTCGCCGTCCCGTCCATCCGGTCATCGTCGCCGCTGGCGACCGTGACCAGTGGGACTGATGGGGCGTGTCGCGCGAGGGATGCGGCGATCCGCTCCCGGTCGCGGCCGAGCAGCACCACCCCGGCCAGCCGCGGCGCGACCGCGGCGACCAGGGGGTCGACGTCGGCGCCCTTGAGCAGCCCGCCCGCGATCCAGACCACGCGGGGGTAGGCGGCCAGGGACGCGCCGGCCGCGTGCGGGTTGGTCGCCTTGCTGTCGTCGACGTAGTCCACCCCGCCCACGGTCGCCACCAGGACGTTCCGGTGCGCGCCGCCGCGGAAGCCGGCCAGCCCCTGGGCGACCGCGTCGGCCGGGACCCCGGCTGCCCGGGCGAGGGCGGCGGCGACCAGGGCGTTGACCGTGTTGTGCGGTCCCGGGAGCTCCAGGGCGGTGCGCTCGAGGAGCACCTCGCCCGCCGGGTCGCCGGAGAAGGCCCGGTCGACCAGCACCCCGGACCGGACACCGAGCTGGCCGGGGCCGGGCTCACCGAGGGTCACGGTCACCGGGTGCGGATGCGCCGCCACCAGCGCGGCGGCGACCGGGTCACCGGCGTCGGCGACGGCGACCGGCGCGTGCCGGAGGATCGCGGCCTTGGCATCCCGGTAGGCCTCGAAGGAGCCGTGCCAGTCGGTGTGGTCGTCGGCCACGTTCAGCACCGCGGCCGCGGCGGGGGCCAGCGACGAGGACCAGTGCAGCTGGAAGCTGGACAGCTCGACGGCGATCACGTCGTAGGCGGGCGCGCCGTCGTCGCCCCGGGCGGTGACGACCTCGACCAGCGGCCGCCCGACGTTGCCGGCGGCCACCGCGCGCCGGCCGGCGGCCAGCAGGATCGCCTCGAGCATCGTCACCGTCGTGGTCTTGCCGTTGGTGCCGGTCACCGCGAGCCACGGGGCAGCGGTGCCGTCGTCGGCGCCGGCGCGCAGCCGCCAGGCCAGCTCCGGTTCCCCCACCACCTCGACGCCGCGGCGCGCGGCGTCGGCCAGCAGCGGCGCGTCGGGCCGCCAGCCCGGGGAGGTGACCACCAGGTCGACGGAGCCGGGCACCTCGGACAGCGCCCCGAGCCAGCTAGCGCCGGCGGCCACCAGGTCGGCGACGACCGGCGGCTCCGCGGCGTCGGTGAGCAGCACGTGGGCCCCGCCGTCGAGCAGCACGCGGGCCGCCGCAGCACCCGAGACCCCGAGCCCCGCGACCAGGACCGTGCGACCGGCCAGATCGGACATCACAGCCCGACGAAGTTCAGCCAGTCGGCGTAGAACAGCCCGATCCCGAACGCCACGGCCATCCCGGTCACCAGCCAGAACCGGACGATCACCGTGTTCTCGGTCCAGCCGGCCAGCTCGAAGTGGTGGTGCAGCGGGGCCATGCGGAACACCCGCCGCCGGGTCGCGCGGAAGAACGCCACCTGGATCACGACCGAGAGGGTGACGGCGACGAACAGGCCCCCGGTCACGACCAGCAGCAGCTCGGTGCGCGTGACGATCGCCAGCCCGGCCAGGACGCCGCCCAGGGCCAGCGACCCGGTGTCGCCCATGAAGATCCGCGCCGGGCTGGTGTTCCACCACAGGAAGCCGATGCACGCGCCCAGGCCGGCCGCCGCCACGAGGGTGACGTCGAGCGGGTCCCGGACGGTGTAGCAGCCCTCGATGAGCTCGTTGGCGCAGTCGTGGGTGAACTGCCAGAAGGAGATGAAGACGTAGGAGGAGAACACCATCGCCGAGGAGCCCGCGGCCAGGCCGTCGAGACCGTCGGTGAGGTTGACCGCGTTGGAGAACCCGGCGATGAACAGGTAGGCCAGGATGACGAACCCGACCGCGCCGAGGGCGAACGGCGCGATGTCGCGGACGTAGGAGACCGTCGTCGACGCCGGCGTCACGTCATCGCTGTTCGGGAAGTTGAGCGCCAGCACCGCGAAGGCGACGCCGATCACCAGCTGGCCGACCAGCTTCGCCGTCTTGTTCAGCCCGAGGCTGCGGCGGTGCCGGATCTTCAGGTAGTCGTCGAGGAACCCGACGGTGCCCATGCCGACCATGAGGAACAGCAGCAGCAGCCCGGTGGCCGTGAAGCCCCATCCGGGCCGGCCGGCCAGGGGCAGGTGCGCGGCCACGTACCCGACGACCGTCGCGCCGACGATCACGGTGCCGCCCATCGTGGGCGTGCCCTGCTTGGACAGGTGGGTCTCGGGACCGTCGTCCCGGATCTCCTGCCCCAGGCCCTGACGCCGGAACAGGCGGATCGCCAGCGGCGTGATCAGGATCGAGATGATCACGGCGATGCCGGCCGCGATGAGGACCGATCTCACGAGGCGCCCCCGTCGGTCAGCAGGTCGGCGGCCAGGAGCTCCAGGCCGTAGGACCGGCTGGCCTTGACCAGCACCACGTCGCCGGGACGCAGCAGGTGCGCCAGCAGCTCGCGGGCTGCGGCCCGGTCCGGCACGTGCACCGACTCCTTCCCCGCGCGACGTCCGGCAGCGGTCGCGCCCTCGGCTATGCCTACCGCATCGGCACCCACGGCCACGATCAGGTCGACCCCGGCGGCGGCCGCGTCGCGGCCCAGCCGCTCGTGCTCGGCGGCGGCGCCCTCGCCGAGCTCGGCCATGGCACCCAGGACGGCGATGCGCCGCTCCCCCGCCATCCCGGTCAGCGCGGCGAGCGCGGCGCGCATCGACTCCGGGTTGGCGTTGTAGGCGTCGTTGACCACGGTGACGCCGTCGGGACGGCGACCCACCTCCATGCGCCAGCGGCTGCGAGACTCGGCGGCCGACAGCGCCTCGGCGACGGCGGCCGGCGTCATCCCGACAGCCAGGGCGGCCCCCGCCGCGGACAGCGCGTTGGCCACCTGGTGCTCCCCGACGACGCGGAGGTCGACCGCGTGCGCCTCGTCGGCGGCGAGCAGCGTGAAGCGGGCCCGACCCGACGGGTCGAGGACCACGTCCGTCGCCCGGACGTCGGCGTCGTGGCCCCGCCCCACGGCCAGCACCCGCGCGCGGGTGCGGGCTGCCATGCCCCGCACGCGCGGGTCGTCGTGCGTCAGGACGGCGGTGCCGTGCTCCGGCAGCGCCTCGACCAGCTCGCCCTTCGCCGCGGCGATGCCCTCCGGGCTGCCGAACTCGCCCAGGTGGGCCGAGCCCACGTTGAGGACGACGCCGACCTGCGGCGGGGCGACGCGGCAGAGCCGGGCGATGTGCCCGGGCCCGCGCGAGCCCATCTCCAGCACCAGGAAGCGGGTGCGCTCGTCGGCGCCGAGCACGGTGAGTGGCAGCCCGATGTCGTTGTTGTACGAACCCGGCGGGCTGACCGTGGGGCCGGCCGTGGCGAGCACCTGACCCAGGAGGTCCTTGGTCGACGTCTTGCCCGACGACCCGGTGATGCCCAGCGTCGCCATGCCCCGCGCGCTCAACCGCTCGTGGACGCCGGCCGCCAGCCGGCCGAGCGCGGCGACGGGGTCGGGCACGACCACGCAGGCCAGCGAGTCGTGCGGTCGCGTCGTGAGGGCGGCCACGGCCCCGGACGCCGCGGCGGCGTCGACGAAGTCGTGTCCGTCGACGCGCTCGCCCGGCACCGCCACGAACAGGTCGCCGGCCCCGACGGTGCGCGAGTCGAGCGTCACCGAACCGGTGACGCGCCCGTGTCCCCCGGCACCGGTGAGCTCGCCGCCGACCAGCGCGCTGATCTCGGCCAGTGAGAGTTCGATCATGCGTGCGTCCCCAGCTCCGCGAGCACCTCGCGCAGCACGTCGCGGTCGTCGAAGGGATGCACCGTCCCGGCGACCTCCTGTCCGGTCTCGTGGCCCTTGCCGGCGACGAGCAGCGTGTCGCCGGGGCGCGCCAGGCGGACGGCGGCGGCGAGCGCGGCCCGCCGCCCCGGCACCTCGTGCACCTCGGCGCGGCGTTCGGCCGGGACGTCCTGGACGCCGGTGAGCATGGCCGCGCGGATGGCGGCGGGATCTTCCGATCGCGGATTGTCGTCGGTCACGATCAGTACATCGCCGCCGGCGGCCGCAGCGGTCCCCATCGCGGGACGCTTCCCGGGATCGCGGTCCCCGCCGCAGCCGAGCACCGTGATCAGCCGCCCCGGAGTGGCGGCCCGCAGTGCGGCGAGCGCTGTCGCCACGGCGTCCGGGGTGTGCGCGTAGTCGACGACGGCGACGAACTGCTGCCCGGCGTCGACCGGCTCCATGCGGCCGGGCACGACCGTGTCGGCCAGGCCGGCCAGCGCCGTCCCGACGTCGACACCGACGCCGTCGAGCAGGGCGACGGCGAGGACGGCGTTGGCGACGTTGAACCGGCCCGGCAGCCGCAGGCGGGCCGGCCACGACCGGCCGCCCGGGCCGTGCAGGGTGAAGGTGGACCCGCCGTCGTCGGCCGGCGCCACCTCGGTCGCCCACCAGTCCGCGCGGCCCTCGGCGGAGACGGTCGTGGCGTCCGGGCGCAGGGCGGCCAGGCGCCGGCCGCCGTCGTCGTCGACCGTCAGGACCTCCCGGCCGGCCCGGCCGTCGAACAGCAGGGCCTTGGCGCGGAAGTAGTCCTCGAGGTCGCCGTGGAAGTCCAGGTGGTCGCGGCCGAGGTTGGTGAAGCCGGCGGCGGCGAAGCGCAGCCCGCCGACCCGGCCCAGCACGAGCGCGTGGCTGGAGACCTCCATGACCACGGCGGAGACGCCCGACTCGGCCATCGTCGCCAGCAGCGCGTGCAGGGCGGGTGCCTCCGGCGTCGTCCGGACGCTCGGGAAGGCCGTCACCGTCGGGGCGCCGTCGGCCCCCGTGCCGCGGGTGCGGGTCTGCACCGTGCCGATCAGGCCGGTGCCGAGACCGGCGGCGGCGAGCCCGGCCTCGACGAGGTACGCCGTCGTCGTCTTCCCGTTCGTGCCGGTGATGCCGACGACGGTCAGCCGGCTGCTCGGCTCGCCGTAGACCCGGTCGGCCACGGCGCCGAGCACCACGCGGGGGTCGTCGACGACGCAGACCGGGAGGCCCGACGCCAGCGCGGCGTCGCGACCGGAGGGATCGGTGAGGACGGCGACCGCGCCGCCGGCGACGGCCTGGTCGAGGTGGGCGACCCCGTGCGTGCGGGCGCCGGGCAGCGCCGCGTAGAGGTCTCCGGGGCGCACGTCGCCCGAGGCCAGGGTGACGCCGCGGATCTCGGGGTCCGCACCCGAACCGGCGGCCACCGCCTCGCCCACGAGGTCGGCTCTCCCCACCATCGGCTCGCCCACGAGGTCGGCGAGTCGAGCCAGGGGCACCGGCGCGTTCCCGGCAGGCCGGGGCGCCGACCCGGGGGCGGTCGGGGTCACGGGGCTCCAATCTACCGGCGGGACCGTGCACCCCCGTGCAGGTGACGAGTGTCCGCCCGGCGCGGCAGGTTCCGACGGCCGGGCCAGGTGCGGGCGCGGCCGGCCGTCAGGGGGTGCCGGTGAGGACGAACTCCGGCCGCGGCGTGCCCGACGGGACCACGCCGTTGGCCGTCAGTGCGTACCGCATCACGTCGCGGAAGACCGGTGCGGCGACCTGGCCACCCTCGGCCGAGCTCGTGGGGCGCTCCAGGTCGACGGCCACGACGTAGCGGGGCTCGTCGGCCGGCGCGAACCCGACGAAGGTCGTGACGTAGCCGCCGCCCTCGTAGCAGTTGCACTCGGGGTTGGCCCGCTGCGCGGTGCCCGTCTTGCCGGCGACCCGGAAGCCCTCGATCTGACCCAGCGGCGCGGTGCCGCCCTCGCCGACGACGGCCTCGAGCATGTAGGCCATGTCGTCGGCCGTCGCCTGGCTGATCACCCGGGTGCTCTCGGGCTCGGGCGCCGCCGTCACGTCGCCGTCCGGGCCGGTCACCGCCTGGACCAGGCGCGGCTCGATGCGCACGCCGCCGTTGGCGATGGTCTGGTACATGGAGGCCATCTGCAGGGTGGTGACCGAGACGCCCTGGCCGATCGGCACGTTGGCCGCGCGGCTGGCCGTCCAGTCCGCCGAGTCCTCGAAGATGCCGGCGCTCTCGCCCGGCAGCTCGATCCCGGTCCGGCTGCCGATGCCGAACGCCCGCATGTACTGCTCGAGCGTCTCGTCGCCGACCTCGCGCGCCAGCATGATCGTGCCCACGTTGCTGGACTTGGCGAGGATGCCGGTGACCGTCCAGTCGATCGGGGCGTGGTCGTGCGCGTCGGTCACCCTGCGGTCGCCCGCGTCGATGTGCCCGTTGACGGTCAGGACGGTGTCGGGCGTCGCGACGCCCTCCTCGAGGGCCGCCGCGAGCGTCACCGCCTTCATCACCGACCCGGGCTCGAAGACGTCGGAGACGACCGGGTTGCCGAGCAGGTCCGGATCGGTCGAGGAGTAGGAACCGGGGTCGTAGCCCGGGCACGAGCCCATGGCCACGACCTCACCGGTCGCGACGTCGAGGACCACCGCGGAGGCGCGCGTCGTCGCGCCGTCGGCGCACGCCTGCGCCAGCCGCTGCTCCATCACGTACTGCAGGTCCTGGTCGATGGTCAGCTGCACGGTGCTGCCGTCGACGGCGGGGGTCGACTCGTCGATGCCCGACGGGATGGGGTTGCCGCCGCTGCCCACCTCGACGGTGCGTTCCCCGGGGGTGCCGGACAGCTCCTCGTCGAAGGTCTGCTCGATGCCGGCCAGGCCGGTGTCCTCCCGGCCCACGAAGCCGACGACCTGCCCGCCGACGGCCCCGGCCGGGTAGAGCCGCACCGGGTCGTCCTCGAACAGCACGCCCGGCAGCTCCAGCGCCTCGATGGCGTCGACGGTCTCCGGGGAGATCTGGGTGGCGAGGATGACGTACCGGCCGTCCGCCGACAGCTTCTCGGTGAGCTCGGGCACCGGCACGTCGAGCAGGGTCGTCAGCGCCAGCGCGGTCCGGGCGGGGTCCTCGACGACCGTCGGGTCGGCGACCACGCGCGAGGCGTCGACGGTGTAGGCGAACGGGCGACCCTCGCTGTCGAGCACCGCGCCGCGCAGTGCCGCGACCGGGTAGGTCCGCAACCGGTCCTGCTCGGCGGCGTTGGCGTAGGCCGCGCCGTCGACACCCTGCAGCACCGCCAGGCGGCCGACCACCAGGACCAGCAGCGTGATCATCACGATCAGGCCCCAGCGGTTGCGCAGCCCCCGCTGGTCGATGGAGAGCCCGGCGCCGCTGCGCCGGCTGCCGGGGGCGCGCCGCGACGTGAACGCACCCGGCGTGCCGCGACCGCCGGGCGGACGCTGCCCCGACCGGGCGATCGTGCGTCCGGTCGTGCGGGGGCCGACCGTGTTCGGCACCGCTCAGCCACCGTCCGTGGGCTCGGCGTCCGGTGCGGGAGCCGGCTCGGGGGTACCGCGCAGTTCCACCGATCCGTCGGGCGCGATGACCAGGTAGCCGGCCGGCCCGGCCGGCACGAGGCCGGCCGCGGCGGCGGCAGCGGCGATCTGCGCCGGCGACCCGCCGGCGACCACCCGCCGCTCGAGCCGCTGGACGTCCTGGGCCCGCTCGGCGTTCTCGGCCTGCAACTGCGTGGCCTTGAGGGAGTCGACCGCGATCGCGGTGTTGAGGATCAGCAGGCCCAGCGTGGTGCCCACCAGCAGGCCGACGACCAGGAGCACGAACGGCGCCCGGCGACGGGTGGCGTCGTGCCGGGTGTGGCGCCGCGGGCGGGCGCCGGCCGGCGCAGCGGTGCCGACCAGCCGCAGCTCGGGGCGCACCGGCGTGGCCCGCTTCGCGGGCGTCCGGGGCACCGCGGTCCGGGGGGTGGTGGCGCGGGCTGTGGTGGCGCGGGGGGTGGTGGCGCGGGCTGTGGTGGCGCGGGCCGTGGTGGCGCGGGCCGTGGTGGCGCGGGCTGTGGTGGCGCGGGCCGTGGTGGCGCGGGCCGTGGTGGCGCGGGCCGTGGTGGCGCGGGCTGTGGTGGCGCGGGCCGTGGTGGCGCGGGCCGTGGTGGCGCGGGCCGTCGCGCGGTCGCTCATGCCGCCCTCCGGATGCGCTCGGCGGCCCGGACACGGGCGGATGCGGCCCGCGGGTTGGCCGCGACCTCGCTGTCGGAAGCGGCCTCGCCGCCGCGGGTCAGCAGGCGGAGGACCGGTCCGAGCTCGGGGACGGGCACCGGGAGGTCCGGCGGCGTGCGGTCGGCGGCCCCCGCGGCGAGGGTCTGCTTCACGATGCGGTCCTCCAGCGAGTGGAACGTGATCACCACGACCCGCCCGCCGACGGCCAGCGCGTCGATCGCGGCCGGCAGGGCGCGCTCGAGCGCACCCAGCTCGTCGTTCACCTCGATGCGCAGCGCCTGGAACGTGCGCTTCGCCGGGTGCCCGCCGGTGCGCCGGGTCGCGGCGGGGATCGAGTCGCGCACGAGCTCGGCCAGCCGGGCGGTCGTCGTGAAGGGCTGACGGGCTCGCTCCCGGTCGATGGCCGCGGCGATCCGCGAGGCGAACCGCTCCTCGCCGTAGACCCGCAGCACGCGGGCCAGCTCCTTCGGCGAGTAGGTGTTGACGACGTCGGCGGCGGTCCGCCCCGCGCCGGGGTCCATCCGCATGTCCAGCGGCGCGTCGGTCGAGTAGCTGAAGCCGCGCTCGGGCCGGTCGAGCTGGAGCGAGGAGACGCCGAGGTCGAACAGGACGCCCTGCACCTCGTCGATCCCGAGCCGGTCGAGCACGTCGGGGAGCTCGTCGAAGACGGCGGGCACGAGGGTGGCGCGGTCCGCGTACCCGGCGGCCTCGATGCGGCGGGCGGCCTCGGCGCGGGCCTCGGGGTCGCGGTCCAGGCCGATCAGCCGCAGCTCCGGATGGGCGGCGAGCATGGCCAGCGAGTGCCCGGCGAGGCCCAGGGTGGCGTCGACGAGGACGGCGCCGGGCGCGCTGCAGGCAGGGGCGAGGAGTTCGGTGACGCGTTCGAGGAGGACGGGCACGTGCACCGCGGGCCGCGAGGGCTCGGGCGCCGCGGCGGAACCCGTGCTGCTCATCGTCGACTGCCTCTCGAAGGGTCCGGGTCTGCTCCCGGAATGGTGCCGCGCGCGGCCGCGCGGCGGTGGGACGCGGGGCCATGCGATGCGTAACGGTTCCGGTGGAGCCGAGTGGGGCGGTGGGCCGCGGTGGGGCCGGTGGGGCGCAGTGGGGGCGGTGGGTCCGAGTGGGGCCCGTACCCGGTGGCGGGCCCGCTGCCCGCCACCCGCGGGGCCCGCCTGGCGTCGGGGAAGAGCGCCAGGTGGAGCCCCGCGGGGGTGGGGTGGATCTCCTGGGCCGGGAGCGGGTCTCCGTTTCGTCCGGGACCGAGCCGCGGGGAAGGCGGCTGGGGCCCGGGTCCGGTCGAGCCGCGGGGAAGGCGGCTCGTTCGGGTGCGGTCGCGGAGGCCCGCAGGAGCGGTTGCTGCTGGCCGGCAGGCGATCCCGGGATTCACGACAGGGTCGGCATCCCCTCGCTCTCCATGTCGGCGTACGCCGCTTCCTGCTCCGCCACGTAGGCGTCCCAGGTGCTCTGGTCCCAGATCTCGAACCGGGTGTCGACTCCGACCACGACGACGTCGCGGTCGAGGTGCGCGTACTCCCGGAGGCTCGCCGGGATGGTGATGCGACCGGTCTTGTCGGGTTCGATCTCGACCATCGACCCGAAGCTCATGCGGGCCCGCATGCGGGCCGCGGCGGTGTCGGAGGGGGCCATGGCGGCCACGGCGGCGCTCTGCTCGGCGACCCGGGCCATGGTCAGGCCGTAGATGCAGTGCTCCTGGCCCTTCTTGATCACCATGCCGCCGGCCACCTGGTCGCGGAAGCGGACGGGCAGGGCGAGCCGGCCCTTCTCGTCCAGCCGCAACTGGTAGCTGCCGACGAACACCGGATCACCCCCTGCATCGGTCCTCCTATGGCTCCGCAGTGACCCCTGGTCGGTCCCTGCCTCCCCACCGGGCGACACAGTAACCCACTAGCCCCCACTCGACACCACTCGTCGCCGTGTCGTGACCTGTCCGCCCCACTGCTCCCGCAGCCCTCCCGGCGCTGGTCAGCGGCGCGCGGAACGGCTCCGGAGCGTCGCGGCGCCGAGACCTCTCCCAGAGCGCCCGCGGCCACGTACGGTGGATGACGTGACGGAGGCGACACGGACCGCCGACGGACCGGCCTCCTCGGTCGACGTCGCCGCGGAAGGCACGCGGATCGCGGCCAACATCGGGCGCGTTGTCCAAGGCAAGCCCGACGTCGTCCGGCTGGCCCTCGTGGTGCTGCTGGCCGAGGGCCACCTGCTGATCGAGGACGTGCCCGGCGTGGGCAAGACCACGCTGGCCAAGGCGCTGGCCGCGTCCGTCGACGCCACCGTCCGGCGGATCCAGTTCACGCCCGATCTCCTGCCCAGCGACGTCACCGGGGTCGCGATCTACGACCAGGAGTCGCGGGAGTTCGAGTTCAAGCCCGGCGCAATCTTCGCCAACATCGTGGTGGCCGACGAGATCAACCGGGCCTCGCCCAAGACGCAGTCGGCGCTGCTGGAGTGCATGGAGGAGCGGCAGGTCACCGTCGACGGCGTCAGCTACGAGCTGGCCCGGCCGTTCCTGGTCATGGCGACGCAGAACCCGCTGGAGATGGAGGGCACCTACCCCCTCCCCGAGGCCCAGCGCGACCGGTTCACCGCCCGCGTCTCCATGGGCTACCCCGACCGCGACGCCGAGCTGTCGATGCTCGACGAGCGGTCGGTGGCCGACCCGCTGACCACCCTGGCCCCGGTGGCCGATGCGGCGACCGTCCGCGAGCTCGTGGCCGCGGTCGGCCGGCTGCACGTCTCCGACGCGGTCCGCCGCTACGTCGTCGCCCTGGTCGAGGCCTCCCGCCGCTCCCCCGACCTGCGCCTGGGCGCCTCACCGCGGGCCGGCCTCCAGCTGCTGCGCGCCGCCCGCGCGGCGGCGGCCCTGACCGGCCGCGACCACGTGCTGCCCGACGACGTCCAGGCGCTGGCCGGCCCCGTGCTGGCCCACCGCCTGCTCCTCACCGCCGACGCGGCCCTCGGCCGCCGCAGCACCGAACAGGTGGTCGCCGACCTGCTGACCACCGTCCCGGTCCCCCGCGGGCGCTGACCTCCCGTGCGCGGGCCGGCCGGCAGGGTGCTGTCCTTCCTCACGCTGCGGGGCCGCTGCCTGGTCGGCGGCGCCGGAGCGCTCCTCCTGCTGGGGATGCTGCTCGGCGAGCGGCCCCTGGTGCAGCTCTCGGTCTTCGCGCTCGCGCTCCCGCTGCTGTCCTCCGCCGCCGTCGCGCGAGAACGCTTCCGGCTGACCGCGCGGCGCACGCTGTCCCCCGCCCGGGTCCCGCGCGGCGACAGCGCGGACGTGCTGCTCGAGGTCACCAACGCCGACGGCCGCGCCGGCGGCCTCTGGATGCTGGCCGAGCAGCTGCCGCCGGAGCTCGGCCCCGCCCCGCAGTTCGTCGTCGAACGGCTCGGCGGCGGCGCGACCGCGGCCCTGCCCTACCGCGTGCACGGCGCCCGCCGGGGCCGGCACGCGCTGGGCCCGCTGCGCCTGCGACTGGTCGACCCGTTCGGTCTGGTGGAGCGGACCGCCGTCGGCGCCGGCACCGCGCCGCTGCTCGTCGTCCCCCGGGTGCGCCCGCTCGGCCCCGGCGGGCCGGCCGGAGGGCACGGCGGCGGCGGCGACGGGGCGCGCCGCTCGATCGCCGTCCACGGCGAGGACGACGTGAGCACCCGCGAGTACCGCCACGGCGACGACCTACGCAAGGTGCACTGGCGGGCCACCGCCCGCGTGGGCGAGCTCATGGTTCGCCTGGAGGAGCGTCCCTGGCGGGCGCAGGCGACCCTCTTCCTCGACACGCGGTCACGGGCCCACGTCGTGGCCGGCCGCGCGACGGAACTCCCCGCGACCGGCCCGGCCGGCGACGACTGCCCGCCCCCCGACAGCCTCGAGTGGCTGGTCGAGGCGGCGGCGAGCATCGGCACCATGCTGGCCCGCCGGGGGGCGGCGCTGCGCCTGGTCACCGACGTCGGCGAGCTGGTCCCCACGACGGGCCGGGGCCGGCTGACCCCCGACGACCTGCTCGACCGCCTCGCGACGGTCGGCCCGTCCCGCGTCCCGTCCCTCGCGCACGGCATCGAGCAGCTGGGCCGGGCCGCCGGGGAGGGGCCGGTCGTCTGCCTCCTCGGTGCGGTCGGGCCCGACGACGTCGTCGACCTGGTGCGCGCGCGATCCGGGCCGACGCGAGACTTCGCGATCCTCGCCGACCTCGGCAGCTGGGCCGCCGGCCCGGCCCGCGGTCGGCGGGCGCTGTCGGCCGCCTCCCGGGAGACGCTCGACCGGCAACGGGAGGACGCCGCGAGGCTGCTGCGGGCCGCTGGCTGGCAGGTGGCAACCGCAGGCGCCGACCTGTCGGTCGCCGACGTGTGGGCCTCGCTCGGCGGGCCCGTCGCCGCCGCCCCGTCCGTGCCCGGCGGGTTGGGGGTGCCGGCATGACCCGCGCGGACGTCCGGACGGCGGTGACCGCGGCGCTGGCCACGCTGCTGGGTGCGCTCGCGCTGCGTCCGGTCTTCGCCACCGGCCGCTGGTTCCCGCCGGCCCTGGCCGCCGTGCTCGTCGTCCTCGCCGGGGGCCTCCTGCTCCGCGGCGGTGGACCGGTTCTCTGGTCGTGGCTCTCCCGCGGGCGCCCGGTGCCCGACCGCGTGGCGGGGCTCGGCGTGATCCTGGTGCCCGTCGGTCAGCTCGTGCTGCTGGCGGGTCTGCTGTCCGCCCTGTACGCGCCGGGCGGGGCGTTGCTCGGCCTGCTGCCCACCCCGGCGAGCCTCACGGAGGTCCTCGGCGTGCTCGCCGACGGCGCGGCCGAGGTGCGCGAGCAGGCGCCCCCCGCGCTGGCGCTGACCGGGCTGGTGTCGCTGACCACGCTGCTCGTCGGGTTCGTCGCCGTCATCGTCGACCTCGTCGCCGTGGCGGGGCGGCAGGCGGCGGTCGCGGGGCTCGGGCTGCTCGTCCTCTACTGCGTGCCGGTCGGCACGATCACCGGCGGCATCGGGCTGCTCCCGGTCGCCGCGCCCGCGGCGGGCCTGGCCCTCCTGCTGTGGACCGACCAGCACCGGCGGCTGGCCGACCGGGAGCGGTCCGCACGCAGCCGCGGCGGCGGGCTGCGTCCCGGCACCGGCACGGTCGCGGCCGCGCGCATCGGGTTCTCGGCGCTGATCACCGGCCTCGTCGTCGGCGCCGTCGTCCCGACCCTGGCCGAGGGTTCCCTGGCCACCGGCCTGGGAGGCGGCACCGGCGGGAGCACGGGCACGGCGCTCGACCCGGTCGCCGAGCTGCGCGGCCAGCTCACGCTGCCCGAGCCGATCGACCTGTTCCGGATCAGCACGTCGGTCGACGACCCGGGCTACCTGCGCGCGGTGGCGCTGGACCAGTTCGACATCGAGGCCGGCTGGACCTTGAGCAACCTGGCCGGCGAGACCTCCATCGCCGAGGACGAGCGGCTGGCCCCACCGCCGGATCCGGGAGAGGCGCGGCCGGTCGATGCCCGCATCCGGAGCATCCGGCACGACGACCGCTTCCTCCCGGTCCCCGGCAACCCGCTGTCGGTGCGCATGGACGACGGCAGCGACGAGAGCTGGCGCTTCGACCCGGCCACCGCGACGATCTACGGCCGCGAGGTGACCACGGCCGGCGTCAGCTACTCGGTGTCCGCCCTGGAGGCGCGACCGTCGGCGGACGTGCTCGCCGCAGCGCCCCAGCTGCCGCCCGGTGACGAGATCCAGGACCGCTACACGGCGCTGCCCCCCCTCGACGCGACGGTCACCGACCTGGTCACCGAGCTCACCGCGGGAGCCGAAGGGCCCTACCAGCGGGTCCGCGCGATCCTGGACCACCTGACCAATCGGGCCAACGGCTTCATCTACAGCCTGTCCACGGCCCCGGGCACGAGCGGCGACGACCTCGTCGACTTCCTCCGGCTCAAGCGCGGCTACTGCGAGCAGTACGCCGGGGTCATGGCGGCGCTGGTGCGGGTCGCCGGGGTGCCCGCGCGGGTGGTGCTGGGCTACACCCCGGGCAGCGAACGCTCCGACGGCAGCCGGGTGGTCACCAGCGACGACGCGCACGCGTGGGTCGAGGTCTACTTCGCCGGGCTCGGCTGGGTGCCCTTCGACCCGACGCCGATCGCCGCCGATCGCGCCGTGGACCTGCCCTGGGCGCCGCGGGTGGGCGGACCGACCGCCGATCCCGGCGTCGACGAACCGGTGCCGACCGCGGCTCCGCTGCCGAACGTGCCGCGCGAGGACCGCGCGAACGAGCCCGTGCCGACCACCCCCGGGAACGCCTCCGAGACCGGCCCGCTGAGCACGCTCCTGCCGGTCGCCGGCGCGGTCCTGCTGGTCGCCGGCCTCCTCGCGCTGCCTGCGGGGGCACGGACCTGGCAGCGCCGGCGCCGCATCGCCGACGGCAGCGCGGGAGCCCTGTGGGACGAGCTGACCGCGACCGCGCTCGACCTGGGACTCCCCCGCAACCCGGCGTGGACGCCGCGGCAGACCGCGCGCGAGCTGGCCGGCGCAGCACGCACGGCCGACCCCGCGGTCGGGGACGCCGTCGCACGGCTCGCGCGGGCCGAGGAGGCGGCGAGCTACGGGCCGGCCGGCCGGGACGTCGCGGGGCCGGAGCTGCTCGAGGCGCTGCGGACGGCGCGGCGCGGGTTGCTCGGGGCGTCCTCCCCCCGCACCCGCGCACTGGCGCTGGGCTGGCCGGCCTCGTTGCGGGCCGCCGTCCGCGACCGGGTGGCCGGCTGGCTCGACCGCCGTCCGGTGCTGCTCGGCGGCCGCCGCTCGCGGACGGTCTGAGGGCTACTGGTCGTAGCGGCGGCGGAAACGCTCCTCGAGGCGGCTCTTCAGCGGCTGCTTCCCAGAGCGGCCACCGCGGCCGGAGCGGCCCGACGAGGTCGAGCCGCGGCCACCGACGGGCCCACCGCCGGCCTCGACGGCACCGGTGGCGGCCTTGTAGTGGAAGACGCCGAGGGCGACGCCGGCGAAGGCGATCAGGAAACCGAGCACCCCGAGCGGCACCGACCGGGCCACCGCGCCACCGACCAGGACGGCGAAGCCGACCAGGACGAGGAGAGCGCCCAGCTGTAGCTTCCGGCGCGCCTTGAGGCGCCGGTCACCGGTACGGACGGTCGACGCGAACTTCGGATCGTCATCGACGAGTGCACGCTCGATCTGCTCCAGCAGACGCTGCTCGTGCTCGGAGAGCGGCACGTCGACCTCCAGGTGGGCGGAGCCATGGCCGTCGGAGGCACCCTCCGGCGGTGACATCGAGGATACGAGCCGTTTGCAGGCAGCGAAAGGCGGCCGTGCGGCGGTGCCCCAGGATCATCGTTTGGTCACTCCTCCGAGTGGCGTTCGTCGGTGGCCCGGCGGGACCTTCGACACCTCTGGGGAACGTCGTCCGCGCAGGTCAGCCGGGTCGGCGGTCGCGGTGCAGCAGGGTCGCCGGCCGGACGGCGCCGGCCCCGAACCGCCGGGCGGCCCGGTCGGCGGCGAGCTCGGCCTCCCGGCGGCCGTGCTCGCGCGCCCCCAGCTCGAGCTGCTGGGGCGCCGTGTCGGCCTCGACCAGCCGCTCGGCCCGCACGCCGACGAGCCGGATCCGCGCCCGGTCCAGCCCGAGCGCGTCGAAGAGCCCGCGCGCGGTGTCGTAGATCTCCTTGCCCACGTCGGTCGGGACGTCGAGCGTGCGACTGCGGGTGATGGTGGCGAAGTCGGCGAAGCGCACCTTGATGCTCACCGTGCGGGTCAGCCACCCCCCGGAACGCAGCCGGCCCGCCGTGCGCTCGGACAGCAGCAGCAGTTCCCGGTGGATGACCACGGGATCGTCGATGTCGGTACCGAAGGTCTCCTCGTGGCCGGTGGACTTCTCCGGCTCGTCGGGGACCACCCGCCGCGGGTCGCGCCCCCACGCCAGATCGTGCAGATGGCTGCCGGCCGCCGAGCCCAGCGCCCGCTGCAGGGTCTTGGCCGGCACGTGCGCCAGGTCGCCGACGGTTCGCAGGCCCAGCCGGAGCAGGACCTCCTCGGTCTTCGGGCCCACCCCCCACAGCGCGCCGACCGGCAACGGGTGCAGGAAGTCCATGACCTCCGCGGGACGGACGACGCGCAGACCGTCGGGCTTGGCCGACGTCGAGGCGAGCTTGGCGACGAACTTGGTGCCGGCCACGCCGACCGAGCAGGTGATGCCCTGCTCGTCGAAGACCCGGGCGCGCAGGTACTCACCGATCTCCGCCGCGTCGCCCAGCCGGCGGCGGGATCCGCGGACGTCGAGGAACGCCTCGTCCAGGCTCAACGGCTCCACGAGCGGGGTGATCGAGCGGAACAGCGCCATGACCGACCGGGAGACCTCGGCGTAGAGCGCCAGGTCACCCGGCAGCACCGTCGCCGTCGGGCACAGCCGCAGCGCGCGGGAGGTCGGCATCGCCGCGTGCACCCCGTAGCGGCGCGCCTCGTAGGTGGCCGAGGTGACCACCCCCCGGTTGCCCGCGCCCCCGACGATCACCGGGGTGCCGGCCAGCTCGGGGCGCCGGCGCACCTCGACGCTGGCGAAGAAGGCGTCCATGTCGACGTGCAGCACGGTGCACCCCGCCGCCCGGCCGCCGGTCACCTGCCACCTCCTCGACACGTCGAACACCTGTTCGACTCAGGAGGAGAGTAACGCCCCCCGGCGGCCGCGGCCCGGTTCGGCGCGCGGGCAACCAACCCACGACCACGATCGAGGACGCCGGTGCGCACGAACGGTCCCGAGCGCGGATCACCGCACCGTTCCGGCCTGCGTCCGGCGGCTCGGATGGGCATGATCGTCATCGGTGGACAGCGCCCGATCGGACCGCAGGACCGCGGCCGGCGCGACGACCGGATCGGAGATGACATGGCACTCGACGACGACGACATGACCAGCACGGAGGGCCCGGCCGACGGCGGAGCTGACGGCGGGGCCGACGGTGGCGCTGACGGCGGTGCCGACAGCGGTGCGCACGGCCCGGCGGACGGTGGCGCGGACGGCGGTGCCGACGGTGGAGCGGACGGCGGTGCCGACGGTGGCGCTGACGGCGGTGCCGACGGTGGCGCCGACGGTGGCGCAGACGGTGGCGCAGACGGTGGCGCAGACGGTGGCGCAGACGGCGGTGCCGACGGCGGCGCGGACGGTTCCGCCTGACCGAGAACCCGACCTCGCAGGACCGGGCGGAGCATGCGCTCCGCCCGGCCCTGCGGCGGTGCACGAACCTCGACCCGGAGGTGTTCGCGGAGCAGTACTGGGCCCGCCGCCCCCTGCTGACCCGGGCCGCCGACACCGGCGACTCCTTCACCGACCTGCTCGACCTCGCGGCCGTCGACGAGCTGCTCTCGACCCGTGGCCTGCGCACCCCGTTCCTGCGCATCGCCAAGGACGGCGCCGTCGTCGACCCGAAGCGGTTCACCTCCTCCGGAGGCGCCGGCGCGGAGATCGCCGACCAGGTGTCCTCCGACGCGGTACTGCGCCTGTTCGCCGACGGCAGCACCGTCGTCCTGCAGGGGCTGCACCGCCTCTGGCCGCCGCTGATCGAGTTCGCCGACCAGCTGGCCGCCGACCTGGGCCACCCCACCCAGGTCAACGCCTACATCACGCCGCCGTCCTCGCGCGGTTTCAGCCCGCACTACGACGTGCACGACGTCTTCGTGCTCCAGGTGGCCGGCGAGAAGCACTGGCGGATCCACGAGCCGGTGCTCCGCGACCCGCTGCGCACCCAGCCGTGGAACGACCGCGCCGCCGCGGTGGCCGCGGCCGCGGAGGGCGAGCCGGTCGTCGACGCCGTCCTGCGCCCCGGTGACGCCCTCTACCTCCCCCGCGGCTTCCTGCACTCGGCGACGGCGCTCGGCGAGATCAGCGCCCACCTGACCGTCGGCGTCCACTCCGTGACCCGCTGGGCCGCGGCCGAGGCCGCCCTCGACCTGGTGCGGTCGCTGGCCACCGACGACCCCGAGCTGCGCGGCTCGTTCCCGCTCGGCGTGGACCTCGCCGACCCCGCGACCCTCGAGGCCGACATCGGGGAGGTGCTCGGCGCGCTGCGCGCATGGCTGGACCGGGTCGACCCGGCCGAGGTGGCCGAGCGGCTGCGGGCCCGCACCTGGGCGCAGGTGCGCCCCGAGCCGGTGGCACCGCTGGCCCAGGCCTCGGCCGCCGCGGCGCTGACGTCGGACTCGGTGCTCCGGATGCGCCGCCGGCTGCGCTGCGCGCTCCGCGACGGCACCGAGGGCCGCGTCGAGCTGCTGGCCGGGCGCCGCACGCACACCTTCCCCGGCGAGGTGCGCGCCGCACTGACCGAGCTGCTGGCCGTGGGCGAGCTCAAGGTGGGCGACCTGCCCGGGCTGGACCCCGACGACCGGATGACGCTGGCCCGACGACTGGTCACCGACGCGATCGCCACGGTCCCCGACGGACCCGATCGGGCCGCCAGGCACGATGGGAGCCGTGGGGACGCGAACGGGAGCGACCGATGAGCCGGTCGGAGGCGTGACGGGCGGCTCCCCTGCCGACGCTCCCGCCGTCCCGGTCCGGCCGCTCGGCCGGCTGGACGACAGCCGCTGCTCGGTGCAGGCGCTGTCGCGCGGGGACTCCCCCGTCGCGACGGCGGCGCCGGCCCAGCGGTGGGTGCTGATCGAGCAGCCCGGGCCGTGGGGGCGGGACGCGCTGGCCGAGTCGCGCTTCGACCGTCTCGTCGCGCCCGCCCTGGCCCGCCGGTCCCGGGCGGAGAACGTGCGGCTGCTGCTCGTCCGGCGGCCGGGCGGCCGCCTCGCCGACTCGGGCCGGCGGTGGGCATACGCCGACAGCCACCCGGGACGCGAGGGCCTCTGGTGGTCGGTGCGCTCGAGGGACGCCGACCTGCTCGACGCGCCCTGGGACGGCTCGGTGGGCGAGCCGGCCAGCGGCCCGGTCTACCTGGTGTGCACGCACGGCGGCCACGACGCCTGCTGCGCGCTGCGCGGGCGGCCGCTGGCCCGGACGCTGCCGGCGCCGGGTCCCGCCGACGTGTGGGAATGCAGCCACCTGGGCGGCGACCGGTTCGCCGCGAACGCCGTGGTGCTGCCGTACGGCTTCTACTACGGGCAGGTGCCCGGCGACGGCGCCGACCTGGTCGCCGCGCACAGCCGGGGCCAGGTGGCGCTGCCGTGGCTGCGGGGGCGCGCCGGGGTGCCGCCGCCGGCGCAGGCGGCCCAGCACGAGGCCCGGCGGACCCTGGGCCTGCTCGGCATCGACGACCTCCCCGTGGTGGCGGTCCGGCAGCTCACCCGCCCCGGCGAGGAGGTCGAGCGGTGGGTGGTCACCCTCGCCGGGCCGTCCGGCGACGTCGTGGCCGCGGTGGAGAGCCGCCCGTCGGTGGAGGCGGTGCACCTGACCTGCCGGGCCACGCACGCCGCCCACTCGCGCACCTGGCACGTGACGCTGGGCGCAGATCTCAGCTGAGGGCTGCCCCGCGGGCGAGCAGCAGCGGGATCGCGGTCTCGGTCGCGGTGATCGAGCCGTGGTAGCCGATCAGCCGGCTGGGGCCGGGCTCGCGCTCGGTGGCGGTGAACGCCCAGGTGCCGCGGGCGAGAGCGACGACGTCGCCGATGCGGGCGGCCAGCGCGTCGTCGACCCGGCCGAACACACCGCTGGCGATGGCCTCGTCCCGCGAGGTCACCCAGGCGCGGTCGCCCAGGACGGTGCTCCATGCCGCCAGCACGTCGTCCGCGGCACCGTCGACCGCGTGCACGTAGCGGGCGCGGGGCTCCCCCGCGAGCAGGCGGACCCCCTCGTCGAGGGCGGGCTCGGAGTCGAGATCGACCCGCGTCGAGGCCGGGATGTCGAGCATCCCCTGGTCCGCGGTGATCAGGAGGGCGGCGTCGGCGGGCAACGTGTCGACCACCTGCTCGACGATGCGGTCGATCAGCGCGAGCTGCGCCCGCCAGGCGTCGGAGTCCACACCGCGGACGTGCCCGGTCAGGTCGAGTTCGGCCAGGTAGCCGTAGACGAGCGCGCGGGGTGCCGCCGTGAGCGCGTGTCCCATCTGCGCGGACAGGTCGCCGGGCCCGACCGACCCGGGGTAGTGGGCTCCGCGGTAGACGGCGCGGGTGAGACCGGAGCCCTTGTAGAGGTAGGGGCCGACCGCGGTCACCTCGACGCCGTCGGCGGCGGCCTGCTCGAAGACGGTCGGTCGCGCCTGCCAGGCGGCCGGGTCGGGGTCGTCACCCCACTGGACGTGGTTGAGGGTGCGCTCCTCCCCCGGGACGGCGGTGACGAAGCCGAGGATGCCGTGGGCGCCCGGCGGCATGCCGGTGCCGAGGGTGGCGAGGCTGACCGGGGTGGTACTCGGGCACGGCGCGGACAGGTCGCCGGCGGGGCCGCTCATCGCGGCGAGGGTCGGCGCGAGGTCCGCGTGCGCGCGGATCAGGTCGGCCCCGAGACCGTCGACCAGGAGGACGGCGACGCGCCGCGCCCCGCTCAGCGCGGCGGTCAGTCCCAGCGGGTCGGCCGGCAGCCCGTCGCGCTCGACGCGGACGCCGAGCGCGGCCCCGACCCCGGGCAGCACGTCGGCGAGCGAGGCCGAGCCGTAGGCGGGCTGGTGCAGGTCCGCCGGCAGGCTGGCACCCGGGTGGTCCCCGCCCTGGCCGCTCATGGGCGGCTCACTTGCGGGCGGCGAGGACGTGCAGGCCGGCCGCCACGTCGCGGTAGGGCGAGGCCTCGGCCAGCGCGAGCTCCAGCGTGCGGACGGCGTCGGGGGCGGCGTCCGAGCTGGCCTCCAGCAGATCGGCGACCACGGACACGCCGCGCCACGGACCGGGCTCGAGCCCGGCCGACCGCACGAGGGCCAGCAGGCCCGCGGGGTCGAACCGGCGGCGGGCGGGGCGGGCCCGGCCCGGCGTGGGGTCCTGGTCGGCCAGCAGCGCCAGCGCCTCGCGGGGATGGCCGCCCAGGGCGCGGGCGAGGACGGCACCTGCTCGGTTCGCCGTCGCCACACTCACCTGGCCGCCCGGCCGCAGGGCGCCGGCGATCTCGCGGAGGGTGACCGCCGGGTCGTCGACCACCTCGAGGACGGAGTGGCACAGCGCGAGGTCGTAGCCACCGGTGTCGTCGGCGGGCGGGAGCACGGCGTGGAGCCGGTCGCCGTCGCCCTGGACACCGCGGACCCGGGCACCGACGCCGGCGGTGTCGGCCCGGCGGCGCAGCGTGGCCAGCGCGTCAGCACTGGGGTCGACGACGGTCACCTCGTGGCCCAGCCGGGCCAGCGGCACGGCGAACATGCCGCTGCCGCCGCCGACGTCGAGGACGCGCAGCGAGGTGGCCCCGCCCACCACCGGATCGAGCGCGGCCCAGACGGCGGCGGTCCGGGCGGGCAGCTGCTCGGCAGCGGGCGAAGCGGTCGGCACTCCCGGGAGCCTAGTGGCGGGCTCCCGGCCGCACCGGCCCGCGCCGCCGAGGGCGCTCAGACCGGGACGCTGTCGGCCGCCCGCCTGATCTCCGCGACGTCGATGCGGCGCATCTGGAGCATCGCCTGGGTGGCACGCTGCGCCCGTTCCGGGTCGGGGTCCTGCAGGAGGCTCATCGCTTCGGTGGGCACGACCTGCCAGGACACCCCGAACTTGTCCTTGAGCCAGCCGCACTGGCTCTCCTCGCCGCCCTCGGTGAGGCGGGTCCAGTAGTGGTCGGCCTCCTCCTGGTCCTTGCACATGATCTGGAAGGAGATCGCCTCGCTGAAGGGGAACTGCGGCCCACCGTTGAGCCCGGTGTACTCCTGCCCGTCGAGGGTGAACTCGACGGTCATGACGTCGCCCTCCTTCATCGGCGGGGGCATGTTCGGCCCGTAGCGGGTGATGTCGCCGATGCTCGAGTTGGGGAAGATCGAGGTGTAGTGCTGCGCGGCCTGTTCGGCGGTGCCGTCGAACCACAGGCACGGGATCTGCTTGGGCATCGCTCGTCCTCTCCGGAATCCGGCTGTCCCGCCGGCTGACAGGTAGACCTTGCCCCGCACATGAAGTCATCGGTGGGCGATGGAGCGCCGTGCGCTCGTCACCGATGGTGGGCGGATCCCGCCGACGCGCGGGAGCCGCGGTCGACGGCCCGGCCGTGGTCGGAGCAGCCGGCTCGACGGCCCGGCCGGTGTGGTCCGGGCAGCCTCGCTCGAGCCGCGGCCCGGATGGCGCGCGCCTGGATCCTGCGGATTCAGAAGGGCGGTGGGTCGTCGTCGGGGTGGTCCGGGGGTGGTTCGGGTGGGCGCAGGCCCGGTGGCCGGGTGGTGCGGGTGATCCCCGTCGGGGTGGTGACGTGCAGGGTGCCGTCGGGCTCCATGACGAACTGCCAGCCGCGGGCGAAGGTCTTCAGCCGGTGATGCGACCGGCACAGGCAGCACAGGTTGGTGCAAGCGGTCTGCCCGCCGCAGGAGTGCGCGACGACGTGGTCCAGGTCGGCCCAGCCGACCCGCTGCCCGCAGTTGGGCATCCGGCAGGTGCGGTCCCGGGTCTTGGTGAACGTCTGCTGCCGGCCGGTGGGCTCGTAGCGATCGGTGGCGGCGGGCGCGCCCAGCACCGGGCAGCCGCAGTCCTCGCCCGGGTGCTGCGCGCAGCCCTTTCTGGCCACCCGCAGCAGCTCGGCCACCGTGGTGGTGGCCAGCAGCCGCCCGTCGGCGTCGGTGACCGCGAAGGTGAGGCTGCCCCCGTCGGGGGCGTGCAGCCCGAGGGCGCCGATCCGGGCGAGCAGCTCGCGGGCGTGCGCGGCGGTGACCGCCAGCCCGTTCACGGTGCCGGCGGTCGTGGCGGTGCCGGCCAGCGAGTCGAGGGTGGCGGTGATCGTCAGCTGCGCGGCCACGCCGGGCTGGCCGGGCCCGCCGGGGCGGCGCAGCAGCAGCGAGAACAGCTCGACCCGGATCGCCGCGATCGGCCGGGGGTCGCCGTCGGCCTTGGCCAGCCGGGCGAGCTGGTCGATCAGCGCGTAGGCCTCCGCGGCCTCGTCGGCGGACAGTTCCGCGCCCAGGGTGGCCATGCCATCTTGACCGGGCTGCAGGAACACGTCCGCGGACCGCTGGGCCCGCTCGCGGCGCTGGTCGGCGGCGGCGGCGTCCAGCTCGGCCAGCAGCTCCAGGGCGCGGGCCCGCAGCCGGGCCACCGACAGGTCCACCGCCTCGGGCAGCAGCCGGGCCTCGACCGCCCGGGCCAGCTCCGGGCGGGTGGTGCCGAGCACGTCGGCCAGCGCCGCGGCTCGTGCCACGTCCAGCTCCCCGGCGGCCAGCGCCGCGTAGGTGGCGGGCAGGTTCTCCCGCCACGCCAGCGCCCGGTGATGCAGATGCCGCGCGGTGCCCCGGCCGCGGTTGAGCACCAGCGCCAGCTCCCCGGCGAAGAACTCACTCACCCCGGAAGCCTCGTCGTCCCCGGCCGACCAGCCGGGCGTGCGCGCCCCCGGGCTGCCGGGCTGCGGGTCGTCGCCGTCGGGGGTCAGCTCGGCCAGCCGCAGGATCAGCTCCGCCTCGTAGGCGGCGTCCATCGCCTGCCGCCGCTGCCGCCGGGCCAACTCCGCGGCCGCCTGCCGCCTCGACAACAGATCCACCGGCAGCTGCGGCGGATCGACCGGCTGGCCCAACGACCAGTCGATCAGCACGCCCTCGAAAGTCGAGGAGCCAGAGATCCGAGACACACCGACACGCTATGGCGGGGGTACGACATTTCCGTCGCTGTCGTTCGAGGGGACGGCCGTGCGGGACGGCCCGGCGGACCGGGTCCGCGCCGAGTCGATGAGCTAACGCTCCCGGACCGCGTAGGTCAGGTGGGTCACTCGCTGCGTCGGCTCCGCGCGGACCTGTTCCAGGGCTACCCGGCCCGCGTCCACGCCCTCGAACAGGCGGATTCCGGAGCCGAACAGCACGGGTGACAGCGCGATCGTGAACTCGTCGATCAGGCCGGCGTTCACGTACTCGAGGATGGTTGCGCCACCGCCCGCGATGCGGACGTCGCGGTCGCCGGCGACCTCGCGGGCCTGGTCGAGCGCGGACTCGATGCCGTCGTCGACGAAGTGGAAGGTGGTTCCGCCCGGCCGCTCCCAGGGGTTCCGCTTCTCGTGCGTCACGACGAAGACCGGCGTGTGGAACGGCGCCTCCTCCGGCCACATCTGCTCGCCGGCGTCGAACATGCGCTTGCCCATCACGCTCGCGCCGGTGCGCTCGAACGTCTCCCGCACGATGTCGTTGTCGCGCCCTTGCTCGCCACCCTCGCCGAGCTTCAGGTTCTCCCGGAAGAACCGCGTCGGGAAGACCCACGCCTGCAGCTCCATCCACTGCTGCCCCATCAGGTCCGAGAGGGACTCGGGCGCGATGAAGCCGTCCAGCGACATCGACACGCTGAAGAACACCTTTCCGGCCATCAGCTCTCCACTCCCGTCCGAACCATCTCGGTGACGTAGGCGGCCAGGTTGCCCAGGGTCTGTCGGCCGCCCTCGATCGCGTGGTACTTCTCGACCGCCTCGTCGCGCAGCTCCTTGGTGGGGAACACCGTGCGCATCTCGATCCGGGTCGCCGCGCCGTCGGGCGCGAACGTCAGGACCGACTCGAAGGCGTTCGGGTCGCCGCGGGACTCACCGTGCAGCAGCGCGATCCGCTCCGGCGGGACGATCTCGATCCAGGTGATCCACTCCTGGTAGTCCGTCCCGTCCGGTCCGTGCATCACGAAGTCCCACTCCCCGCCGACGCGGAACTCGAACGCCCGCGTGGTGGTGGTGAACCCCTCGGGTCCCCACCATCGCGACAGGTGCCGGACCTCGGTGAACGCCTCGAACACCAGCTCCCGCGGGGCACTGATGACCCGCGAGATCACGATCTCGCGGTCAACCGTCGCTGGGTGCGCCGGCGCATCCCGTCCTGTCGATGCCATCGGTCACTCCACCCGCCTTGCCTGCTCGAGGTCCTGCACATAGGCGTCCAGCCGGTCGAAGCTCTCGTTCCAGAACCGCTCGAACCCGCCGGTCCACTGGTGGACCGGTCGCAGCCCGCGGGCGTCAAGGCCGTACAGGCGCTGCTTGCCCGCCTTGCGGTCCCGCACCAGCCCGACCTCCCGGAGCACCCGCAGGTGTTTCGACGCCCGCGGCTGGGCCATCCCCAGCTCCTGGGCCAACTCGGTCACCGGCCGCTCGCCCGCCCGCAGGAGCACCAGGATCTCCCGACGCTGCGGCTCCGCGATCGCGTTGAAGACGTCCGACGTCGTCGCTGCTCGTGCCATGGACGCCATCGTATGCCTATATCGGCATGCGTCAATCCTGCGATGCTGGCCGAGTGGTGCCGGTTGTCCTCCGCGTAGAACCCGATGAGGAGTTCGAGGAGTGCGCGCTCCTCTGTGTGGACGGAACGGTGTCCGGAGCACGGCATCGGTTCGTGCTGGATTCCGGGAGTCCGACCACGCAGATCGCGGACCCCGATGCGCTGATCTCGGCCTCCGTGGTCGGCGAGGACACTGCAGAGGGTCTCTTCGGCCGCGCCCCCGTCGAGCGGGTGGTCCTGCCGGATCTCACCGTGCCCGGCCTCACCGCAGGACCTCGCACCGTCGCGCGGCTGCGCACCGGCGGTGCCGGTGCACGTTCACTGCTGGGGCTCGACGTCCTCGGTGAGCACGCACTCCTGCTCGACGGCCCGGCGGCGACCCTCTACACGACGGTGGCCGGTGGTCTGACAGCCGACCTGCCACTCGAGCGCGGCACGCGGGGGCACTGCTACCTGCCGGTGGCCCTGCCCGGAGGAAAGGTGGTCCGGGCACTGTGGGACACCGGTGCCGATATCACGGTGGTCGATCGGGAGCTGGTGACGTCGCATCCCGAGCTGTTCACCGCGATGGGGAGCGCCAGTGGAACCGACTCCTCGGGGACGACCGCGGTCACGGACGTAGGCCGCATGGCGGGCTATCGGATCGCGGATGTGTCCTTTGCGAGCCATACCGTCGCCATCGCCGATTTCGGGGCCGTCGTCGAGCTCCCCGAGCCCTTCACGATGGTCCTCGGCTACCCGACGTTGCACCAGGCGATCTGGTCCATGGATCTGCCGTCGGGGCGATGGGCAGTGAGCCGCCCGAGCGTCTGCTCGACAGCTGAGCCGGTTCCCTAGAGGCCCATCTCGTGCTGCACGTTCAGTGGCCCGAGCTGCCCGGGCTGGAATGCCAGAGCTTGCGGGGTGGGCCGGACGCCGCCCGCCGGGCCGCGACCTTGGAGTCCTCCCCCGCCGGCTTGATGTCGGCGTAGGGCGACATGCGGAAGCCGGTCGGGTGCACGAGCACCGGCCGCACCATGACCGGCCGCGAGTTGCGGGACGCCGCCGCCCCGGCGATCGCCCGCTCGGTGAACTCCCCCGTAGCCGCCATCAGCTCGCGGACGCCCTCGAGACCGTCGGCCTCCCACGCCTCGTGCAGCGCCGGCAGCTCCCAGGCCCCGGTCGCCCGCAGCGAGACCCCGCGCGGGCCGGTGCGCCGCAGCACCCCGCGGATGACCAGCAGCCACGAGTGGAACACCGTGGCGGCGTAGGGACCCTGCGCGTCCTCGAAGAACGTGGAGTCGGTGCAGCCCGAGCCGTCGTCGAGGGTCACGAACACCACCCGTCGTCCGGAGCGGATCGGCGGGGTCTGGGTCGCGACCTTGACCCCGGCCACCAGCACCTCCGCCCCGCTGCGGCAGGTGAGCAGCTCCCCCGCCGGCACCGCCCCGAGCGCATGGAGGAACGGCCGGTAGAAGTCGATGACGTGCCGGCTGGCGTCCAGGCCCAGCACCTCCAGCTCGGCGCGCACCAGCTCGGCGTCGGTGAACTCGGGCAGCCCGCTGCCCTCGGCCCAGCTCGGTGCGGCCGCAACGCCCTCCTCCGCGACCCCGAGATCCGCCGACTCGGGCAGCTCCAGCCCCATGAGGTCGAGGCTCAGCTGCCCGTTCGAACTCTTCTTGGCACCGCTGCGGCTCCACCGGTCCAGCTCGCCGATCTGCAGCAGCAGGTCGCGCCGGGTCACCTGCCGACGGCGGTGGGTCGGGCGCCCGGCCTCCCGGTCGCGCACCCCGAAGCCGTACAGCGAGTCGAACCCGCCGGCGAGCACCAGCCGCTCCACCACCGGCCGTGACACCGAGCTCCGCGACCAGAAATCCGTCAGCGACCGGTAGGGCTGACCGGCCACGATGCGGGACACCTCGTCGTCGGAGATGCCCTTCACGTCGGCGAGCGAGACCCGGACGCCGTAGCGGGACGGGTCGGCCATGGCGGCCGGCATCCACTCCGGCCGGGGCCTACCCGCCGGCACCCCCTCAGGCTGCGACAGAACCTCGACCTCCACCTCACCCTCAGGGTCGGCGTCCAGCAGCTCCACCCGGTAGGTGTCGGACGAGGCGTTGACGTCGAGGCCCAGTACCCGGATGCCGAAGTTGCGGGCATCGTCGAGGATCAGCCGCTTCGGGTACATGCCGGGGTCGTGGGTGAGCACCCCGGCCAGGAATGCCGCCGGGTGGTGGGTCTTCAGCCACGCCGACTGGTAGGTGGGCAGGGCGAACGCCGCCGCGTGCGCCTTGCAGAAGCCGAACGACCCGAAGGCCGCCAGCACCTCCCAGACCCGCTCGGCGACCTCCACCGGATAGCCGGCCCCGATCGCCTGCGGCACGAACCACGCCCGCACCTCGGGATGGGCGTCCTTCTCCCCCAGCGCCCGGCGCACCTCGTCGGCCTCGGCCAGGGTGCAGCCGGTCATGCGGGCGACGATCTGCAGCACCTGCTCGTGGAAGACCACGACCCCGGCGGTCTCCTCGAGGGCGAACTCGAGGTCGGGGTGCGGGTAGACCGCCGCGTTCCAGCCGTTCCGGGCCATGAGGAACGGGGTGACCATGTCGCTCTTCACCGGCCCGGGCCGGAACAGCGAGATGTCGATGATGATGTCCTCGAACGTCTGCGGCCCGAACTTGCCGACCAGCTCCCGCTGCCCCGGCGACTCGATCTGGAACATGCCGAGCGTGCGGGTCGAGCGGATCAGCTCGAACGTCGTCGGGTCGTCGCGCGGGACGGCGTCGATGTCGACGGTCACGCCGTCGACCCGGGCCACCTCGTCCAGCGCGTGCGCGATCGCCGACTGCATCCGGATGCCCAGCAGGTCGAGCTTGAGCAGCCCGAGCTCCTCGACGTCGTCCTTGTCGAACTGGCTCATCGGATAGCCCAGGTAGCTGCTCTCCACCGGGGTGCGGTCGAGCAGCGTCGCGTCCGACAGCAGCACCCCGCACGGGTGCAGCGCGATGTGCCGGGGCAGGCCGTCGAGCCGGGCGACGAGGTCGAACATCAGGTCGAGATCGCCGCTGCCCCCGGACCGCTTCGAGCCCAGCCGGCTGGCCCGCAGCTCCGGCAGGTCCTTGAGCGCGGCGTGCACCTGGTTGGCCCGGATGTGCGGGAACGCCTTGGCGACGGCGTCGATCTCGGCCGGCGGCAGCCCGAGCGCGGCGCCGACGTCGCGGATGGCGTGCCGCACCCGATAGGTGTCCATCATCGAGATGCAGCTGACCCGGTCGGCGCCGAAGCGGTCGATGACCGCGTCGTAGACCTCCATGCGCCGCGCGGACTCCACGTCGATGTCGACGTCGGGCAGCTGGTGGCGCAGCGGGGAGAGGAAGCGCTCCATCAGCAGGCCGTAGCGGATCGGGTCGACGTCGGAGATGCCGAGCAGGTAGGTGACCAGGCTGCCCGCCCCGGACCCGCGGGCCGCCGCCCGCACCCTCAAGCTCTTGATGAGGTCGACCACGTCGGCGACGGTGAGGAAGTAGGACGGGTAGCCGAGGGAGTCGATGACCGCCAGCTCCTCCTCCAGCCGCTGCCGGACCCGCTCCGAGGGCGCCATGCCGCGCCGGCCCAGGCCCGCCTCGCAGCGCGCCCGCAGCACCTGCGAGGGGCTCATCCCGCGCTCGGCGACGGTGGTGACGACGTCGAGTTCGGGATAGCGGACGCTGCCGATGCCGAGGTCCTCCCGGATGTCGACGGTGCACTGCTCGGCCAGCCGCGCGGTGCGCTCGAGCAGCCGCAGCGCGGCGTCGCGGTCGGGGCCGACGAGGTCCTCGGCGACCTCGGCCATCTCCTTGCCCGACTTCAGGTACCCCTCGGCGGTGCGCCGGTCGACGTGCCGCAGGTCGAGCGCGACCAGCCGGCGGGACGCGTCGAGCACGTCGACCGTGGGGGCGTCGAGGGCGTCGACGTACCGGACGGCGTTGCTGAGCACCACCGGCACGCCCTGCTCGGCGGCGAACCGCAGCATCGCCTGGGCGCGCTGCCGGTCGCCGCGCCCGCGGTGGTGCACGACCTCGAGCACCAGCCGGCCCGGCCCGAAGGCGGCCCGCCAGGCGTCGAGGTGGGCGGCGGCGTGGTCGGCCCGGCCGGTGAGCAGCGCCCGACCCACCGGCGAGTCGGGCCCGAGCACCGCGATCAGCCCGGAGGCGTGCTCGGCGGCCGTGGCCAGCGAGCTCACCGGCTCCCCGCGCGTGCCGCGCAGGTGCGTGGCGCTGGTCAGCCGGCACAGCGAGCGCCAACCGGCGCCGTCGCGGGCGAGGAAAGTGACCCGCGGCAGCCGCGGGTCGACGCTCGCCCCGCCGCGGGCGGGGCTCTTGCGCAGCGGCGCAGCCGTGCGCAGCCGTGGCGGCCGGGCGCCGGACTCCTCGCCCCCCAGCGCGGTGGCCCGCGCCGGGTGCGACGTGGCACCGAGAGCGGGAGCGACGGCGAGGTCGACGCCGAAGATCGGCCGCACGCCGGCCGCACGGCAGGCGAGGGCGAACTTCACCGTGCCGTACAGCCCGTCGCGATCGGTGAGGGCCAGCGCCGACATGCCGTGCTCGGCGGCGCGGGCCACGAGGTCGGCGGGGTGGTTGGCCCCGTACTGCATGGAGTAACCGGACGCGACGTGCAGGTGGACGAAGGGGTCGCTCACGCGGACTCCTCGCTGGCGCTCGTCGACCGCGTGAGCGTGGCTGCTGCGTCTACCGGTGAGCTCGCAAGCTCGCTCACTTCCGTGATCCGGCGCCACGAGCCGGCGTCGGACGGCGGAACGGTGAGCGGGGCGGCGCGGGCAACGCGCCGAGGCAGTTCTCCACCACGGCGAGGAAGCCGCCGACGTCGCGGACCAGGTCGTCGGCCTCCCGCTCGGTGACCGCATGGGAGAGCCCCGCCTCGGCCGCCGCCCGCTTGGCGGCACCGGCGGCGAAGAAGGTGGCCCACTCCCCCATCTCGGGCGCGACCTGGGCCAGCAGCACCCAGGCGCTGCGCGGGCGGCGGCGGGCGGGTTCGGGCCGGGTGCGGGCGGCCAGCACGGCGGCGGCCGCGCGCAGCGCGCCCAGGTGCGCCGTGGCGTACCGCTCCCGGGGATCGGTGGCGGCCGACGCCTCGGCCAGCGCGCGGTGCGCCTGGTCGAGGAGCTGGCCGGCGGCGGCGGGCAGTGCCGGGGGCAGGGGCAGCTGACCGGCGGGCACGGCGCGGACGGCGCCCATCAGTCGTGCACCCGCACGAGCCACCAGCGGTTGCCGGCGGCGTCCCACGACAGGTCGAAGACGCCGGCGAAGCTCATCCGCGACCGGCCGGCACGCACCGCCTCGACCCGCCACACCTCCCGGGTGGCGACGAGCTCGGCGGAGGCGCCACCGGGAGCCCCGCCCAGGACCGAGGTGTCGCGCAGCCACCACGGCGCGGTCTCGACCCACGAGTCGAGCAGCTCGCCCACCACGTAGCGGGAGGAGCCGCGCCAGAACTGCACCGGCCCGAGGGCGCCGCGCTCGACCTGCACCTCTTCACCGACCCGACCGACGGTCTCACCGAGCACCCGGCTCATGACAGACTCCCCACCTCGTACCCGCACCCACCCCGCGCCGGCCCCGGCCACCGCTCCGGGCGGGGAAGGGCCGAGGAGCGGTGGTGGACCGGCGGTGTCCTGCTTGTTCGAACACGTGTTCGAACGACTCCAGTAGACCCGACCCCGTCCGCGCCGTCAAGACCGGCGGCGACCGTGTCGGCACCGGTCCGAGGCCGGTGGCAGGATCAGCCGCATGACCGCACCCGAGCACCCACGGGTGGCCGAGGTCGCCCGGCTGCTCGCCGACGCCGGCGCCCAGGCGGAGGTCCGCGTCCTGCCCGCCGAGGTGCGCACCGCCGCCGCGGCCGCCGCGGCACTCGACGTCCCGCTCGGCGCGATCGTCAACAGCCTGGTCTTCGCCGTCGGCGACCTGCCGCTGCTGGTGCTCACCAGCGGCGCCCACCGCGTCGACGAGCCCACGGTCGCCGACCTGCTCGGCGTCGAGCGAATCGCCCCGGCCCCGGCCGACTTCGTGCGCCGGCACACCGGCCAGGCGATCGGCGGGGTCGCCCCGATCGGGCACCCCGCGCCGATCGGCACCCTCGTCGACGTCGAGCTGGCCCGCTACGAGCGCGTGTGGGCCGCCGCCGGCCACCCCGCCGCCGTGTTCTGCACCAGCTACGACGAGCTGCTCCGCCTGACCGAGGGCACCGCGGCCGAGGTCGGTGCGGGCCCCACCCACACCCAGGCGACTGCATCCGGCCCCGTCCCGGTCCCCGAAGGGCAGGTGTGCACCTCATGACCGGCACCAAGCCGACGACCCGCGTCACGGAGCTGTCCACCGCCTGGCTGCGCGAGCACATGCACGAGGCGCTGATCATCTACGGGCTCGCCATGGGCTACGACTCGTCGGTGGTCGCCGGCCGGTACGGCTACGCGATCCAGCACACCGACCGGCCCGGCTTCCGTGCCGTCGGCGCGTTCGCCGAGACCGACAACGACGACCAGCTCGTCGGCTTCGGCTACGGCTACCTCGTCGAGCCCGGCCAGTGGTGGCACGACCAGGTCCGGGCGGCCCTGGACCGGCGGACGGCGAAGCGCTGGCTGCCCGGCGCGTTCGAGGTGTGCGAGCTGCACGTCCACCCCGACCACCAGAGCCAGGGGCTGGGGCGCCGGCTGCTGCACGCCCTCGTCGACGGCCTCCCCTATCCCGCCGCGCTGCTGTCGACCCCCGACGCCGACACCAAGGCGTTCCGGCTCTACCACGCCGACGGGTTCGTCGACCTCGCCCGCGGCTACCACTTCCCGGGCGATGCCCGGCCCTTCGCCATCCTGGGCGCCACCCTGCCGCTGCGGCTGCACGGCGCCGGAACGGGTGCCGGCAGCTCGCGCCCCCGGTGAGCCCCGGCGACACGACCGCCGACGTCGTCGTGGTCGGCTCGGGCCACAACGGGCTGGTCGCGGCCTGCTACCTGGCCCGGGCGGGCCTGCGCGTCGAGGTCGTCGAGTCCGACGAGGTGCTCGGTGGCGCCGTCTCGACCGTGGAGCGCTGGCCCGGCGTGCGGGTCGACCGTGGCTCGAGCGCGCACGTGATCGTGCGTCACAGCGGCATCGTCGAGGACCTCGACCTCGCCGCCCACGGGCTGCGCTATCTCGACTGCGACCCGTGGGGCTTCGCCCCGGCGCCCGCGCCCGGAGATCCCGGCCCGGACGGGCAGCCGCTGCTGTTCTCCGTCGACCTCGACGCGACCTGCGCCTCGATCGCCGCCGCCTGCGGGGCCGCCGACGCCGAGGCCTACCGCCGGTTCGTCGGCGTGTGGGGCCCGCGCAGCCGCGCCGTCGCCACCTCGTTCTCCCGCCCGCCGACCGCGGCCGGCCTGGTGCGCTCCTTCTGGCCGCTCGGCGCCCCGTCGAACGGGCAGCCGCGCACCCCGGGGGGCGACCTCGCCGTCGACTTCCTGGGCTCCGGCGACGCCCTGCTCGACCGGTGGTTCGGCAGCGAGCGGCTCAAGGCGGCACTGGCCTGGTTCGGCGCGCAGAGCGGGCCACCGATGTCCGAGCCGGGCACCGCCGCGATGGTCGGGTGGGTGGCCCTGCTGCACGACGTTCCCCCGGGCCACCCGGTCGGCGGCTCCGGCGGGCTCACCGCGGCGCTGCGCCGCAGGCTCGAGGCCGACGGCGGGCGCGTGACCCTCGGGGACGGCGCCGCGCGGCTGCTGGTCGAGGACGGCCGGGTGACCGGCATCGAGACCGTCTCCGGACGGCGGATCGACGCCGGCGCCGTCCTCGCCGCCTGCCACATCGGCGCCACCCGGACGCTGGCCGGTGACGCCGCACCACCTGCCCTGGCCGACGCCGACCCGCCGATCGGCAACGGGTTCGGTCTCGTCGTCCGGGTGCTGACCGACGCGCTGCCGGCCTACCCGGGCGTCGACCCGGCGCTGGCGCTGCAGGGCCTGCAGCTGCTGTGCACCGACCGCGCCGAGCTGGCCGCGGCGCACGGCGACTGGGGCGCCGGCCGGCTCCCCCGCTCCCCCGTCCCGCTGGCGATGAGCTTCTCGGCGAGCGACGAGACGCTCGCGCCGCCGGGGCGGCACGTCGTCACGATCTGGGGGCAGTGGTACCCCTACGCGCTCGCCGACGGCGGGGACTGGGACGCGCTCGCCGACGCCGAGGCCCGCCGGCTGGTCGACGCCGTCGACCGCTTCGCGCCCGGCTTCGCCGCGTCGGTGCTCGACACGTACGTCCAGACCCCGCTGGCGCTGGAACGCGAACTGTCCCTGCCCCGTGGCAACGTCATGCACGTGGAGATGGGGCTGGCCAGCATGTTCGCCTTCCGGCCGAGCCCTGCCCTGTCCGGCTACCGGGTGCCGGGGCTGGCCGGCCTCTACCTGGCCGGTGCGTCGACCCACCCCGGCGGCGGGGTGTCGGGCAACTCCGGCCGCGCGGCCGCGCGCACGCTGCTCGCCGACCGGCGGCCGCTGCGCCGGCTCCTCGCACGGGCCCGCCGATGACCACGCAGGTGACCAAGCCGCGGAGCACGGCGGTCGCTCCGCGGTCGCTGCGCCCCAATCCCGCGGCGGTGCCGCTGGTCCTCGCGCTGCTGCTGATCGCGACCGCGATCGCCTACCCGCTGACGTCGGGCGGGGCGCGCGACGCCGTCTCCTGGACGATCGTCGGCCTCGGCTCGGCCCTCTCGCTGGTGCACGCGGGCACCAGCCGCGGCCGGCGCACCGCGCTCGGCCTGCTGCTGCTCGTCGGTGGAACCGCGGTGGCGTTCGAAGCGGTCGGGCTGGCCACGGGTTTCCCGTACGGCGAGTACCGGTACAGCGACGCGCTGGGCCCCACCCTGCTCGGGGTCCCGTTCCTGGTGCCGCTGGCCTGGCTGATGATGGCCTGGCCGAGCTTTCTGCTCGCCGAGCACCTCGCCCGCCGGCGCCCCGTGCGGATCGCCGTGGCCGCCGCGGTGTTCGCGGCCTGGGACGTCGTGCTCGACCCGCAGATGGTGCAGGCCGGCTACTGGACCTGGACGCATCCGCAGCCCGGCCTCCCCGGCATCGACACCGTCCCGCTGACCAACCTGGCCGGCTGGCTGCTGGCCGGCACCGTGCTGATGACCGCGCTCGATCTGCTCGTGGCCCGCACGCGGGCCGCCGGGTCACCGCGGATCGGCCCCGCCGCTCCCCTGCTGGCCCTGGCCTGGATGACGCTCGGCGGCGCGCTGGCCCACGCCGGCTGGCTCGGCCTGCCCGGCTCGGCGGCCTGGGGCGTGGCGCTCGCCGTACCGGTGCTGGGAGCTCTGGCCCTCCAGCGGTGGCGCCGGTGAGCGGTCGGGCGCTGCGCGCGCTGGCCGGCGTCTCGGTGCTCGGCGCCGTCCACGCGGCGCTCAACATGGCCCTGCTGCGGCGTCCCCCGGCGGAGCCACCCCCGGTCCGCCGGCCGGTCACCGTCGTCCTGCCGGTGCGGAACGAGGAGCGGCACGTCGCGGCCTGCCTGGCCAGCCTGCTCGACCAGCGCGGCGTGGCCGACCTGCGGATCGTCGTCGTCGACGACGGCTCCACCGACGGCACGGCGAAGGTCGTCCGCGAGGTGCCCGATCCGCGGGTCCGGCTGGTCACCGCCGATCCACCGCCGCCCGGCTGGCTGGGCAAGCCGCACGCGTGCGCGACCGGGGTGGCCGCCGCGGGGCCCGGCGACGACGGCGTGCTCGTGTTCGTCGACGCCGACGTCCGGCTGTTCCCCGACGCCCTGGCGGCCGCCGTCGCCGTGCTCGACCGACAGGGTCTCGACCTGGTCTCCCCCTGGCCGCGCCCGCTGGCCGAGGGGCTCCCGGAGCGGCTGGTCCAGCCCCTGGCGCCCTGGCTCTGGGCCACGACGCTGCCCGTCCGGCTCGCCGAACGGTCGCGGCGGCCGTCGCTGTCGGCGGCCAACGGCCAGTTCCTCGTGCTCACCGCCCGCGGGTACGCCCGCGCCGGCGGGCACGCCGCGGTGCGCGGCGAGGTCGTCGAGGACGTCGCCCTGCTGCGCGCGGTGAAGCGGTCCGGCGGCCTCGGCGGCCCGATCGACGGCTCCCGGTTGGCGGCCTGCCGCATGTACGAGGGCTGGGCCGAACTCCGGGAGGGCTACGCCAAGTCGTTGTGGCAGGCGGTCGGCGGCTCGCCGGCCGCCAGCGTGGCCGCGGCCGCAGCGCTGACCGCCGTCTGGGTGGCGCCCCCCGCCGCCGCGCTGCGCGGCTCGCGGGTCGGCCTGCTCGGGTACGCGGCCGGGGTGGCCGGCCGGGCGGTCGTCGCCGCCCGCACCGGCGGCCGGGTCTGGCCCGACGCGCTCGCGCACCCGGTGTCGGTGCTGCTCCTCGACGTGCTCATGGCGCGGTCGCTGCGCGGCCGCCGGAGAGGGACCCTCACCTGGCGCGGCCGACCGCTGGCCGCGGCGCCCCGAGCGCAGTGGGTCACGATGGACCGGTGACCGACTCCCTGCCCCGCGTGACCTTCGATCCGGCCGAGATGGAGCGCACGGCGTTCTACCGGGTGCTCAACTCCGTCGTCGTCCCGCGGCCGATCGCCTGGGTGTGCAGCCGGTCGGCCGACGGCGTGGACAACCTGGCGCCGCACTCCTTCTACACGGTGGCCTGCGTCGCGCCGCCGATCGTGCAGTTCACGTCGGTCGGCCGGAAGGACTCCCTGAACAACGTCGAGGCAACCGGGGAGTTCACCGTCAACCTGACCCCGGAGGCGCTGTTCGAGCAGGTCAACGCCACGGGCACCGACTTCCCGCCCGACGCCAGCGAGGCCGAGCAGGCGGGGGTGCGGCTGGAGCCCGCCGAGCGCGTGGCCGCCATGCGCGTGGCGGAGTCGCCGGTGTCGATCGAGTGCACGCTGCACGCCACCCTGGGCCTCGGTGACAGCACGCTGGTGCTCGGCCGGGTGGTGCAGATCAGCGTCTGGGCGGACGCCGTCCGCGACGGTCGGCCACGCATCGAGCAGCTCAAGCCGCTGGCCCGGCTCGGCGGCAACGAGTGGGCGACGATCGGCGAGGTCAAGGAGATCCGCCGGATCCCCTATCAGAAGTGGGCCGCGGACCCCTCGATCGGAGAACGCGTCCGGGGCGAGTGAACCGGGGCGGGTGACCTACGGCAGGAACGCGGCGACCTCGTCCGCGGCGTCGCGGCCGAACGCCTCGGCGAACCGGCCGAGGAAGCTCTCCCGCGGGAGGTCGTACTCCTGCGTGCCGACGACCTCGACGGCCGCCGTCGCGACCGCCGACCCGAGCTGGGTGGCCCGCTCGAGGCCGAGGCCCCACATGCGGCCGGCGATGAAGCCCGCCCGCAGCGCGTCGCCGCCACCGGTCGGTTCCACCGGCTTGGTCTCGGGCACGGCCAGCACCGACAGCGGCTGCTCCCCCGCCTGCCGCACGAGCACGCCCTCGGCGGCCCGGGTGGTCACCCAGGTGCCGACCCGGGCCAGCACCTCGTCGGCGTTCCACCCGGTCTTCTGCAGCAGCAGGGCCGCCTCGTACTCGTTGGTGAACAGCAGCTCGGCACCGTCGACCAGGTCGCGGATCATCTCGCCGTCGGCCCATGCCAGCTGCTGGCTGGGGTCGGCGGCGAAGGCGAAGCCCCGCTCCCGGCACTCCTGGGTGTGGCGCACCATCGCGGTCGGGTCGTTGGGGCCGATGACGACGAGGTCGAGGTCGCCGACGCGGTGGGCGACCGGCGCCAGCTCGATCTGGGACGCCTCGGACATCGCGCCCGAGTAGAAGGAGGCGATCTGGTTGTTGTCGGTGTCGGTCGTGCAGACGAACCGGGCGGTGTGCTTGAGCTCCGACCAGTGGACGCTGCGGGTGTCGACCCCGTGCCGGGAGAGCCAGGCCTCGTAGTCGGCGAAGTCGCTGCCGACGGCGCCGACGAGCACCGGCTCGAGACCGAGCAGGCCCATGCCGTAGGCCATGTTCGCGCCGGCCCCGCCGCGGTGCTGGACCAGGTCGTCGACGAGGAACGACAGGGAGACGTTCTCCATCTGGCCCTCGACGAACTGCTCGGTGAAGCGGCCCGGGAAGGTCATCAGGTGATCGGTGGCGATCGAGCCGGTGACGGCGACGGGCACGGGGGATCTCCCTGGGTGGTGGCGCTGGGAGGAAGGTCCAGCGGCCGGACGGCGACGGGCCCGTGAACGGTCGGGGCCCCGCACAGCCTAGGAGCCGCCCGGGCCGGGCGCTCGCCCGGAGGCCTCCGGACCGGCCAGGACACCGCGGAACCAGAGCCCGAGCTGGACGGTGCCGACCGCCCCGAGCGCCGCGCCGACGCCGGTCCCGGCGAGCACGACCAGGTCGGCGTGGCCGAGCCCGGCGACCACTCCCGCGCCCCCGAGGGTCATCCCTGCCATCGCCACGCGGGTGGGCCGCTCCCAGACCGAGAGGGGGCCGGTGCGGTCGATCCCGGCCTGACCGGCCCGCGCGCGCAGGTAGTCGGGCAGCCAGCACAGCGCACCGAACGCGACCGCGAGCCAGCCCGGCGCACCCGCGGCCCACAGCGCTGCGGCGTACGCGGCCTCGGTCAACCGGTCGGCGACGGAGTCGAGCACGAAGCCCCGCTGCGACGCCCGCCCGGTGCCGATGGCCAGCGCGCCGTCGATCGAGTCGACCAGCCCGGAGAGCCCGATCAGCAGCCCGGCCGCGATCAGCCACGCGCCCCCCGCCGCTGCCGGCACGATCGCCGCGGCCGCGACGACGACACCGAGCGCGGTCGCCACGGCCGGGGGGAGGCCGGCGATCGGCCGGGCCAGGGCGTAGGCGATCGACAGCCACCCCCGCACCAGCGGGCTGGCCGTGCCGGTGCCGCCGTGCCACTCCGACCACGCGGCGAGGTACTCCTCACGGCTGCGCACCCCGCCGCCTCCCTTCCCCGCCACCGAACTGCCGACATCGATTGCCGTCACGCGGGACAGTAGGGGTGTGCTCGTCGGTCTCTCCCCCGCGCGTCGGCGGTTCCTCCTCGGCGTGGCGGCCCTCGTCGTCGTCGCGCTGACCGCGCTCGCCGTCGTCCTCGTGTCGCGGGGCTCGGCTCCGGCGGCCGAGCCGGTGTCCCAGGAGCGGCCCGGGCCGGTCCTGCTCGTCCCCGGCTACGGCGGTTCGACGTCGTCCCTGCAACCGCTGGCCGACCTGCTGACCGCCCAGGGCCGGGACGCCACGGTGGTGCGGCTGCCCGGTACCGGAACCGGTGACCTGGCGGAATCGGCGGCCGCGCTGGGCGCCGCTGCCGACGCGGCGCTGGATCGCAGCGGCGCCGACAGCGTCGACGTCGTCGGCTACTCCGCCGGCGGTGTGGTGGCCCGGCTGTGGGTGGCCGACGGCGGGGCCGCCGTCGTCCGGCGGGTGATCACGCTCGGGGCCCCGCACCACGGGACCACGCTGGCCGACCTGGCCGGGGAGGTCGCCCCCGACCAGTGCCCCCTGGGCTGCGTGCAACTCGGCACCGGCAGCGCCGTCCTCGCCCGGCTCAACGCCGGCGACGAGACGCCGGCCGGGCCGACCTGGGTCTCGATCTGGACGACGCAGGACCGCACCGTCACCCCGCCGGACTCCGCCCGGCTCGACGGGGCGCTGAACCTGCCGGTGCAGGAGGTGTGCCCGCAGGCGCAGCTGGGTCACGGCGAGCTGCCGCGGGACGCCGTCGTCCAGGCGATCGTGCTGGCGCAGCTCGCCGCCGGGGACCCGGTGCCGCTCGACGCGGGCGACTGCGCCCGCCTCGGCGGCTGAACTCAACTGGTGACGTCCTTGGTCGTGAAGTTCGCCCATGCCGCCGCGAGCAGCACGCCCACGTAGACGCCCTGCAGCGCCAGCCCGCGGGTGATGTCGCGCCAGTGGATCGGGTCGCGGAAGAAGTCGACGAACGCCAGCCAGTACCGGGTGGGCAGGTAGGGCGCGATCGGTGAGGCCGCGTCGAGGGTGAACAGCAGGGACGACGCGACGAGCACCGCCAGCGCACCCATGGTGGCGCCCAGCGGGGAGTCGGTGAGCGTGGAGAAGAACAGGGCGAAGGCGGCGACGCCCAGCATGGAGACGGCGACGTAGCCGATGGCCAGCAGCGTCCGCACGGAGAGCTCCTGCGAGCTGAGGGACGTGCCCGACACCGACGTGCCCGCCGCCGGCTGGGCGTCGAACAGCGTCGCCCCCAGCACGTAGCCCACCCCGGCGACGACCAGCACCGTGACGAGCACGAACACCAGGACCGCGACCAGCTTGGCCACCAGCAGCCGGGTGCGGCCGGCCGGGCGGGCCAGCAGGTAGCGCAGCGTGCCGGCCTGGGCCTCGCCGGCCACCGAGTCACCGGCCACGACGGCGACCGCGATGGGCAGGAACAGCGGCAGCACGATGGCCAGCGCGGCCAGCGGGTAGAGGGCGCCGTTGGACAGCACCGCCGACAGGAACGGCGGCCCCTCGCCCGGCCGCGGCGCCAGGTCGGTGACCACCAGGAGGACGGCGACCAGGACCGGCAGCGCGTTGAGGACGCCGATCGTCGCCCACGTCCGGGGACGGCGGAACAGCTTCCGCAGCTCCACGACGATCACCGGGGCGCCTCCACCCGGTCGGTGCTGGTGCCGGCCGCGGCGAGGACCACCTGTTCCAGCGTCGGCCGCTCCAGCGAGAGAGCGGTGACCGCGATGCCGGCCCCGACGAGCCGCGCGTTCACCTCGGCGGGGTCGGCCCCGCGCACCACGACCCGCTCGCCGTCGGTCGCGGTCACCCGCCCGTCGAGGACGGCGCGCACCCGGTCCGGCGTGGGCGTGTGCACCACGGTCGACCCGGTCGGGGCGGTGAGCGCCGCGAGCTCGTCCTGCAGCACCAGCCGGCCCCGGTCGAGCACCCCCACCCGGGAGCAGAGCTGCTCGACCTCGGCCAGGAGGTGGCTGGACAGGAAGACCGTCGTGCCCTCGCGGTGCAGGTCGAGCAGCAGCTCGCGCACCTCGGTGATGCCCTGCGGGTCCAGGCCGTTGGTCGGCTCGTCGAGAACGAGCAGCTCCGGGCGGCGCAGCAGCGCGCCGGCCAACCCGAGGCGCTGGCGCATGCCCAGGGAGTACGCCTTGACCGGGCGCCGGCCGACACCGGCCAGGCCGACCTGCTCAAGGACCTCCCCGATCCGTGCCCGGCGGGTGCGCCAGGACCCGCCCGGCCCCGCGGCGTCGAGCAGCGCGAGGTTCTCCCGGCCCGACAGGTGCCCGTAGTGCGCCGGGCCCTCGATCAGCGCCCCGACCCGCGGCAGCACCCGCCGCCCGGCCCGCGGCATCCGGCTCCCGAGCAGCTCGATCTCCCCGCTGGTGGGCAGCACCAGCCCCAGCAGCATCCGCACGGTGGTGGTCTTGCCCGAGCCGTTGGCCCCGAGGAAGCCGTAGATGTCACCGGCGCGGACGTCGAGGTCGATGCCGTCGACGGCACGGAGCCGGCCGAACTGCTTGACCAGCCGTCGGGTGGTGATCACGGCGCGGGATCCTGCTGCAGCTGCCCGGCGGCGGCCGCCAGGGCGTCGAGCGTCACGGTGCCGGTGAGCACGTAGGGGCCGTGGCCCGGCTCCACGAGCATGAGCGCGACCGGACCGACGGCCAGCCGCGCCCCGGCGTCGTCGCGGACGGCGTCCGGACTCTGGTCCAGGGCCGTGCGCAGCCCCCGAGCCAGCCCGGGTGGCACGGGCGCGACGGCCAGCACCGTCACGCCGCGGCCGTAGAGGCCGATCCCGGGCGGCGCCCCCTCCAGCTGCCGGCGGGGCAACCCCGCCAGCTCGTCGGGCAGCGGCACGGGCGTGATCCGGCGCCCGGCCTCGAGGACGACCTCGGCCTCGCGCGCCTGCCGGACCGACGAGCCGACCGGCGGGAAGAACGCGGTCACCGCGGCCGCCGGGACGGCGAGGTCGAGGTCGAGGAACCGGGTGTCGAGCGCGGGGCGGTCGGCTCCCTTCCCGTACACCTCCACCTGCAGGGCCAGCCCGCTGTCGGGCTCCACCCAGACGTCGACCCGCTCGACGCCCGCGGCGTCCTCGGCCGGCACCAGCCGCAGCCCGAGGGCGTCCCGGCCGGCCACGCGGCGGGCGCCGATCCGGGCCAGTTCGGCGTCGTCGGCCTCCGAGAGCAGGCGCCGCGCGAGCGAGGTGGGCAGCACGTCGGGCGGCGCGGGCAGGGTGAAGGGGGTCAGCGCGCCCCGGGCGGCGGTGGCCCGCTCGTACTCCCAGGTCCAGGTGCCGGTCGCGTCCCGGTGGGTGCCCGTCTCCCCCGCCCCCGAGAGCACGTCGACCCGGTGGTCCTCGGGCCCGCGCCACCACACGCGCATCGCCGTCCGGTCGCTGAACAGGTCGGCCAGCGAGGGCAGCTGGTCGCCCACCGGGAGGGCCAGCCCACCGGCCGACACCGCGTACCCGGAGAAGCCGACGTCGGCGCTGCCGAGGACGGCGGCCGCGAGGTCGGCCGCCGGCACGTCGGCGTCGGCGGCCGGCAGCGCGCGGAGAACCAGCGGCGTCGCCACCAGGACGACGACGAGTGCGACGACGACGGCCCACCTCCGGGCCGCACCGTGTCCTCGCGCCGCCATGCCCGCCACGGTACGAGCCACCCGGCGCGCCAGGTCGGGCTCAGACCTTCAGCGCGATGACCAGGCAGCACAGCGCCAGCACGAGCGCGACCGGCGTCATCACCAGGCGCTCGGGCCGGCTGCGGGAGGCCGCGTTCGCGAGGACGCCGATGCCGAAGTACGCCGTCAGCACCCAGAGGGCGGGAGGGGTCTCGTAGACGTAGTCGCCGAACTCGGTGGCCCGCGCGACGGCGGCCGAGATGATCCAGGCGAACAGCGCGTACAGCGGGACCGACAGCGCACTGGCCACCCGCAGGCCGCGCGGCAGCACGCGGTGCTTCCCGCCCCAGGCGAGGTGCCCGAGCGGGGCGCCGGCGACCAGGGCGATCTGGAACGCGGCCAGCCCGGCCAGCAGCACGTAGGCGACGACCGCCGCGACCATGATCACGGCCGGCAGGCTAGTCGGAATGCCCGGCCCGGATCCGGCCGTCGTCCACGATGTCCCCCGGGCGGACACGTCGACGTGAGAAGTGTCCTCCTCCGGGGCATCGATCGACGGCTCGGCGGGTGTTGATCTCGCGCGGCCCTGGGCATGACCCCTGCATGGCTCCCCCGATCAGCGACGCCGTCGTCGTCGACGTGTTCCGCCGGGTCGACCGGCTGCTCACCCCCCTGGTGACCCGGCTCGGCCGGCCGCCGTCGCGGCCGCAGCGCGAGCGCGACCAGTGGTGGGCCGAGTCCGTCACCCGGTTCGCGGCCGGCCTGTCGGCAGCACCCCGCTTCGTGGGTCGCCTGGCCGACCTGCTGCCGCTGCAGAACACCGTCGGCACCGCGGTCCAGTCGATGGTCGTCCTGGGCGTGGCCGGTGAGCACGGTGTCGACGACCCGGCCGAGCGGGTGTCGCTGCTCGCCCGGGTGCTGCTCGGTCGCGACCTGCCCGCGAGCCGCGTCGAGCCCCTGCTCGGCCACGTGAAGGGCACCTACCGCGGCGAGGCGCTGGGCGCTCCCGGCGAGCGGGGCGCGGTCCGCACGCTGTGGCGCGCGTCGCGGCTGCTGGCCCGCATCGACGAGGCCCTCGACGCCCGGCCGAAGGGCAAGCTGCGCCACCGCGCGCTGTCGAACCTGCCGGTGGTCGGCGTGCTCGGCGGGTACGCGGCCGAGCGGGAGGGGCTGCGCCGCGCCGCGGACCTGGCGGCCGCCGAAATCAGCGGATAGGAGCGGCGACCGCGCCGTCGGAGGCCGGCAGGTCGTCGTCGTCGACCTGGGGGTCGGTGGCGAGGTTGGCGTAGACCTCACGCGTCGCCGTCGACCGGTTCATGGTGATGAAGTGGATGCCGGGCACGCCCTCGTCGAGCAGGGTGCGGCACAGCTCGGTGGCCACCTCGACCCCGAAGGCCCGCACCGCGGCTTTGTCCTCGGGCCGGTCCCCGTCGAGCTCGGCGAACCGGGCGGCGAGGTCGGGCGGGAACGCCTGCCCGGAGAGCTGGACGATCCGGGTGATCTGGCGCGCGTTGGTCACCGGCATGACCCCGGCGATGATCGGCACGTCGCAGCCCCGGGCGGTCACCCGGTCCCGCATGCGGAGGTAGTCCTCGGCGCGGAAGAACATCTGGGTGATCGCGAAGTCGGCGCCCGCCCGGCACTTGCTCACGAACATCTCGACGTCGGAGTCGAAGTCCGGTGAGCGCGGGTGCCGCTCGGGGAAGGCGGCCACGCCGACGCAGAAGTCGCCCATCGACCGGATCAGCTCGACCAGCTCGGAGGCGTAGTGCAGCCCCTCCGGGTGGGCCAGCCACTCGGCCTGCGGATCGGCGCCGGGCGGGTCACCGCGCAGCGCCAGCATGTTGCGGACCCCGGCGGCGGCCAGCCGGCTGACGACGTGCCGCAGCTCGGCGACGCTGTGGTCGACGGCGGTGAGGTGGGCCAGCGGGGTCATCGTCGAATCGGTCGCGATCCGCTCGGTGACCGAGACCGTGCCCTCGCGGGTCGTTCCGCCGGCGCCGTACGTGACCGACACGAACGACGGCTTCAGCCGCTCCAGCTCGCGCAGCGCCGTCCACAGCTGCACCTCCGCCTCGGGCGTCTTCGGCGGGAAGAACTCGAACGACCACGTCGGGCGTGCCGAGGCGAGCAGCTCGCGAACGGTGCGGGTCACGAGCACCCAGGGTACGGACCGTCCCGCCGACGAATCGCACCTGGCGCGCGCATCCAGGCCCCCCGTCCCGGGAGAAGAAGGGACGACGGCGACGGCGACGGAGGCGGAATGGGAACCAACGGGACCCCCCGGGTAGGCGTGCTCACCGGGTCGCGCCCCGCGGGCCTGGGCGATACTGGCCCGGTGACGGTCGGGGCGCAGCAGCGGGACAGCGACGCCGCCGACGGGTCCCCGCCGCTCGAGGCCGCCGGCCTGGACCGGTTGCGGGCGGCGGTGAGCGCCGCGCTCGACGAGTTCCTCGACCGGCAGAGCGACGTCCTCGCCGCCATGGACGCCACGCTCGTCCCCCTCGTCGACGAGGTCCGCGCGCTGGCCGCCGGCGGGAAGCGGCTGCGCCCGGCCTTCGCCTACTGGGGCTGGCGCGGCGCCCGCGGAGCGCACGGCGAGGACGAGGCGGCGGTGCTCCGCGCGGTCGCCGCCCTGGAGTTCGTGCACGCCAGCGCCCTGGTCCACGACGACGTGATGGACGGCGCGCAGACCCGCCGCGGCCGCCCGGCCACGCACATCGGGTTCGCCACGCGGCACGACGCGAGCCGCCTGGAGGGCGACGGCCGGCTGTTCGGCACCGGGGCGGCGATCCTCGTCGGCGACCTCGCCCTGGTGTGGTCGGACGAGCTGCTGCGCCGCTCGGGCATCTCCGCGGCCGCACTCGGGCGCGCGCGCGGGGTCTGGGACACGATGCGCACCGAGGTCACCGCCGGGCAGTACCTCGACCTGCTGCACGCGGCGGGCGGGCTGCCCGGCCCCGACGGGGCCCTCACCGTGGCCCGCTACAAGAGCGCCGGCTACACCGTGCAGCGGCCGCTCCAGCTCGGCGTCGCCCTGGCCGGCGGCGGTCCGGAGATGCTCGAGGCCTGCACCGCGATCGGTCTGCCGCTCGGCGAGGCGTTCCAGCTGCGCGACGACGTCCTCGGGGTGTTCGGCGACCCCGAGGTCACCGGCAAGTCCGCCGACGACGACCTGCGCGAGGGCAAGCAGACCCTGCTCGTCGCCCTGACCGAGCAGGCCGCCGACGCCGGGGGCCGGGCGCTGCTGGGCGACGTCCTCGGGCGCGCCACGGCCGGGCCTGACGAGTTCGATGCGCTCCGCCGGCTCATGGAGAGCACCGGCGCCCGTGCGGCCGTCGAGGAGCGCATCACCGAGCGCACCGCCCTGGCCCGCAGCGCGATCGCCGCCGCCCCGCTCGCCGCCGACGCCCGGGCCGCCCTCGACGCGCTCGCCGTCGCCGCCACCTCGCGCAGCGCCTGACCGTGCGCACCGTCCCCGGCCGCACCGACCGCGTGGTCGTCGTCGGTGCCGGGCTGGCCGGCCTGGCGGCGGCGCTCCGGCTGCGCGGCGCCGGCCGGGAGGTCACCGTCGTCGAGCGCGGCGACGGCCCCGGCGGTCGAGCCGGGGTGGTCCGCCGCGACGGGTACGTCCTCGACACCGGCCCGTCGGTGTTCACCGCCCCCGAGATCGTGGCGGACACGCTCGCCGCGGTCGGCGAGAAGCTCGCCGACCGCCTCGACCTGGTCCCCCTGGAGACGACGTACCGCGCGCAGTTCGCCGACGGGTCGCACCTGGACGTGCACGCCGACCGCGAGGCCTTCGCCGCCGAGGTCGCGCGGCTGGCCGGCCCGGCCGAGGCGGACAACCTGCGCCGCTACCTCGCCGACCTGGCCGAGCTCTACCGGCTGCAGCTGTCGACCTTCATCGACCGCAACCTGGACTCGCCGCTGGACCTGCTCGGCCCGGAGCTGCTGGCCCTGATCCGCCGCGGCGGCTTCGGCCGGCTGTCCCGGCACGTCGGACGCGCGTTCGGCGACGACCGCCTGCGCCGGCTGTTCAGCTTCCAGGCGCTGTACGCCGGGGTCTCCCCCTTCCGCGCGATCGCGGCCTACGCCGTCATCGCCCAGCTCGACATCGGCGCCGGCGTGTGGCACCCGATCGGCGGCATCGGCGCCGTGCCCCGCGCATTGGCCGCCGCCGCGGCGGATGCCGGGGTGGAGTTCCGGTACGGCGCGGAGGCCGACCTCGAGCTGCGGGGCGGCCGGGCCGTCGCCGTCCGGACCTCGGACGGCGACCGGCTGCCCGCGGACGCCGTCGTCGTCACCACCGACGCGCCGTGGCGGCTGGTGCCGGGTCTGCGGCCGCCGCGCCGGCCCACCTACTCCCCCAGCTGCGTGGCCCTGCACGTCGGCGTCCGTGCCGAGCTGCCGGGCCAGGCGCACCACACGATCAGCTTCGGCGCGGCGTGGGAGCAGGTGTTCGCCGAGCTGACCCGCGACGGCGCGATCATGACCGACCCGAGCCTGCTGGTGAGCATGCCGTCGGTGACCGACCGGTCCCTGGCCCCGGCCGGCGGCCACGTGCTCAGCGTCGTGGCCCCCACCCCGAACCTGGACCGGCGCAGCGGCGGCAACCCCGACATCGACTGGACGGCGCTGGGCCCGCGCTACCGCGACGAGATCCTCCGCACCCTGGAGGACCGCGGCTGGACCGGGCTCACCGGGTCGATCGAGGTGGAGGAGATGGCGACCCCGCTCGACTGGGCCGCGCAGGGCATGGCCGCCGGCACCCCGTTCGCGCTGGCCCACACGTTCGGCCAGACCGGGCCGTTCCGGCCGCCCACGCTCCCCCGCCGAGGCCCGGAGAACGTCGTCCTGGCCGGCTCGTCGGTGCAGCCCGGCGTCGGCGTCCCGATGGTGCTGATCAGCGGGCGCCTGGCCGCCGAGCGGATCACCGGGGCCACGCGGTGACGGCCGTCGCGGGGCGGCAGGCCGAGCTGGACGCCGCCTACCGGCACTGCGCGGCGATCGCCGCCCGCCACGGCAAGAGCTACCACCTCGCCACCCGGCTGCTGACCGCCGACCGCCGTCCGGCCGTGCACGCGCTCTACGCCGCGGCCCGCACCGCCGACGACCTGGTCGACCACCCCGGCGCCGACCCGGCCGGCGACCTCGCCGACTGGTCCCGCGCCCTGCTGGCCGAGCTCGAGGAGGGCTGGTCTGCGGATCCCGTGCGGCTGGCGCTGGTGCACACCTACCGGCGCTACGCGATCCCGGTCGAGCACCTGCTCGACTTCCTCGCCGCGATGGCCAGCGACCTCGACGTCACCGGGTACGCCGACATCGCCGCCCTCGACCGGTACATGTGGGGCTCGGCCGCGGTGATCGGCCTGCAGGTGCTGCCGGTGCTGGGCACCGCGCGCGGCGTGAGCCGCGAGGAGGCCGCGCCGCACGCCATCGCGCTCGGCGAGGCCTTCCAGCTGACGAACTTCCTCCGCGATGTCGGCGAGGACGTCGACCGCGGCCGGGTCTACCTGCCCGAGGACCTGATGGCCGCGCACGGGGTGACGCGGGAACAGCTGGCCGAGAAGCGGCACGACGCGCGGTTCGAGGCCCTGATGCGGGAGATGGTCGCCGTCGTCCGGCGCCGGTACGACGACGCCGCCCCGGGGACGCCGCTGCTCGCGCCCGAGTCGCGGGACTGCGTGCGCGCCGCCACGGCCCTGTACGGCGGCATCCTCGACGAGATCGAGAAGGCCGACTACCGGGTGCTCGACCGCCGGGTGTCGGTGTCCAAGCCGCGCCGTCTCGCGGTGTTCGCCCGCCGGTTGACCGCCGCCCAGGTGGCCAGGGTGAGGGTGACCATCGCGAAGCCGAAGAGAAGGTCCTCGACCGGCGCGTAGGCGATCCGCGGGCCCCAGATCGCGTTCTCGTCGTAGGTGACGACGTCGAGGCCGGTCAGCACGCCGTTCATGAGCAGCTGGAACGACACGATGATCGCGTACGCGACCCAGAAGACCGCCCGGGTGACCAGGCGGGTGCGGTAGACGGCCACGTCGAGCACGAGGACGACGACGACGGCGGTCACCGCCAGGGCGGAGTAGCTCATTCGTCGGCCTCCTCGGTGCCGCTACCCGACTCCGCGCCCCGGTCCGCTCCTCGCTCGTTCCTCGCTGCGATGCTCCCGGGGCTGTCGTCGGGGACGGGATAGCCCGCGTCCCAGCCGGTCACCCGGCGCACCGCCTCGAAGGCCAGCACCGAGCACAACGGGACGACGACGAAGAAGAGGACCTCCTCGACCGGGATGCCGCCGGGCAGCCGGACGTCGAGGGTCAGCTGCGCGCTGTAGTCCCAGTGGCCCTGGTCGATCGCGTAGAGCACCCAGGCGACGAAGACGACGAACTCCGGCAGCACGGCCAGCAGGAACCGCCGCCAGCGGGCATAGACCCGGGCCCGCAGCACCAGCTCGAGGGGCGCGGTGACCACCAGGCAGCCGGCGAGCAGCGCGGCGTAAGTCCAGTGCCCCACGAGACCGTCAGAGCGCCATTACAGGGCCATGGCCTGGGCGCGCCGGGTGACCTCGGTGTGGCGGTTGTCCCGGAGGGCCTGCACGGGAGTGCCGGGCAGCGAGTCGTCCTCGCGGAACAGCCAGTCGAAGGCCTCCTGGTCGCTGAACCCGCCGTCGTGCAGGACCGTCAGCAGGCCGGGCAGGTGCTTGAGGACGGCGCCGTCCTGCACGAAGTCGGCGGGGATCTTCCCGTTGCCGCTGCCGGGGACGGCCATCAGCTTCCCGTCGCGCAGCAGCTGGCGGACCCGGTTGGGCGAGACGCCCAGGAGCTGGGCGACCTCCGCCGGGGTGAGCGTCTCCATGACGGACAAGCCTATGGCGAGCGATCCGGGGCGGATCGACCGGCGTGTCGCGCGCCCCCGCCTCCCGCGGGCGCGCCCCGGCGCACACCATGAGGGAGTGCGGCCTGCCGGACGTGCGGTCGGTGCCCCGGGCCCAGGGGCCACCGGCCCGCTGACCCAGCCGGGTGCCCCCGCGCGGGCGCCCGGGTCGGTGACGTCGGCCACCGCCCCGGCGGCCGGACCCCCCGCTGACCACGTGCACCAGCCGTCCCGGCCGCCCCCTGAACCGCGTGGTTGGCCGAAACCCGGCGATCCCACTCCTACACTCGACCGGGTGGACACCGTGGTGAGCGACCCCGTGGTGGGGGTCGTCCTCGAGGGGCGCTATCGCCTCGAGGAACGCCTCGCCCGTGGCGGCATGTCCACGGTGTACTCGGCCACCGATCTGCGGCTGCACCGCACCGTGGCCGTCAAGGTCATGGCCGACCACCTCGTGCACGACCCGACGTTCGTCGACCGGTTCACCCGCGAGGCGCGCGCCGCCGCGATGCTCAGCCATCCCAACGTCGTCTCGGTCAGCGACCAGGGCAGCGACCAGGGGCTGGTCTTCCTGGTCATGGAGCTCGTCCGCGGCCGCACGCTGCGCGACCTGCTCACCGCCCGCGGCCGGCTCACCGTGGGCGAGGCGTTCGCCGTGCTCGAGCCCGTGCTGTCGGGCCTGACCGCCGCGCACCGGGCCGGCATCGTGCACCGCGACATCAAGCCCGAGAACGTGCTGATCGGCGTCGACGGCGTCGTCAAGGTGGCCGACTTCGGCCTCGCGCGCGCCGTCGTGGGCACCGGCCAGACCAGCCAGACCGGCGGCGTGCTCATCGGCACGGTCGCCTACCTCTCCCCCGAGCAGCTCGAACGCGGGCGGGCCGACGCCCGGTCCGACATCTACGCCGCCGGGATCGTGCTCTACGAGATGCTGACCGGGCACCCGCCCTTCGGCGGCGACACCCCGCTCGCGGTGGCCTACCAGCACGTGCACCACGACGTCCCCGCGCCGTCGGAGGAGGTGCCGGGCATCCCGTGGCAGGTCGACGAGCTGGTCGCCCGCACTACGCGGCGCGACCCGGCCGGCCGACCGCTCGACGCCGGCGCCTTCCTCGCCGAGCTGTCCGACGTGCGCAAGGACCTCGGCGTCGAGATCGTCCCGGTGCCCACCGGCCGCAGCACGGCCGGCCCCGGCACGCTGCGGCCCACGAACCGCCCCACCCGACCCCGCCACCCGAGCGACCCGGGCACCGCCGTCCTCGGGCACCGCACCGACCGCGCCGGGCGCACCAGCATGCTCCCGGCCATGGGCGCCGGCCCGACGATGAACGTCAACGGCCGCAAGCCCGCGCTCGAGCGGACCCGGCCCGGAGTGCCCCAGCACGTCCGCCGCCGCCGGGCCCGCCTCGCGTTCGCGATCGTGATGCTGCTCGCGATCACGATCGGCGCCGTCGGCTGGTGGCTGGGCTCCGGCCGCTGGACCGACGTCCCCTCCCTGGTCGGCAAGGACCGCGAGGCCGCGATCGACCTGCTGCAGGCGGCGGGGCTGGACCCCAACCCCGTCACCGAGGCGTGGAGCGAGACCGTGCCCGAGGGCGTGGTCATCTCCACCGACCCGGCCGACGGCGAGGCGATCCGGGGCACCGACGTCGAGATCGTCGTCTCGAAGGGACCCGAGCGGTTCGTCGTCCCGGTGGAGCTGGCCGGCCTCGAGGCGGACGCCGTCCTCCAGCAGCTGCAGGAGACGCTGCCGTTGCAGGTGACCACCGCCGACCAGTACGACGACCAGGTGGCCGCCGGCCTGGTGATCGGGTTCGACCCGCCCGCGGGCACCCAGCTGCCCCGCGACGCCCTGGTCACCGTGATCGTCAGCCAGGGCCACGCCCCGGTCGCGATCCCCGACGTCATCGGCCAGACCCCCGAGGCGGCCACGGCGAACCTCGAGCAGCTCGGCTTCACCGTCACCCGGATCGACGACGGCCGCAGCGCCGCCGTCGACAAGGGCGAGGTCATGGCCGTGACCCCAGACCCCGCCGCCGGGCCGGTCCCCTACGCGAGCACCGTCAGCATCCAGGTCTCGGCCGGGATGCCGCAGGTGCAGGTGCCCGACGTCGGCGGCAAGAGCTCGGCCGAGGCCAAGCGGATCCTCGAGGCCGCCGGGCTGAAGGTGGAGACCTCCTCCTGGATCACCGGCGACCGCGTCGTCGGCCAGACCCCGAAGGCCGGCGAGACCGTCGACCAGGGCACGACCGTCAAGATCCTCCTGAGCTTCTGGTAGGCCGATCCTCCGTGCAGAACTCCTCCCCCATCGGCGCGCACGTCCAGACCAGGGGTGGCCTCGCGAAGGGTGGGCTCGCCTACACCGACGCCGTCGCGGCCCGCGCCGTCCAGGTGTTCGTGGGCAACCCGCGCGGCTGGAAGCTGACCGCCGGCACCCCCGCGCAGGACGCCCTGTTCACCGCCGGGTGCGCCGAGCGCGGCATTCCGTCGTTCATCCACACGCCGTTCCTGGTCAACGTCGGCTCCCCCACCGAGGCGACCGTCGAGCAGTCGATCGCCTCGATCGCGCACAACCTCGCCCGCGGGGCCGAGCTCGGCTGCTCCGGCGTCGTGGTGCACGCCGGTTCCGCCGTCGGCGAGGACCGCTACGAGGCGGCGCTGGCCCAGCTCCGCGAGCGGCTGCTGCCGGTGCTCGACGCGGCCCCCGCCGACGGGCCCCGGCTGCTGATCGAGCCCACGGCCGGGGGCGGCAAGTCGCTGGCCGCCACCGTCGAGGACCTCGGCCCCTACCTCGCGGCGCTGGACTTCCACCCCCTCGTGGGCGTCTGCTTCGACACCTGCCACGCGTGGGCCGCCGGGCACGACCTGGCGGCTCCCGGCGGGATGACGGCGACGCTCGACGCGCTCGAGGCCACCGTCGGTCCCGGCCGGCTCGGGCTGGTGCACGCCAACGACTCGCTCGACGAGTGCGGCTCCAAGCGGGACCGGCACACCACGATCGGCGAGGGCTCGATCGGGGTGGCGCCGTTCGCGGAGCTGTTGGCCCACCCGTCGATGTCCGGCGTCCCCGTGGTCGTGGAGACGCCGTCCGAGCTCGACGGCTCCCCGTCGGCCGGCCACAAGCGCGACATCGCCCTGCTGGTCTCGCTGATGGCACCCGCCGAGGACCGCACCGCCGCCTGAGCAAGATCACCACACGGTCACGGCTGTCGATCGGCCGTTCTGGCAGCCCTAGCCGCGTGTTGATCATGGTTGTGGACGGCGTCAGCGGGACAGGGCAGGTTTCGGCGATCCTCACTCCCCGTGCCGCTCTTCGATGGTCCGTTCCTGGGCAGTGACGCTCTCCAGCGGGGAGTACTGACCCGGGCACAGCTGCGGGGATCACGATGGCGACGCCTGAGGCGCGACGTCTACTGCGATGCGCGACTTCCCCTGACCCACGCCGTCATGGCCCGGGCGGTCGGGCTCACAGCACCGCGCGAAGCGGTCTTCGGCGGTCTGACCGCGGCGTCGTGGTGGAGTACGCGCGGTCCGCTCGCCGGCCCGGACGACGTGGTCGAGGTCATCCTCCCGCCGCACCTCCGCTGGAACCCGGGTCCCGGCGTCATGGTTCGCCAGGCGCTGACCTCGGACGACGTCGTCACGGACGGAACCCTGCGGTACACCGATCGGACCCGGACGGCGCTCGACCTGATCCGCCGCGGCGTCCTCGACGACGCCGTCGTGCTCCTCGACCAGCTCGTGTACCACCGCGCCGCATTCCTCGACGACGTGCGCATCGCGGCCGCTCGGCTCCCGAGGTGTCGTGGCAGCGCCCTGGCCAGGAGAGCCGCCGCGCTCGCCGACGGATTGGCGCAGAGCCCGCCGGAGACCCGGCTACGGCTGCTCATGCTCCGCTCGGGACTGCCGGTGCCGGTGGCCCAGTACGAAGTGCGTCACGATCGACGTCTCGCCGCGCAGGTCGACTTCGGATTTCCCGAGCAGAAGTTCGCCGTCGAGTACGACGGGGAGTGGCACGGCGGCCGTGCTCAGCTCCGGCTGGACCGGGCGCGCATGAACCGCCTGTTGGCCGTGGGCTGGCGGGTTCTCTTCGTGACCGCCGCGGACATGCATGACCCCATAGCGCTCGTCGCGCGGATCGCGGCAGCGCTGGCGGCATGATCACCGCGCACTGGTGGCTGCCAAGGGAACGGCTCGTCGACCACCACTGCGTGGTGATCATGGAAGGGCGGGCTACAGAAGGCTCGCGAGGACGGCGGCGGCGCGGTCCACCCCGGCCCGGTCGACGTCGAGGTGCGTCACCAGGCGGATCCGGCGCGGGCTCACCTGGCTGACCAGCACGCCCTGCGCCTTCGCGGCCTGGGCCACGACCGGTGCGGCGACGTCGTCCAGCACGACCATGTTGGTCTCGACGGACGCCGGGTCGACGCCAAGCCGCTCGGCCAGGAGCCGCGCGTGCTCGTGGTCCTCGGCCAGCCGGTCGTAGTGGTGGTCGAGCGCGTAGATCCCCGCGGCCGCCAGCACGCCGGCCTGGCGCATGCCGCCGCCGAGGCGCTTGCGCCACAACCGCGCGGCGGCGATCCGCTCGGACGACGACACCAGCACCGACCCGACCGGCGCGCCCAGCCCCTTCGACAGGCAGACCGACACCGTGTCGGCGAGCCGGCCGTAGGTCGACAGCTCCAGACCCGCGGCGACGGCGGCGTTCCAGATGCGCGCGCCGTCGAGGTGGACGGCGACACCGGCCTCCCGGGACCAGTCCCACAGCTTCTGCAGCTCACCGAGGGGCTGGACGAGCCCGCCGCCGCGGTTGTGGGAGTTCTCGACGGCGATCGCCGCGGTGGCCGTCAAGTGCCAGTCGCCGCGCGGCCGCACCTGCGCGATCAGCTGGTCGGCGTCCAGCCGGCCCCCCGACGAGACCACCGTGCGGGTGGAGATGCCGAAGATCGCCGCGGCGGCGCCCATCTCGTAGGTGACCACGTGCGCGTCGGCGTCGCAGAGCACCTCCTGGCCGGGCTCGCAGACCAGCCGCATGCCGATCTGGTTGCCCATCGTCCCGGAGGGCACGAGCAGCCCCGCCTCGTGACCGAACAACTCGGCGACCCGCTCCTCGAGGGCGGTGATCGTCGGGTCCTCGCGGTAGACGTCGTCCCCCACCTCGGCCTCCGCCATGGCGCGCCGCATGCCCGGCGTCGGCCGGGTGACGGTGTCGGAGCGGAGGTCGACGGTCGGGCTACCCACGCAGCATCTCCGCCACGAGGAACGCCAGCTCCAGCGACTGCCCGGTGTTCAACCGGGGGTCGCAGGCCGTCTCGTAGCGGCTGTTGAGGTCCTCGTCGCTGATCTCCATCGCGCCGCCGAGGCACTCGGTGACGTCCTCACCGGTGAGCTCCACGTGGATGCCGCCCGGCCAGGTGCCCAGGGCGCGGTGCACGTCGAAGAAGCCGAGCACCTCGTCGACGACGCGGTCGAAGTGGCGGGTCTTGTACCCGGTGGACGACTCGTGGGTGTTGCCGTGCATCGGGTCGCACTGCCACACGACCTGGTGGCCGCTGGCGGTGACCTTCTCGACGATGCCGGGCAGGACGTCGCGGATCTTGCCGTTGCCCATCCGGCTGATCAGGGTCAGCCGGCCGGGCAGGCCCTCGGGGTCGAGCCGCTCGACGAGCTCGGTGGCCTGCTCGGGCGTCGTCGTCGGGCCGATCTTGACGCCGATCGGGTTGGCCAGCTTCGAGACGAACTCGATGTGCGCGCCGTCCATCTGGCGGGTCCGCTCCCCCACCCACACGAAGTGCGCCGAGGCCGCGTAGGCCCGGCCCTCGTGCACCCGGAGCAGCGCGCGCTCGTAGTCGAGGATCAGGGCCTCGTGGCTGTTGAACAGGTCGACGCTGTGCAGCGCGCTCGAGTCGACGCCGCAGGCACGCATGAAGGCCAGGGCGCGGTCGATCTCGCGGGCGATGACCTCGTACCGGACCCCGGCCGGCGAGTTCGCGACGAAGTCCTTGTTCCAGTCGTGGACCGCGTGCAGGTCGGCGAGACCGCCGCGGGCGTAGGCCCGGATCATGTTCATCGCCGCGGCCGAGTTCGCGTAGGCGCGCACCAGCCGGTTCGGGTCGGGGATGCGCTTCTCCAGCACCGGCTCGAGCGAGTTGACCATGTCGCCCCGGTAGGAGGGCAGGCCGAGCGCGTCGAGCTCCGAGGAGCGGGGCTTCGCGTACTGGCCGGCCACCCGGCCGACCTTCACCACCGGCACGCTGGCGCCGTAGGTGAGGACGACGGCCATCTGCAGCAGCGTGCGCGTCGTGCTCTGCAGGTGCGGCTCGGTGTTGAGGTCGAACGTCTCCGCGCAGTCCCCGCCCTGCAGCAGGAACGCCTTGCCCTGGGCGACCTCGGCCAGACGGCTGCGCAGGTCGTCGATCTCGGCGGGCGCCACGATCGGCGGCACGGTCGACAGGGTGCCGAGGACCGCCCGCAGCGCGGCGTCGTCCGGCCACTTCGGCTGCTGGGCGGCGGGCAGCTCCCGCCACCGGTCCAGACCGGGGACCAGCTCGGCGGGTTCGGGGAGCGTCACGTCACGAGCGTACGGCGCGCCCCGGGATCAACCGAAGAAGACCTCGGCCTCGGCGTAGCGCTCCGGCGGGACCAGCTTGAGCTGGGCGGTGGCCGCCGACAGCGGCACCCGCACGATGTCGGTGCCGCGCAGCGCCACCATCACCCCCGACTGCCCGTCGTGGACGGCATCGATCGCGGCCAGGCCGAACCGGGTGGCGAGCACCCGGTCGAACGGCGTGGGCGTGCCACCGCGCTGGACGTGGCCGAGCACGACCGCCCGCGCCTCCCGCCCGGTGCGCTCCTCGACCAGCGATGCCAGGGCCGTGCCGATGCCGCCGAGCCGCACGTGCCCGAACGCGTCCTTCTCCCCCGTCGCGAGCACCATGTCCCCCTCCTTCGGGGTCGCGCCCTCGGAGACGACGACGATCGGCGAGTAGCCCGAGTCGAACCGGTGCTGCACGTGCGCGATCACCGCGTCGACGTCGAAGGGCACCTCGGGGATGAGGATGACGTTCGCGCCACCGGCCATCCCGGCGTGCAGCGCGATCCAGCCCGCGTGCCGTCCCATCACCTCGACGACGAGGGTGCGGTGGTGGCTGTCACCCGTGGTGTGCAGCCGGTCGATCGCCTCCATCGCCACGGTGACGGCGGTGTCGAAGCCGAAGGTGTAGTCGGTGGAGTCCAGGTCGTTGTCGATCGTCTTCGGGACGCCGACGACGCGGACCCCGGCCTCGGCGAGCTTCGTCGCCACCCCGAGGGTGTCCTCCCCGCCGATCGGCACCAGCGCGTCGATGCCCAGGCGCTCCAGGTTGGCCATGACCCGGTCCGGACCGCCTTCGACGCCGTACGGGTTGGTGCGCGAGGTGCCGAGCACCGTGCCGCCGCGGGGCAGGATCCCGCGCACGGCCTTCAGATCCATCTCCACCGTGTCGGCGTCGAGCACGCCCCGCCAGCCGTCGCGGAAACCCACGATCTCGTCGCCGTGCTCGCCGATCCCCTTCCGGACGACGGCCCGGATGACGGCGTTGAGACCCGGGCAGTCGCCGCCGCCGGTCAGGATGCCGATGCGCATGAGGGGTCCTCCGGGAAGGGTCGGGGGCGGTGCGGGGTTGTCCCGCGTCATGATGCCGCAGGTCACGCCGCACGACACGGGTTCGCGATGATCGCCGTCACCGGTGCCACCGGCACCCTCGGCGGCCGGGTGGCCGCCCGGCTGTCCGCCGCCGGGGTCCCGCTGCGCCTCGTCGTCCGGGAGGCCGGGCGCGCACCGCACCTTCCCGGGGCGGAGATCGCCGAGAACCCGGGCGGCTACTCCGACGCCCACGGGTTCCGGGCTGCGCTGGCCGGCGTCGACACCCTCTACCTCGTGTCGGCCGCCGAGGCCGAGGACCGGCTGCAGCAGCACCTCACGGCCGTCGGCGCGGCGGCGGACGCCGGGGTGCGCCGGATCGTCTACACGTCGTTCGTCGGGGCCAAGCCCGACGCCGTCTTCACCCTGGTGCGCCAGCACCACACCACCGAGCAGGCCATCGCGTCCACCGGCGTCCGGCACACGTTCCTGCGGCACAGCATGTACGCCGACTTCGTGCCGTTCTTCGCCGTGCGCGAGGGCGACGGTGCGGTGATCGCCGCGCCGGCCGGTGACGGCCGCACCGGGTTCGTCTCCCGTGACGACCTGGCCGACGTCGCCGCCGCCGTCCTGCTGCGCGACGACGACGAACTGGACGGCGCGACCCTCGACATCACCGGCCCCGAGGCGCTGACGCTGACCGAGGCGGCCGCGACGCTGGCCGAGGTCACCGGCATCCCGGCCGAGTACCGGCCGCAGACGGTCGAGGAGGCCTGGGCGACCCGCCGTCCCTCCGGGCACCCCGACTGGGAGATCGAGGGCTGGGTGACCAGCTACCTGGCGATCGCTGCCGGCGAGCTCGCCTCCGTGACCGACGTCGTCGAGCGGGTGGCCGGCCACCCGGCCCGGACGGTGGCCGAGCACCTGCGCGCCCATCCGGAGGACTGGGCGCATCTGCGCTAGACCCCGGTGGCGCCGTTGATCCCCTCGCGGATCAGGTCAGCGTGGCCGTTGTGCCGCGCGTACTCCTGGATCAGGTGGTTCATGATCCGGCGCAGGGAGTACTCGTCCCCCGAGCGCCGGTCGACGCCGACCACGTCCAGGGACGGCGCGGCGACCTCGATGTCACGGGCGATCGCGATCTCGGCCTGCCAGGCCGCGAACGCCTCCTCCGGCGCCGCGCCCGCTGCGTCGTAGGCGACCTGGAAGTCCCCGTCGGGAGACCAGACCAGCGGCACGCGCTGCCCGTCGAGCACCCGGCGGAACCAGGCTCGCTCCACCTCGGCCATGTGCCGCACCAGCCCGAGAAGGGTCAGCGAGGACGCCGTCGTCCGACGCCGCAGGTCGTCGTCGGAGAGGCCGGCGCACTTCAGCGCCAGCGTCTCCCGGTGGAAGTCGAGGTAGGCGCGCAGCGTCTCCCGCTCACCCCCGGACTTGGGGACGTCGGTCCGCGCGTCGGTCACGCCCGACGCTCCAGGACCTGGCCGGGCCAGCCCTTCACGTCGAACGGCACGCTCCGCGTGAAGCCGGCCGACTCGTAGAAGCGCACCAGCTTGCCGTCGTCCCCGGCGTAGCAGTCGACCCGCTGCAGCCGCAGGCCGGCGGCCCGGGCCCGGGCCCACGACTCGTCGAGCAGCGCCCGCCCGGCCCCGCGGGCCGCCGGGTCGCTCACCAGCAGCAGCACGAAGTCCTCGGGCTCGCCGGCCGGCGGCACGTAGTCGTGCGCCCGCGGTCCGTGGGCCAGCGCAGCGACCGGTCGCCCGTCCTGGTCGAGCACGAGCAGCTCGCCGCCCTCGATCATCCCCCGGAGGCGCTCCACCCGTGCCGGCGACGCCGACCAGGGCTGGTCGCCCCACTGCCCGGTGCGGCCCTGGCTCACCAGCCAGGCGACGGCGCCGTCCATCAACGCCACGACCGCGTCGAGGTCGTCGACCGATCCGACGCGCAGCAGCCGCTGGTCGCTCATCGGGCGGCCTCCATCGCCTGCCAGCGGGCGAGGTTGTAGCGCGCGTCGACGAGCGCGTCGTGGGTGCCCGTGGGCTTGGCCGGCAGCTCGGGCTGCCCGAGGTCGTCCCACCGCTGCCGCAGCTCGCGGGTGAACCGCGGGATCGGCCGCGGCAGCGCCGGCATCGCGCCCCACAGCTGGCAGAGCGCGACGTGGTCGTAGGCGCCGAACCACGCCCACAGTTCGATCTCCTCGCCCGGGCCGGTCAGGAAGGCGAGCAGGTCCTCGCGGATCCGCTCGCGGCTGCGCCAGGCCCGGTCGGCCGGCGGGGGCAGCTGATCGAGCACGTTGCGGCGCACCCACGGGATCGCCTTGCGCTCGTCGAACTCGGTGCTGACGGCGTAGAACTCCCGGCCGGTCTCGTCGACGACGCCGATCGAGACCAGGTCGATCGTGGTGCCGTCCTCGATGAACTCGGTGTCGTAGAAGAAGCGCCGCACGCGGCCAACCTATTGCGCGGGTTAGGTTCGCCCCCATGCCGGTACTGGCCATCGACGCAGGAACCACCGGGGTGACCGCGCTGGTCGTGGGCGAGGACGGCGGCGTCCTGGCCCGCGGCTACCGCGAGTTCGCGCAGCTGTTCCCCCGCCCGGGCTGGGTGGAGCACGAGCCCGACGACATCTGGACGGCGACGGTCGCCGCGTGCCGCGAGGCCCTGGCCCGCACCGACGCCGCGCCGACGTGCATCGGCATCACCGACCAGCGCGAGACCGCCGTCGTCTGGGATCCCCGGACGCTGCACTCGCCGCGGCCGGCGATCGTCTGGCAGGACCGGCGCACCACCGCCATCTGCGACCGGCTGCGGTCCGACGGCGTCGAGGAGCGCGTGGCGATGCTGACCGGTCTGCGGCTGGACCCCTACTTCACCGGCACCAAGTTCGCCTGGCTCGCCGCGGAGGAGCCGCAGCTGTGGAGCCGGGTGCGCGACGGCAGCCTCGTCCTGGGCACCGTCGACTCCTACGTGATCGCCCGGCTCACCGGCGGCGCGGCGCACGTCACCGACCCGAGCAACGCCAGCCGCACGCTGCTGTTCGACCTGGAGAAGGGCACCTGGTCCGACGAGCTGTGCGAGCTGTTCGACGTCCCGCGCGCGAGCCTGCCGGAGGTGGTGCCGAGCTCCGGCGTCGTCGGCACCACCGATCCGGACGCGTTCCTCGGCCTGTCGCTGCCGGTCGCGGGCATCGCCGGCGACCAGCAGGCGGCGCTGTTCGGGCAGGCCTGCTACTCCCCCGGCGACACGAAGTGCACTTACGGAACCGGATCGTTCGTGCTCACCAACACCGGCTCGACACCGGTGCGCTCCGAGGCCGGCCTGCTCTCCACCGTCGCCTGGGACATCGGGAACGGGCTGGTGTACGCGCTGGAGGGCTCGATCTTCGTGACCGGCGCGGCCGTCCAGTGGCTGCGCGACGGCCTGGGGCTCATCGACTCCGCCGCCGAGACCGAGGGCCTGGCGCGCACGGTGCCCGACTCCGGCGACGTCGTCTTCGTGCCCGCCCTGACCGGGCTCGGCGCGCCGCACTGGGACCCGCACGCGCGCGGCGCCGTCCTCGGCATCACCCGCGGGACGACGCGGGCGCACCTGGTGCGGGCGACGCTGGAGGCGATCGCGTTCCAGGTGCGCGACGTCGTGGAGGTGATGGTCTCCGAGGCCGGGCTGTCGGTGCCCGAGCTGTCCGCGGACGGCGGGGCGAGCGCGAACGGCCTGCTCATGCAGCTGCAGGCCGACGAGCTCGGCGTTCCGGTCCGCCGGCCCGTGGTGGCCGAGACGACGGCGCTCGGCGCGGCGTTCCTGGCCGGACTGGGCACGGGCGTCTGGGGTTCCACCGACGAGCTGGCGGCGACCTGGACCCTCGACGCCCGCTGGGAGCCCACGCCGGGGCGCCGCGAGGACGGCCGGCACGACCGCTGGCGCGACGCCGTCCAGCGCGCCGGCGGCTGGACGCGCTGACCGCTCCGGTCAGCGCGGCCGTTCGTGCCGCAGCAGGACGACGCCGTTGCCGAACGTCCGCGTCTCGACCAGGCGCAGGTCCGTGGGCGTCTCACCCGGCCCGAAGAGCAGGTGCCCCCGCCCCAGCAGCACCGGGTTCACGTAGAGCCGGTACTCGTCGATGAGGTCGTGCCGCCGGAACGCCGCGCCCAGGGCGGCCCCGCCCAGGACCATGTCGCCCCCGGGCTGGGCCTGGAGCGCCCGCACCTCGTCGGGCACGACGTCGGGCACCACGGTGGCGTTGTCGCCCGCGGTGGCGAGGGTGCGCGAGTAGACGACCTTGGGCATGGTCCGCCAGATGCCGGCGAACTCGACCGTGGTCGGCGCGCTGTCGGGGTCCTGGTCCGCCGTCGGCCAGAACGCCTCCATCTGCTCGTAGGTGACCCGGCCGAAGAGGAAGGCGCTCATCGCGGCGAGCTCCTGGTTGATGTGGGTCAGCATCTCCTCGTCGACCCGGTGCCAGCTGATGTCGCCGTCCGGGCCCTCGAAGTACCCGTCGAGCGACACCCCCATCTGCGCCACCACCCTGCGCATGGCCTTCTCCCGTCCCGCTCGCCTGGCCTACGACAGATGAGACCGCCGTGGGGTGCCGTGCTCATCGGTCCCGGGCGGCGCCGGGGTCCCGGCGCCATGGTGGCACCGTCGAGGCCGGTCGGAGAACCTCCCTGCCACCTGCAGGAGGACATCAGGCGGCGGGGTTCGCCTTCGCCTGCGCGCCGACGGAGTTCTTGCCGAACTCCTGGCCGTTCAGGGCAGCGATGTCGCGCTCGAGCTGCGGCACCCGCTTCGCCGAGACCTTCATCGCGACCTTCTCGGCGACGACGCCGGTGACCAGCTGGCGCAGCGCCGACACGACGCCGACCGAGCCGGGGACGAACACCCGACGTCCCCGGGTCTCGAGGTTCTCCACGAGCGCCTCGGCGCACGCCTCGACCGAGGTGAAGGCACCCAGCGGGCCGGGGAGCTCCTTGCGCGTCCGCGCGAAGGTCGGCAGCGCGGCCTCGGTGTCGCGCACCATGTCGGTGTCGATCCAGGTCGGGTGGGCGCTGGCCACGGTGACCCCGCGGTAGGCGACCTCGAGGCGCAGCGCGTCGCCGAACCGCTCCACGCCGGCCTTCGCGGCGCAGTAGGCGCTCATGCCGGGCAGCACGGTGAACGCGGCGGCGGAGCTGATCAACAGCACGTGGCCCTTGCGCTTCGCGATCTCGGGCAGCGCGGCGTGGGTCGTCAGCATCGCGCCGATCAGGTTGACCTCGATCGTGCGGGCGAGTGCGTGCGCCGAGCTGGTCATCACCGTGGTCAGCGGCGCGATGCCGGCGTTGGCGACGACGATGTCCAGCCCGCCGAACGTGTCGACCGTCCGCTGGACGGCGGCCTGCAGCGCCGCCGGATCGGTGACGTCGGTCTCGACCCACAGGTGCTCGGGGCCCAGCTCGTCGGCGACGCGGGCCAGCTGCTCGGGCTCGAGGCCGACCAGCGCCACGCGGGCTCCCCGGGCGGCGGCCTTGCGCGCCAGCTCCGCCCCGATCCCACGGGCGGCTCCGGTGATGAGGACGGACTTCCCGGCCAGGGACGTACGCGGACGCTGCCTGCGCAGGCTGAACCCCATCGCTGCTGCTCCCTCGGGTCTGGGCGCTCGAATTGAGCACCGCTGCGTAACCGTTGTAGCTTGTTGAGCGTTGCTCAGCAAGCCGAGGACGATGGACCGCGAGCACTCCGAAGGAGCCGATCGGTGACCAGCACGCTCGAGAACCACCCCGCCGCCACGACCCGACCCGTCCGCGAGGTCGGCGTCGCGATCATCGGCTCGGGCTTCGCCGGCCTGGGCATGGCGATCGCGCTCCGGCAGCGGGGCGAGGAGGACTTCGTCGTCCTGGAGCGGGCGCAGCAGGTCGGTGGCACCTGGCGCGACAACACCTACCCCGGCGCCGCCTGCGACGTGCAGAGCAACCTCTACTCGTTCTCCTTCGCCCCCAACCCGGACTGGCCGCGCTCCTACTCCGAGCAGCCGGAGATCCAGGCCTACCTCGAGGGTGTCGCCGACCGGTTCGGCGTCCGCCCGCACTGCGTCTTCGGTGCCGACGTCACCTCCGCGCAGTGGGACGACGAGGCCCGCCGCTGGCACGTGCAGACGACCGCCGGCGAGTTCCGGGCCCGCGTGCTGATCTCCGCGGCCGGGGCCCTGGCCGACCCGACGTACCCCGACATCCCGGGTCTGGACACGTTCACCGGCACCGTCATGCACTCCGCGCGCTGGGACCACGGCCACGACCTCGCCGGCGAGCGGGTCGCCGTCATCGGCACCGGGGCGAGCGCGATCCAGATCGTCCCGGCCATCCAGCCCGTCGTCGACAGCGTCGCGGTGTACCAGCGCACGCCGGCCTGGGTCGTCCCCCGCACCGACCACCCCGTCAAGCCGTGGATGCAGAAGCTCTACCGGTTCGTCCCCGGCCTGCAGAAGACGGTGCGGGCGGCGCTCTACCTGATGCGCGAGTTCCTGGTCATCGGCCTGGCCAAGCGCCGGCGCTTCCTGAAGCCGGTCGGCAAGCTGGCCCGGGCGCACCTGCACCGCCAGGTCCGCGACCCGCTGCTGCGCGAGGCCCTGACCCCCGACTACACGATCGGCTGCAAGCGGATCCTGATCAGCAACGACTACTTCCCCGCCGTCGCCGCCCCCAACGCCGAACTGGTGACGGCGGGCATCGCGGCGGTGCGGCCCCGCTCGATCGTCACGGCCGACGGCGTCGAGCGGCCGACCGACACCATCGTGCTGGCCACCGGCTTCCACGTGACCGACCTGCCGATCGCCGAGAAGATCTGCGGCCGCGCCGGCCGCAGCCTCGCGCAGGTCTGGGCCGACGGCATGGTGAGCAACCGCAGTGCCGCCGTCGCGGGCTTCCCGAACCTGTTCCTGCTGGTCGGGCCGAACGTCGGCGTCGGCCACACCTCGATGGTCTACATGATCGAGTCGCAGGTGGCCTACGTGGACTCGGCGCTGCGGGCCATGGCCGAGGAGGGCCTCGAGGTCATCGAGACCACGCCCCAGGCGCAGGAGGCCTACCGCGACCTGATCGCGGAGAAGTCGCAGGGCACCGTGTGGCTGGCCGGCGGCTGCGCCAGCTGGTACCTCGACAAGCACGGCCACAACACGACGCTCTGGCCCGACTTCACGTTCCGGTTCCGCAAGCTGACGAAGACCCTCGACCGCGAGAACTACGTCGGCACGCCGGCCGGCACCCCGGCCCGGACGACGGAGGTGGCCGCGTGAGCACCGTCCTCAAGCGCACCGCCGCGGTCCGGCTGCCCGACGGCGCGCAGCTGCACGCCACCGTCGAGGGCCACGACGACGCGCCGGTCACCGTCGTCCTCGCGCACGGCTGGACGCTGTCGCAGGCCGCGTGGGACGACGTCGCCGAGCGGCTGGTCCCGCGCATCATCGCGCGCGAGCTCCGGCTGGTCCGCTACGACCAGCGCGGCCACGGCCGGTCGAGCTGGGGCACCGACGCCGACGAGCTCGGCGAGCTGTCCATCGACCACCTGGGCGCCGACCTCGGCGAGGTGCTCGACCAGCTGGTGCCCGACGGCCCGGTGGTGCTGGGCGGGCACTCCATGGGCGGCATGACGATCATGGCGCTGGCCGCGGGGCGGCCCGAGCTGTTCGGCGAGCGCGTGCGCGGCGTCGCCCTCGTCTCGACGTCCGCGGGCGACCTCAACCCCGAGCCCCGCACCCGGCTGGAGGCCGTGCGGCAGAAGCTCACCCCCGGCGCGCTCGCCCTCGCGCTGGCCGGCGCCCGTGTGCTCGAGCGGCTGCGCGCGCTGGTGCCACCGCACCACCCCCGCCACCGGAAGATCGTCCGGGACCTGCTCTACGGCGCCGACGCGACCGACGAGATGGTGGTGCGGGGCGCCGAGATCATGCACGCCTCGACCGTGCGCGCCTTCGCCGTCTTCCTGCCCGCGCTCGGCGAGCACGACAAGCGCGAGGAGCTGCACGCGCTGCAGGACGTCGCGGTGGAGATCCTCGTCGGCGACAGCGACAAGCTCACGCCCGCGCGGCACTCGCGGCACCTGGCCGGGGCCCTGCCCGACGCGGTGCTGCACGTCGTCGACCGGACCGGCCACATGCTCACCCAGGAGCGCCCGCACCTCGTCGCCGAGGCCGTCCACCGGCTGGTCGCCGCCGCGACCAGGGACCGGGCGGCCGCATGACGGCCGCTCCCGCACCGCGTCCGCTGCGCAGGTCCGCCGACGACCGGCGGGCCCAGCTCGTGCAGATCGGCCTGGAACTGCTGCCGACGACGCCGGTGCAGGAGCTCACGATCGACGAGGTGGCCCGGCGGGCGGGCATCAGCCGGAGCCTGCTGTTCCACTACTTCGCGACCAAGCGCGACTACTACACGGCGGTCACCCGCGCGGCCGCCGACCTGATGCTCGAGCACCTGCTCCCCCCGCCCGGCGCCGCCCTGGCGGAGCAGGTGACCGGGATGCTCGACCGCTACGTCGGCTGGGTGGAGGCCTACCGCGAGTCGCACCTGGCGTTCGTGCGCGGCGCGGCCGGTGGCGACCCCTGGGTGGCGGAGGTCTACGAGGAGACGCGCGACCGGCTGGTGGCGGTGGCGCTCGACGCGCTGGAACTCCCCGACGGGCCGTTGCACCGGCAGCTGGTGACCGCCTGGTTCGCCTTCACCGAGGACCTCGTGGGCCAGTGGACGCGGGAGCCGACGATGCCCCGCCCGGAGCTGCTCGCCCTGCTGCGCGACGTCCTCGACCGGCTGGTCACCCGTTAGTCCAGCTTTCGGTACCGAAAGCCGCGCCTCGCACCGCAGCTTTCGGTACCGAAAGCTGGTGTCAGCCGGCGAGGGACGTCGGTGCGCGGTCGCCGGCCTCGTCGATCGGGGGCTGCAGCGTGGCGACCACCTCGGGTGCGCTGGCACCGGTGGAGTCCATCGACTTCTTCACCGTGGCGCCGTAGACGTCGACGTACTCCTGGCCCGACAGCGTCATGATCTCGTACATGATCTCGTCGGTGATCGACCGCTCGACGAAGCGGTCGCCGGAGAGGCCCTCGTAGCGGGAGAAGTCCAGCGGCTCCCCGAACCGCACGTGCACCCGGGTGATCTTCTTGCCGAACGGCAGCCGCTTGGAGCTGTAGACCATGGCGACCGGGATGACCGGCGCGCCGGTCTCCAGTGCCATGCGCGCCACGCCGGTCTTGCCGCGGAAGAGCCTGCCGTCGGGCGAGCGGGTGCCCTCCGGGTAGATGCCCAGCAGCTTGCCCTCGCGCAGGGTCCGCAGGCCCGTCTGGATCGCGTTCTCGGCCGCAGACGCGCTCGACCGGTCGATGGGCACCTGCCCGGCGCCGGAGAAGAAGGCGCGCTGCAGGAACCCCTTGATGCCCGTGCCGGTGAAGTACTCGGCCTTGGCGAGGAAGGTGACGCGGCGCTTGAGCTGCAGCGGCATGAAGATCCAGTCGGCCGCCGAGAGGTGGTTGCTCGCCAGAATGGCCCCGCCCGTCGCCGGAACGTGCTCCGTGCCCTCGGCCCGTGGCCGGAAGATCAGGTGGACCACCGGGCCGATCGCGACGAACTTGAGGAACCAGTAGAACAACACGCCTCCCTCGTGAGCTGCCAGACTAAGGAGCGCAGCGGCCGAATCACAATCGGCGGCTTTCCCTGTGAGCGATCACCCACGTACGGACGGCATCGGAGCCGGACCCGAGGAGGACCCCCGTTGGCTGGACCGTCGACCGCCGTCATGGCCGGAGCCGAACCCTTCGCCTTCCCCGGTGGTGACGGTCCGGAAGGCCGCACCGGGGTGCTGCTCGTCCACGGGTTCACCGGCACCCCGATGAGCATGCGGCCCTGGGGCGAGCACCTGGCCGCCGCGGGGTTCGCGGTGCGCTGCCCCCTGCTGCCCGGCCACGGCACCCGCTGGCAGGACTGCAACCTGGTCACCCACGACGAGTGGACGACGGCGGTCGGCGCCGCCTTCGACGAGCTCGCCGCCGACTGCGACCGCGTCTTCGTGGCCGGCCTGTCGATGGGCGGCACGCTGTCGCTGCGGCTGGCCGAGGTCCGGGGCGACGACGTCGCGGGGCTCCTGCTGGTGAACCCGTCGCTGCTGACCGAGCGGCTGGACGCGAAGCTGCTGCCCCTGCTGGCGCGCATCACCCCGAGCTGGGCGCCGATCGCCAGCGACATCAAGAAGCCGGGCATCACCGAGCTGGCCTACCCGAAGCTGCCCACCCGCGCGGTGCTGCAGCTGCGTGAGCTCTGGGCGGCCACCCGCGCCGACCTGGGCAGGGTGGAGGTCCCGCTCATCCTCTTCCGCAGCCGCGTCGACCACATCGTCGAGGCGACCTCGGGGAAGGTGCTGCTGGCCGGCGTCTCGAGCACCGACGCCACCGAGGTCGTCCTGGAGGACAGCTTCCACGTCGCCACGCTCGACAACGACGCCCCGACGATCTTCGCCCGCTCCGTGGAGTGGATCCGGGAGCGGACACCGGCCGCGGAGCCGCGATGACCGGGGCGCGGCGGGGCCGGGGGCGTCGGGACAACGGGCTCGACGCCGTTCTCTGGAGCCCGCTGCGCGACGTCGATCCGCGCATCGGCGAGCACCTGCTCGACGTCCTGCACGCCGTCGGCATCGCCGCCTACCTCGAGCCGTCGGCCGACGTCGGGCCCTACACGCGCACGGTGTTCCTGCCGAGCCCGCCGACCGACCGGCTGTTCGTCGACCGGTCCCGCCGGGCCGAGGCCCGCACGCTGGTCGAGGAGCAGGTGGGTCGGGAGGGGGCCGACCGCCGTCCCGACCCGGTGCCCGAGCGGGCCGCCCTGCGGCGCGATCTCGACGAGGACGCGGAGTGGGCGGCGATCGTGTCGGCGTTCGAGGCCGAGCACGGCCGGGCCGTCGCCGCCGAGGAGCCGGCGCAGGCTCCCCCGCCCGCGCCGCACGAGCCGGCGGTCCTCGACCGGCCCGACGAGCACTACGAGCCGCCGCCTCCCCCGCCGGTGCCGGTGCCGGCGCCTGCCTCGCTCTACGCCGTCCTGGTGGTTCTCGGCGGGGTGCTGCTGGTGTTCGCCCCGGGCCTGCTCCGGCTGTCCGCCGACGTCGGCCTGGTGCTGGGCGTCGCCGCGATCGCCGCCGGTGTGGCACTGCTGGTCATGCGCATGCGCGACCGCAGCCTGGAGGACGACGGCGACGACGGGGCCGTCGTCTAGGTTCTGGGCCGTGATCACGCATGCCCACGCCACCACCGTCGCCCTGACCGGCCACCTCATGGACACCGGCATCCTCGCCCGGGTGCTCGACGACGTCCTGGAGTACGGCGGTGACTACCGGATCGAGCAGCTCGACCTGGGCCGGCAGCACGAGGACGAGTCGCGCGCCCTGATCCAGGTACGCGCCGAGGACGCCGAGCTGCTCGACCGCATCGTCATGCGGGTCCAGGTGCACGGCGCCAACCCGGTGGACCCGGGCACCGCGATCACCCGGCCGGCGCCGGTCGACGGCGTCTTCCCCGAGGACTTCTACTCCACCACCAACCTCGACACCTTCGTGCGGCTGGACCGCGACTGGCTGACCGTCGACCGGGCCGAGATGGACTGCGGACTGGTCGTCGAGGAGCGCGACGGCCGCCCGTTCATCCGCAACGTGCCGGTGAGCGACGTGCGCGCCGGCGAGGCGGTCGTCTGCGGGGCGCACGGCGTCCGGGTGCAGATGCCGCCGGCGGTCGCCCGCGGCGAGGAGGAGAACTTCGGCTTCATGAGCTCGGCGGTGTCGAGCGAGAAGCCGCAGGCGCTGCTGGTCCGCCAGATCGCCGAGCGGATGCGCGAGGTGAAGGCCGAGGGCAAGCGGATCCTGTGGGTCGGCGGTCCCGCGGTCGTGCACACCGGCGCCTCCCCCGCGATGGTGCGGCTGGTCCGCGCCGGGTACGTCGACGTCCTGTTCGCCGGGAACGCGCTGGCCACGCACGACATCGAGTCCGCGCTGTTCGGCACGTCGCTGGGGGTCGACCTGGCCAAGGGGTCGGGCGTGCCGCACGGGCACGAGCACCACATCCGGGCGATCAACACCATCCGCGCCGCCGGCTCCATCGCGGCGGCGGTCGAGTCCGGCATCCTCACCGGCGGCGTCATGCACGCCATGGTCGAGGCCGGCAAGCCGTTCGTCCTGGTCGGTTCCGTCCGCGACGACGGGCCGCTGCCCGACGTCTACACCGACGTCATCGAGGGGCAGCGCGCGATGCGGGCCCAGCTCCCGGACGTCGGCTTCGCGATCATGGTCGCGACGATGCTGCACTCCATCGCGACGGGGAACATCCTCCCGGCGGCGGTCCCGCTGGTCTCGGTGGACATCAACCCGGCGACGGTCACCAAGCTGGCCGACCGGGGCAGCGCCCAGGCGATGGGGATCATCACCGACATCGGCCTGTTCCTCGAGCAGCTGGCCCGCGAGCTCGCCCCCGAGTGATGTCGTGACGAGTGGGGGCCCGGAGGGTCCCCGCGAGGAACGACAGGAGCCGCCCCTGCGAGGCGGCCCGACGAAGGGGGGCCGGAGGTCTCCCTGAGGAGGGCCGGAAGCGGCTCCGCGCAGGTGGGGAACGGCCGTTGGCCGCGGTGCGGTCCGGAGGACCGCGATGTCATTGCCTCACCAGGTCGGCGGCGCCGATGAGGCCCGCCTCGGGGCCCAGTTCGGCCGCCACCACGCGCGGGCCCGGCCGGAAGCCACGGCCGGGCAGCGCGCGGTCCAGCCGCTCGCGGGCCGGTCCCAGCACCATCTCGCCCAGCTTGCTGACACCGCCGCCGATCACGACCACCTCGGGATCGAGGATCGCGGCGAGGTCGGCGATGCCCTGCCCCAGCCACTGGCCGACCTCGGTGACCAGCTCCAGTGCGAGCGGATCGCCGTCGGCGGCGGCGCGGGCGACGTCCTCGCCGGTCAACCGCTCGGCGTCGCCGTCCACCCGCTCCAGCAACCGCGCCGCGGCCGCGCGCGAGGTCCGGGCCACCTCGCGGGCGGTCTGCGCCAGCGCCGTCCCGCTGGCGTACTGCTCCCAGCAGCCACGGTTGCCGCATGCGCACAGCCGGCCGTCGGGGACGACCCGCATGTGGCCCCACTCCCCCGCCACCCCGTGCGAACCGCGCCGCAGCAGGCCGTCGAGCACGATCCCGCCGCCGATGCCCGTGCCGAGCGTGATCATGAGCGCCAGGTCGGCCCCCCGGGCCGCGCCGAAGCGGTACTCGGCCCAGGCCGCCGCGTCCGCGTCGTTGCCCACCCACAGCGGCCGCTGCAACCGGGCCTCGAGGTCCTTGCGCAGCGTGGAGTGCCGCCAGGCCAGGTGCGGGCTGAACAGCACCGTGTCGCCCGTCCGGTCGAACCAGCCGGCCGCGCCGATCCCGACGCCGACCAGTTCGCCGTCGTGACCGGCGGCGAGCTCCTCGACGACGGCGACGATCGCGTCCTCGGTCTCGGAGACCGACGAGCCGGGGGTCGCCCGGCGGGCGGTGGCGCCGATGGTCCCGTCGGGCGCCACGACCCCGCCGGCGACCTTGGTGCCCCCGATGTCGATGCCCAGTGCGGCGGCCCGCCCCGCGGCCCCGCCGTCGCTCACGCGATGTCGATCCGCTGCAGCACCGGCGGCGGGTCGCCGGGGCCCTCGCCCTGCTCCGGCGCCGTCTCACCCTGCGCCGCCTCGGCCACGGCGTCGGACTCTGCCGGCCGTCCGGCCTCGGCGAAGGAGCGCAGCGCGGCGGCGGTCGCGGTCAGGACGTCGGCCAGGGCCGCGGTCACCTCGGGGCGCTCGCCCCGGACGACGGCGGCGGCCTGGCACACCGGGCACCAGCTGCAGTCGGTGCCGTGCGCGTCCCCCTCGGGCCGCGCGGCGACGCCGCTCTTCAACATCTCGAGCAGGCCGCGGGCCTGGTCGATCCAGTCGGTGGCGGGGTTCATCGGTTTCTCCCCTCAGCGGCCAGCAGGTCTGCGGGCCAGAGCCGTGGATCGGGTCGGAACGTGACCTCGAGCGCCGCCTCGGCGGTACCGGCGTGCCGCAGCCGGCCGCCGGTCACCTCGCAGCGGCGCAGCAGCGCGTCCAGCCGCAGCGAGCGGCGCACGCCGGCGGCGGTGACGACGAGATCATCCGCCCAGCGGATCAGGTCGACGGCCCCGCGCTCGGCGAACGGCAGCGGCAGCGTCAGCGCCCAGCCGTCGTTGGTGCGCTCGGGTGCCGGCGCGGGCAGGCCACCGCTGGTGGGCAGCTCCCACCCCTCGAGCAGGTCGGCCACCGCGTCGGCGTCCCCCGGCGCGATCGGCCGCTCGGGCACCCGGTGGACCGGGGCGACCGCGCCGAACGCGGTCACCGCCTCGTTCTGGTCCGCCGCCCGCCGCGCCCACCACTGCCCCGGCCCGCCGCCGGGCAGGACCCGGGTGAGGACGGTGCCGGCCCGCAGACCGTGCAGTCCCAGCGCGGTGGCGGCGGTGCGCAGGGACTCCGCGGCGGCGGTGCGCGAGGGGACGACCACGTGCACGGCGGTGTCGGTCGGGTCGGCCAGCCGGTCGCGGGCCAGCAGGCGCTCGATCACCGGCACGGCCTCGAGTGCCGCGTCGACGGGCCCGCGCCTGGCGGCCCCGTAGGTGACGGCGGCCGTGCGGACCGCGCCGAGCGCCCGGACCCCGGGCGGCAGGAGCTGGTCGAGCCACCAGCGCAGCGTCGCGGGCAGCCCGATCAGGCCGACCGCCTCCTGGATCGGCCCCGCGTCCAGGACGACCAGGTCGGCGTCGGCCCGTGACAGCTCGGCCAGGAGCGCCAGCTCTGCGGTGCCCGGCAACGGGACGACCGAACCCGGGGGCGGCAGGGTGAGCTGCGGGAGGACGGCGGACAGCGCGCCCGCCGACGTGCTCCACAACCCCTCCAGCGCCGTGCGCGGGTCGACCACGGCGAGGGTCAGGCCCGGCTCGACGTCCAGCCCCGCCACCGGAGCCGGTGACCGCGACAGCAGCACCGTCCGGCGACCGGAACGGGCGGCGCGCACGGCGGCAGCCGCGGCGATGGTGGAGGTACCGGCCCCGCCGGGGCCGGTGACGATCAGCGTGCGCACGGGCCGATCAGCCCTCGACGCGCTTCTTGAGCTCCTTGAGAGCCGTGTCGAGGATGACCTTCTCCGCCTTGCGCTTGATCATCCCGAGCATCGGGATCGACAGGTCGATGGCGATCCGGTAGGTCACCTCGGTACCGCCGTCGGTCTCCTCGAGGGTGTAGGAGCCCTCCTGCCGCTTCTGCATCTGGCCCTGCACGAGGGTCCAGGAGACCGCGCGGTCGCCGTCCCAGGTGTACTCGAGGACGTACTCGTCCTTGATGGCGCCGGCGTCGAGCACGAAGTGCACCCGGCGGGCGCGACCGTCGTCCCCCTGCTCCTCGACCTCCACCTTCTTCGCCGCGGCGACCCACTGCGGGTACGACGGGAAGTCGGCGATGACCGCCATCACGTCGGCCGCGGGCGCATCGATGACGATCGACTGGGTGGACTGGTCGGCCATGGGCAGCAGGCTAGCCGCTCAGCAGGCCGCAGGCCCCGCACTCTGCTACTCATGGGTAGGACGAGCCGCTAGATTTGCAGTGACGTCCCCGTCCGGGGCCGTGGGCGACGGCGCCCCGGCCGGCCGGGGAGGAGAGGACCGGGCGTGCGCGAATTCAGCGTTCCTGCGACCACCGAGGTGGGCCCCGACGAGGCGCTCCCCGACCTGCTCGCCGCGAACGTCGCCGAGGTAGGCGACCAGACCGGCTTCCGGGTCCACCGCGGCGGGGCGTGGCACGACGTGACCTGGAAGGAGTTCGCCGACCAGGTCGCCGGCGTGGCGAAGGGCCTCATCGCCTCCGGCGTGGCGGCGGGAGACCGGGTCGCCATCCAGGCCAAGACCCGCTACGAGTGGGCCGTCATCGACTTCGCCATCTGGGCCGCCGGCGCGGTCACGGTCCCGATCTACGAGACCTCCAGCCCCGACCAGGTGGCGTGGATCCTGTCCGACTCCGGCGCCACCGCGGTGATCGTGGAGCGCGACGAGCACGCCACCGCGGTGGAGTCCGTGCGCGACCAGACCCCCGAGCTGAAGTCGGTGCACGTCATCGACGACGACGCGGTCGGCACGCTGACCCAGGCCGGCAAGGACGTGCCCGACAGCGAGCTCGAGGCCCGCCGGGCCACCCTCAAGGCCGACAGCCTGGCCACGCTGATCTACACCAGCGGCACCACCGGCCGGCCCAAGGGCTGCGAGCTGACGCACGGCAACTTCCTGTTCGAGATCGGCAACGGGATGAGCCTGCTCGGCCGGTTCCTCAACGTCGACGGCTCGATCCTGCTGTTCATCCCGCTGGCCCACGTGCTGGCGCGGGTCATCCACGTCGGCGCGGTCAAGACGCGCACCGTCGTCGGGCACACGCCCGACGTGAAGAACCTCGTCGACGACCTCGGCGCTTTCCGGCCCACGTTCGTCCTCGCCGTCCCGCGGGTGTTCGAGAAGGTGTTCAACACCGCCAAGGGCAAGGCCGAGGCCGACGGCAAGGGCAAGATCTTCGACAAGGCCGCGCAGGTGGCCATCGACTGGTCGCGGGCCCAGGACACCGGCGGCCCGGGCCTCCTCCTGCGGGCCGAGCACGCGCTGTTCGACAAGCTCGTCTACGGCAAGCTGCGCGCGGCGCTGGGCGGACGGTGCCTGGGCGCGATCTCCGGCGGCGCACCGCTCGGTGAGCGGCTCGGCCACTTCTACCGGGGCATCGGGGTCACCGTCTACGAGGGCTACGGCCTCACCGAGACCACCGCCGCCGCCTCGGTGAACCACGACGAGGGGCTGCGCATCGGCACGGTCGGCCGCCCCCTGCCCGGCGTCGACTTCGCCATCGCCGAGGACGGCGAGGTGCTCATCCGCGGCGGCATCGTGATGCGCGGCTACTGGAAGAACGAGGACGCCACCCGGGAGGCGATCGACTCCGACGGCTGGTTCCACACCGGCGACCTCGGCGAGCTCGACGACGACGGCTTCCTCAAGATCACCGGGCGCAAGAAGGAGATCCTGGTGACCGCCGGCGGCAAGAACGTCGCCCCCGCGGTGCTCGAGGACCGGCTGCGCGCGCACCGCCTGGTCAGCCAGTGCATCGTCGTCGGCGACCAGCGGCCGTTCATCGCCGCCCTCGTCACCCTCGACGAGGAGGCGTTGCCCGGCTGGTTGGAGTCCAAGGGCAAGGACGCCGGCCTCACGGCCGAGCAGGTCCGGGACGACGAGGACCTGCTCGCCGAGCTCGACGCCGCGGTCAAGGAGGCCAACAAGGCCGTGTCGCAGGCCGAGGCGATCAAGAAGTTCCGGGTGCTCGGCACCGACTTCACCGAGGACAACGGGATGCTGACCCCGAGCCTGAAGCTCAAGCGGGCCGTCGTCATGAAGGAGTTCGACTCCGAGGTCGAGGGGCTCTACGCCCGCTGATCCCGGCTGCTGAGCCCCCGTCCCGCCTCGGCGGACGGGGGCTCAGTGCTGTGCGGGCCCCTCCAGCAGGTCGGCGAAGGTCGCGGCGATCGTCGTCCAGGACCAGCGCTGCTCGACCCAGGCCCGACCGGCCGCGCCCATCGCCCGCGCCCGGTCGGGGTCGTCGAGCAGTCCGACCAGCGCCGCCGCGACGGCGTCGGGCGACCGCGGCTCCACCACGTGTCCGGTGACGCCTTCCCGGACGGTCTCCGGGGCGCCGCCGGAGGTGCCGGCGACCACCGGCAGACCGCACGCGGCGGCCTCGAGGAAGACCATGCCCAGCCCCTCGACGTCCAGACCGGCCCGGCGCGTGCGGCACGGCATCGCGAAGACGTCGCCCGCGGCGTAGTGCGCCGGCAGCTCGCCGAACGGCACCGCCCCGGTGAGGACGACGGAGTGCTGCAGGCCGCGGTCGGCGACGGCCCGGCGCAGGGCCGCCTCGGCCGGGCCGCCGCCGACCAGCAGCAGCCGGGCGTCGGGATGGCGCTCGAGCACCCGCGGCCAGCCGCGGACGAGCACGTCCTGACCCTTGCGCGCGACCAGCCGGGACACGCACACCACCACCGGGGCCTCCCCCAGGCCGTGCCGCCGCCGGACCGCCGTGCCGTCGACGCCGGGGGTGAACCGCTCGACGTCGACGCCCGGGGAGAGCTGGGCCAATCGGGTGCGGCCGGCCAGCGCCGGGGCGAGCCGGTCGCGGGTGTACTCGCTGATGTAGGTGAGCACGTCGAGCTGCCCGGCGATGCGCTGCAGCAGCTGCCGGGAGCCGGGCAGGGCCACCCACCCGGTCTCGTGGCCGTGCGTGGCGCCGACGAGGCGCCGGACACCCGCCGCCCGCAGTGCCGGGGCGATCAGCCCCAGCGGGGCCGCCGCCCCGAAGAACGCGGTGTCACAGCCGTGCCGGCGGGCGAGTTCCGCCGCCACCCGTCCGGTCGCCGGGGTGGGCAGGAGCATCGCGGTGGGCCGGCGCACGACCGGGTAGGGCAGCGCGGCGTCGTGCTCCTCCCAGCCCGGGGACCGGGAGGCGAGCACGACGAGGCTCTCCGGCGGGCGGCGCTCCAGCAGCGCGGCGACGAACGTCTGGATGCCGCCCTGGCGGGGCGGGAAGTCGTTGGTGACGACGAGGGTGCGGTTCACTTCGCCCGCAGCTCCGCCCAGTCCTTCGCGAGGGCGACGCGCTGCGCGGTGGTGGGGTGCGAGCCGAAGAACCACTGCCAGGCTGCGGGCGGGTCGGGATCGCTGAGGTTGGTCCTGGCCAGGCCCTGCTGCATCTCGACGAAGGTGCCCGGGTCCCCGGTCAGGTCGAGGGCGTGCACGTCGGCGCGGGCCTCGACGTGCCGGGAGACGAGGTTCTGCACCGGGGCGGAGGCCAGGCTCCCGACGGCGACCAGGAACAGCACCAGCGGGATGACCCGGGGGTCGCCGACCGAGTCCGCTCCCGCCCGGCGCAGCAGCCGCGGCGAGACGACCCAGCCCAGCACGGCCACTCCGGCGGCCGACCCGAGGGCACCGATGAGCGTGCCGGTGAGCACGTCGTCGGTCGCCACGTGGCCGAGCTCGTGCGCGGTGATCGACTCGATCTCGGCCTCGCTGAGCCGGTCGAGGACCGTGTCGTAGACGACGATCCGGCGGGTCGAGCCGAAGCCGGAGACGTAGGCGTTGAGCGCCGTCGTGCGACGGGACGCGTCGGACACGAGCACGTCCTGCACCGGGGTGCCGTTCTCCTCGGCGAGGGCGAGCAGGTCGGTGCGCAGCTGCCCGGCGGGCATGGGTTCGAAGCGGTTGAACGCCGGCTCGATGACGACCGGCCACAGGAACGACCCGGTGACCACGAGAGCCGCGGCGCCGACCGCCCCCCATGCCCACCAGGTGCGTGGAGCCTTCCGCGCGAGGGCGACCAGAGCCAGCAGGGCCAGCGCGGTCAGGCCGGCGTCGATCCCGGTGGAGACGGCGACGTCGCGCAGCCAGAGCCCCCAGCCACGGGTGGACAACCCGTAGCGGTGCCGGACCACCTCGCCGTAGGCCGACAGCGGCAGCGTGACCAGCCGGCCGATCACGGCGAGGGCGAGGATGCCGAGCAGCACGTCCCCCGCCCAGCGGTTGCCGAGCGGCCGGCCGGCGGCGCGCACCACGCGGGCACCGAGGCGGGTCAGGCCGAGGACGCCGGACACCGCGAGGCCGAGCACCAGCGAGGCCAGCGAGGCGGGCCGGAGGGCTGCCACGAAGGACTCCGCCCGGCCGATCTCGGCCGGGGACAGCCCGGCGGTGGGGTCGACCGGCGAGGACCCACCGGGCGGCTCGGGCAGGACGTCCCACGGGGTGCGCAGCGCGATGACGAGGACGAGCGCCGCACCGAGGACCACCGCGGCGACCAGCGCGGCGCGGCGGGCGGTCACCCGGCCGATCCTATGCGGTGCCGTCGGCACACCCAGGGAACGACGAGGGCCGGTGACCCCCGCGGGGGTCACCGGCCCTGGCCGTGTGGAACAGGAGGTCCTCTATCAGCCCGCGATCCGGCGAGCGTGGGTGAACCCGCTCATCGAGTCGAAGGAGACGACCTGGACCGGCGTGCCCGACGTCGAGGCGTGCACCATCTGGCCGTTGCCGATGTACATCGCCACGTGGCTGGTCGGGCTGTAGTAGAAGAGCAGGTCGCCCGGCTGCAGCGAACCGACGGGCACGGAGGCGCCCATCTGCGACTGCATCCGGCTGGAGTGCGGCAGCGACACCCCGGCGGCCGAGTAGGCGTACTGCGTCAGACCCGAGCAGTCGAAGGCATCCGGCCCGCCGGCACCCCAGACGTAGGGGTCACCGACCTGGGCGAGCGCGGTGTCGACGGCGACCTGGGCCGCGGCGCTCGGGGCGACACCGCCGGCCACAGCCGCGACCGGGATCGCGTCACCGGCGTGAGCGGCGTTCACCTCGGTCTGCTGGGCGGCGGTCAGCGCATCGAACTGCGCCTGGTAGTCGGCGATCTGAGCCTCGAGGTCGGCCTGCTGGGCGGCGATCTCGTCGTAGGACTCCTGCGCCACGGCCGCGGCCGCGTCGGCCTCCTCCTGAGCCCGGTTCGCCGCGTCGGCGGCGACCGAGACCTCGGCGAGGACGTCGTTGGTGTGGCCGGCGATGACGTCCAGCGTGCCCAGCTGGGACAGGAAGTCCTCGGCCGAGTCGCTGGTCATCATCACGTCGAGCTGGGAGAGGCCGTCGCTGGTGTACGCGATGCGGGCGAGCTGGCGGATCTGCCCGTCGAGGGCGTTCAGCTGCTCGCGGGCGCCCGCGGCTGCCTGCTCGGCGGCGGCGGCAGCGGCCTGCTGCTGCTCGAGCACGACCTTGGCGGTGTTGAGCTCCTCGGTGACGACCTCGAGCTGGTGACTGGCCTCGGCGACCATCTGCGTGGCCTGCTCGGGCGTGGTGGCATCGCCGGGGACGGCGACCGCGGTGCCGGGCATGACCGTGAAGGTCAGCGCGACGGTCGTGGCCCCGATCAGCACCCCGGAGCGGAGCCGGCGGGATCGGCTGCTCGGCAGCCGGCCGGCCGCGGGAGCGGCGAGGAGATCGGAGCGGGACTGATCGTGGGCATGCGTGCGAAAAGCGTGAGGGGTCGCCACGTGCGGCGGCTCTCCGTTTCTTCCTCTGCAACCGCCTACCGAGTTAGCTGACGGGTTCGGGCTGGGAAGACTCGCCCTATCCCCTGCAGCCCGGCGAGCCGGCCAGCAGGGGAACTCACCCCAGAACTGCGGTGGGTCCCCGGTTCGCCGTCGAGCGCCTCGCGGCGCCGTCGAGCGATTCGGCGGTGAACGTCCGAGGCCGCCCGGGTACGGGCGACGACCACTCGGTCGAACGCGACGACACTACGGCCGTGATGTGGTCGTGACAAATGGGGATCTGCGCGACAGATGTGACGCACGTCCCTCTGATCGCAACATTTCCGCCCAGCGCGCCTCCCACGGTTACGCCGAACGTGTGGCAATCGCCACGGTTTATGGAACGGTGTCGGCCGTCTCGCGAGCAGTTCAGCCGGTGCGGCGACCGCGCGCCGCCGGCCCGTCCGGACCGCTGTCTGCGGCGCCCCGGTGCCGCAGCGGGGGCACCAGCCCGACGTCGGCCAGGGCGCGCACGGCACGGCGCTCCACCTCGTCGAACTCCACGACGACGCCCGGCGGGGGCACCACGACGTCCTCGGCCGTCGACGCATCGGGGACGGCGTTCCCGCCGGCCGGGCGGGCGCGCGCGGTCATCGGGACGACGACCGGGTCGACGCCCTGCCAGCTGGGCGGTGCGCCGAGCAGCACGGTGACGACGCAGTCGCCGCAGCCGGCGCCCCGGGCGGTGCAGGTGTCGCAGTCGATGAGCATGTGTCCTTCTCTCCTCCGTGAGTCCTCCGCACGGTAGGAGCGGCCACCGACATTTCCCGCCCGCCGGAACCAGGTGGCCGGCTCAGGTGCCCGCGTACTCCCAGTGCCAGGGCTCCTCGCGGCCGTTGCCAGGGTCGGCCCACGTCGGGTGCAGGTAGCCGAACCGTCCGGCGTTGGCGGCCATCCAGGCGTACTGCGGGGTGCCGAAGTTCTGGATGCCGCCGCACAGGTCCACGGCCAGACCCCAGCCGTGGTTGCTGGTGCCCGGGACGGCCGCCAGCGCCGGCTTCTGGCCGTAGAGCCGCACCTGGCTGGCGTAGGTCCGGTAGGAGTCGGTGATGCAGATCGGGCCGCCCATGTCGGCGGCGTAGGCCGCGGACATCGCCCGGTAGGCCGCCGCCGCGTCGCAGCGCAGCTGGTGCCCGGCCACTCCCAGCGGGCACATGGCGCTCGGCGGGATCAAGCCGTTGGGATAGCCACCCCACTGACGCGCGCCGTCGAAGCTCGGCGGATAGACCGTGTTGCCGCACTCGACCCGGAGCGCGCCGTCGACCGGCCCGGGCACGCCGGCCGGGGCACGCTGACCCAGACTCGGTCGGCCGATGCCGATCACCTGGTCGGCGGGCAGGGTCCGGACGACGACCGCGCCGGCCCGCGCGTCGGCGGCCAGCATCGTCTGCGGGTCCAGCGCGATGCCGACGTGCCCGAGGCCGGACTCCTGGGTGCCGAGGAAGACCAGATCACCGGGCAGGACGTCGGCGGCGGCGATCGGTGTGGTCACCCCGAACAGGCCGGCCTGGTCGGTCGGCAAGGGGATGCCTGCCGCGCCGTAGACCGTGGAGACCAGCGAGCCGCAGTCCCACGAGTCGGGGCCGGCCGTCCCGGGCGCGTACGGACGACCGAGCGCGTCCATGGCAGCCGTCACCGCGGCCAGCGTCTCGGCCGGGAGGACCAGCAGGGAGTTGGGCTGGCCGGGCTTCTGGGCCGCGCCGCGCTGCGCCCCGCCCTCGCTCGACGACACGGGCACCAGCCCGTCCGGCAGCCCGGACGGCGGATCCTGCAGAGCGGATGCCGGAGGCGGCGTGATGCCCGCCGCCGTGAGCTGGTCGACGTAGGCACGCCAGTTGGCCGCCGTCTGCTCGTTGACCTGGACCTGCTCCGCCTGCAACTGCGCGAGCTGGCGGTCCACCTCGCCGAGGGCCTCGTCGAGCTCGTCGGTCACGGCGGCCGCCTGGGCCTCGAGCTCGCGCACCCGCGCGTCGACCTCGTCCGCCCGCGCCTGCGCCTCCGCGAGGGCGTCGGCGGCCCGGCGCTGCACGTCGAGCGCCTGCTGCCGCAGCTCCTCGGCCGCGCCGATCACCTCGGCGGCGTGCCGGTCGACGACCTCGAGGAAGCCCATGGCCGCCAGCACGTCACCCGGGTCCTGGCCGGAGAGGAGCAGGGTGAGCGGGGTCACCGCCCCGCCGTCGCGGTAGACGGCGCGCGCGTACCCGGCGACGACGTCCTGGTACCTCGCGAGCTCGCCCTCGGCGTCGGTGAGGACCGACCGGGCCTCGGCGACGTCGGCCTCGGCTCGGGCCTTGGCCTCCTGCGCGGCCAGGACCTCGCCCTGCTGCGCCCGCAGGCCCTCCTGCACCTCGGCGGCGCGCTGCTGCAGCCGGTCGAGCGCCTCGCTCTCCAGCACCGCCGTGGTGCCCCCGGGCTGGTCGCTGGGGTCCGCCGACGCGGGGCCGACCAGCGGGAGGGTGAGCGCCAGAGCACCGGCCGCGACGAGGACCATGCGCGACGCCGTCGTCCGGCGTCGGTCGCGCCGCCGCGAGCGCAGGAACATTCCACCACCCCATGAGGTCGGCTTCTTCTGGGCCGACGAGGGAATGGTGTCCTGCACCGGGACATATCGCCAGGTGAGCACGCGCGTTCCCCCACCCGGGCGAGGGACCGCCTGCCGTCCCGGACCGGCGCGGCATCACAAGAGTGTCATTAGCCCGATCTAGCGTCCGCCCCGTGCCCCCCTCCCCCGCCCTCCTGCGCGGCGAACCGGCTCGCTTCGAGCAGGTCACGATCGACGAACTCGGCACTCCGCTGGCCGACGTCACGTTCGTCGTCGTCGACCTCGAGACCACCGGCGGCTCGCCGAAGGACAACGCCATCACCGAGATCGGCGCGGTCAAGGTCCGCGGAGGCGTCGTCCTCGGGGAGTTCCAGACCCTCGTCGACCCGGGCCAGGAGATCCCGCCCTACATCAGCGTGCTGACGGGCATCACCTCGACGATGGTGGCGGCGGCGCCCCGCATCGGCGCCGTCCTGCCGACCTTCCTGGAGTTCGCCCGCGGCGCGGTGCTGGTCGCCCACAACGCCCCGTTCGACCTCGGGTTCCTCAAGGCCGCGTGCGCCGAGAACGGTCTGGCCTGGCCGCCGGCGGCGTCGGTCGACACCGCCGTGCTGGCGCGACGGCTGCTCACCCGCGACGAGGTGCCCAACTGCAAGCTGGCCACCCTCGCCCCTTACTTCTCGGCCACGACCTCCCCGACCCACCGCGCCCTCGACGACGCGCGCGCGACCGTCGACGTCCTGCACGGCCTGTTCGAGCGGCTCGGCCCGCTCGGCATCACGTCGCTGGAGGAGCTGACCGGGCTCACCCGGCAGGTCGACCCCGAGCGGCGCCGCAAGCGGCACCTGGCCGACGCGGTCCCGCACGGGCCCGGTGTGTACCTCTTCCGCGGCCCCAAGGACGAGCCGCTCTACGTGGGCACGTCCAACGACCTGCGCACCCGCGTGCGCAGCTACTTCACCTCCGGCGAGCAACGCAGCCGGATCACCGAGATGGTCGCGCTCACCCAGCGGATCGACGCGATCCCCTGCGCCCACGACCTCGAGGCCGCCGTGCGCGAGCTGCGCCTGATCGCCGAGCACAAGCCCCGGTACAACCGCCGGTCCCGCTTCCCCGAGCGCGCGCTGTGGGTCCGGCTGACGGAGGAACCCTTCCCCCGGCTGTCGGTGGTACGTCGCGTGCGGCCCGGTGCGGGTGTCTTCCTCGGTCCGTTCCCCGACCGGCGGGCGGCCGACGCCGCCGTCGTCGCCGTCCACGAGTCGCTGCCGCTGCGGCAGTGCACCGGCCGGCTCTCCCTCCGCGTGCTCGGCACGGAATGCGCGCTCGCCGGCATGGGGCGGTGCGGCGCGCCCTGCACCGGCGCGCAGTCGGTCGACGAGTACGCCTCGATCGCGGCGGTCTTCCGCGCCGCGGTGGCCTCCGACCCCCGTGGCCTCGTCACGCCGCTGCTCGAGCGGGTCGACCGGCTCGCGGCCGAGGAGCGCTACGAGGACGCCGCGGTGCTGCGCGACCGGGTGGCGGTCCTGCTGCGCGCGGTGCGTCGCCGGCAGCGGCTGGAGTCGCTGGCCGCCGTCCCCGAGCTCGTCCTCGCCCGGCCCGACGGCGCGGGTGGCTGGCAGCTGTCGGTCGTCCGGCGCGGCCGGCTGGTCGCCGCGGGCTGCGCCCCGCAGGGCACCTCGGTGCGGGCGACCCTGGCCGGGTTGATGGCGACGGCGGAGACCCCGACCGGTCCCGACGAGGAGGCAGCCGCCTCGGTCGACGAGACCGAACTCGTGCTGCGCTGGATGGAGAAGCCCGGCACGCGGCTCGTCGAGCTCGCCGGCACCCTGGCCAGCCCCGCGCCGGGCATCGGCGCCTACCGCGCCTTCCTCGCCCGCGTCGAGGTCGGGCGGGTGCACCGCGACCCGTTCACCGACGGGCGGTCGCTGGGCACCCGCGCCCGACCCGACCGCGTGACGGCGGGTGCGGGCGGCCCGAGGCGCACCCCGATAGCATCGCCGGCGTGATCACCGCCATCGTGATGATCGATGCAGCCACCGACTCGATCCCCGAGGTGGCGGCGGCCGTCGCCGACCTCGACGGCGTCAGCGAGGTCTACTCCACCGCCGGCGAGGTCGACCTGATCGCCATCGTGCGGGTGCGCGAGTTCGACCAGGTGGCCGAGGTGATCGCGGGCCGGATCAACAAGGTGCCCGGCGTGCTCGACACCGAGACCCACATCGCCTTCCGCGCGTACTCGCAGCACGACCTCGAGGCCGCGTTCTCGATCGGCTTCGACACCGCCGACTAAGCCCCGACGGCGTCCCGGGCCGTCTTGCTGACGGCGATCCATCGGTCGAGCAGCGCTGCTGCGGACCCGTCGTCCACGGCCCGTGCGGCACGCTCCATCCCGGCGCCCAGGGCGTCGTGCAGCCGCGAGGCCCGCTCGTCGAACGCGGCCAGAGCGCCCGCGGCGTTGAGCAGCACCGCGTCGCGCACCGGCCCCTGCTCGCCCTCCATCACGCGGCGGAAGACATCGGCGTTGACCGTCGCGTCGCCGCCGCGCAGGGCGTCCGGCGGCGGCGTCGCGATCCCGAGGGCGGTGGGGTCGAGCCGGTCGGGTTCGACCTCGCCGTCGCGGACCACCCACACCGACGACGTCGTCGCCGTGGTGAGCTCGTCGAGGCCGTCGTCGCCGCGGAAGACCAGCGCCCGGCTCCCCCGCCCCGCGAGCACGGCCGCGAGCACCGGGGCCATCCGCAGGTCGGCGCAGCCGATCGCCGAGGCCACCGGCCGCGCCGGGTTGGTCAGCGGGCCGAGGAAGTTGAAGACGGTGCCGATGCCGATCTCGCGGCGCGGGGCGCCGGCGTGCCGCATGCCGGGGTGGAACACCGGCGCGAAGAAGAAGCCGATCCCGGCCTCCTGGACGCAGTACGCGACGGCCGCGGCGGGGAGGTCGATGACCACACCGAGCGCCTCCAGCACGTCCGCGGCCCCGGAGGACGACGACGCGGCCCGGTTGCCGTGCTTGGCGACCGGCACGCCTGCGGCGGCGGTGACCACCGCCGCCATGGAGGAGATGTTGACGGTGTGCGCGCCGTCACCGCCGGTGCCGACGATGTCGACGCAGGCCAGGGGCAGCCGCACCGGGGTGGCCCGCTCGAGCATCGTCGCCGCCATGCCGGCGACCTCGTCGGGCGATTCGCCCTTCGCCCGCAGCGCGACCACGAACGCCGCGATCTGGGCCGGGGTGGCCTCCCCCGCCATCACCTCGTTCATCGCCCACGCGGTGTCGGCGGCGGAGAGGTCCTCGCGGCGGAGCAGACGGTTGAGCAGGCGCGGCCAGGTCGGCGTCGCGCCTGGCGCCGCGCTCACCGGCGGACGACGGGCCGCCGCGCGTGCTCGCGCAGGAGGTCCGCGACGACGCCGGGAGCGGTCAGCGGGTCGACCGGCATGGGCAGCGTGCCCTCGGCGCGCGACCAGTGCGCCAGCCACCGGTCGGCGTCCCGCGCGATGAGGACGCACACCGTCGGGCGGTCCGCGACCTCCTCGTCGAGCTGGCGGCAGACCGCCAGACCGCCGACCGGCTGCGCCTCGCCGTCGAGGATGCACAGGTCGATGCCGCCCCGGTCGACGGCGGCGATGACCTCGTCACCGGTCGAGCACTCGATCCAGGTCAGCGGGCCCACGTCGGCGGCAGGACGGCGACCGACCGCCGTCCGCACGGCGTCGCGGACGTCCTGGCGGTGGCTGAAGACCAGGACGCTGGCCTGCAGGGCGGGGGTGTCGGCGGTCGAGGAGGCGCGGCTCACGGGCCCGAGACTAGTGCCCGCACCGCTGCTGTCCCGGACACGCCGGGCGGTGACCGTCTCGGGCTGATCACTTTGTGCGCCACGCGGTCGACCCGGAGTCGTTACCGGCCCCTGCCGATGCCATGATGACCCCCGTGACAACGGCCCCCGTCGCGAGCAGCACCTTCGACACATCGCGGGTGCACTCCCTGACCCGACCGAACATGGTCAGCGTCGGCACGATCATCTGGCTCTCCAGCGAGCTGATGTTCTTCGCCGGCCTGTTCGCCATGTACTTCACGGCACGCGCCCGGGCGGAAGGAGAGTGGCCCCCGGCGCCCACCGAGCTCGACCTGCCCTACGCCACCGTCTTCACGGTGATCCTGGTGCTGTCGTCGGTGACCTGCCAGTTCGGCGTCTTCGCCGCCGAGCAGGGCAACGTCTACGGCCTGCGCCGCTGGTTCTCGATCACGTTCCTCATGGGCCTTGTCTTCGTGCTCGGCCAGGCGAACGAGTACCGCGTCCTGGTCACCGAGCACGGGACGACGATCTCGTCGTCGACCTACGGCTCGGTCTTCTACCTGACGACGGGCTTCCACGCCCTGCACGTCATCGGAGGCCTCGTCGCCTTCGTCTACCTGCTCATCCGGTCCACCATGGGCCGGTTCACGCCCGCGCAGGCGACCGCGGCCATCGTGGTCTCCTACTACTGGCACTTCGTCGACGTCGTGTGGATCGGGCTCTTCGCCACGATCTACCTGATCCGCTAGGGAACCGGTGTCCACCACGAACCCGCAGTCCGACGCCCTGCCCGGCTCCTCGGAGCCCGACGGCACCCCGGTCGCCCGCGCCCGGGCCCGCCGCCGGTCGAAGGCCCGCCGTCGCCTCGCCAATGTCGCCGGCCTGCTCGCCGCCCTGTTCCTGACCGGCGCCATGTACTCGGTGTTCTCGCCGGCGCAGGCCGCCGACGACGGCACGTCGGAGTCCGCCGCCGAGGCCGCGGGCCGCGAGCTGTACGAGCAGAGCTGCATCAGCTGCCACGGCTCCAACCTCGACGGCGTCGAGGGGCGTGGCCCGTCGCTGATCGGCGTCGGCGAGGCGGCCGTGTACTTCCAGGTGCACACCGGCCGCATGCCGCTGGTCCGTCAGGAGGCCGACGCCCACAAGAAGGAGTCGGTCTTCAGCGACGAGGAGATCGACCAGCTCATGGCCTACGTGCAGGCCAACGGCGGGGGCCCGACGGTCCCCTCGGGCGACCTGCGGGACGGCGACCTGGCCCAGGGCGGTGAGCTGTTCCGGCTCAACTGCGCCTCGTGCCACAACTTCGTGGGCCAGGGCGGCGCGCTGTCCTCCGGCAAGGCGGCCCCGAGCCTGCTCGACGCCACCGACCTCGAGATCTACACCGCGATGCTCTCCGGACCGGAGAACATGCCGGTCTTCGGCGACAACCAGCTGACGCCCGAGGAGAAGCGCGCGGTCATCAACTACGTGCAGACCATCACGGCGCAGGCCGACCCCGGCGGTGCCGGCATCGGCCGCGTCGGCCCGGTCGGCGAGGGCCTCGTGATCTGGGTCGTCGGGATCGGCGCCCTGATGTTCGGCATCTTCTGGATGGGGAGCAAGGCGTGAGTACCCGCGACACCCGCCCCGGCGCGGACGCCACTGGCGAGCTGTACGGCGGACCAGACGACGACTACACCCCCGAGCAGCTCGCGGCGATGGACCGCGAGGAGCTCGACCGCCTCGGCGCCCGGTACGACCACGTCGAGATCCTGCACGTCGAGCCCGGCCCCGAGCCCGGTTCGGCGATGGAGAAGCGGGCCCTCAAGCAGGTCGGGATGCTCTTCACCCTGGGTGGCCTGTTCGCTTTCCTGTTCGTCGCCGCCTACGTCGGCTCGGGCTGGTTCCTGCCCGACTGGCACTGGGAGGTCGACGAGGGCGGCTGGAGCGCGTTCTTCACGCCCGTCCTGGGCCTCTTCATGGGCCTGGCGCTGATCTGCGTCGGCGTCGGCTTCGTGCTCTTCACCAAGAAGCTGCTCCCGCACGAGACCGCGGTGCAGGCCAAGGAGGAGGGCTCGCACTTCGACCGCGTGACCACCGGCGGCACGTTCACCACCTGGGGTCACCGCAGCGGCCTCGCCCGCCGGAAGATGATCACCCGCTCCCTGCTGTTCATGGGTGGCGGTCTCGGGCTGATGCTGATCATGCCGCTCGGCGGGCTGATCAAGAACCCGAACAAGGGCAACCCGCTGGGCCAGACCTCCTGGCGCGAGGGCGTGCGGCTCGTCCGCGACGACGGCAGCCCGATCCGCCCTGGCGACCAGGAGCCCGGCTCGCTGGAGACGGTCTTCCCGGCCGTCGAGGGCGGCAACCGGCAGGCCGACGCCGCGACCATGCTCATCCGCCTGCGTCCCGAGCAGCTGGCGAACCTGCGGCCGCAGGACGGCCAGGCGGACTTCGGCTACGGCGACTACGTCGCCTACTCCAAGATCTGCACCCACGCCGGCTGCCCGGTCTCGCTCTACGAGCAGGAGACCAGCCGGATCCTGTGCCCCTGCCACCAGTCGCAGTTCGACGTCACGCAGGGCGCGAAGCCGGTCTTCGGGCCGGCCACCCGGTCGCTCCCGCAACTGCCGATCACGGTCGACGACGAGGGCTTCTTCGTCGCCCGCGGTGACTACCCTGAGGCCGTAGGCCCGACGTACTGGAACCGGGAGCGCATCTGATGGCCACCCGCACCGCCGCCTCCCCCGGGGCCCCCACGACGCGCCTGGGCAAGGGGGCCTACGAGCTCGACGAGCGCATGCACCTGACGCCGTGGATCCGGCGGACCCTCAACAAGGTCTACCCCGACCACTGGTCGTTCCTGCTCGGCGAGATCGCGCTCTACTCGTTCATCGTCCTGCTGCTCTCGGGCACGTACCTGACGTTCTTCTTCGACGCCTCCATGCAGGAGGTCGTCTACCAGGGCTCCTATGCGCCGCTGCGCGGCGTGGAGATGTCCGCGGCCTACGACTCGACGCTGCAGCTGTCCTTCGACGTCCGCGGCGGCCTGTTCATGCGCCAGGTCCACCACTGGGCGGCGCTGCTGTTCGTCGCGGCGATCGTCGTGCACCTGCTCCGGATCTTCTTCACCGGCGCGTTCCGCCGGCCGCGGGAGACCAACTGGCTCATCGGCGTCGTGATGCTGGTGCTCGCGCTGCTCATGGGCGTCACCGGGTACTCGCTCCCCGACGACCTGCTGTCGGGCACCGGCCTGCGCATCATCAGCGCGATCCTGCTGTCGGTCCCGGTCATCGGCACGTGGGCGCACTTCGCGGTGTTCAACGGCGACTTCGTCGGCACCGAGATCATCGGGCGCTTCTACATCGTCCACGTGCTGCTGCTGCCGGGCATCCTGCTGCTGCTGATCACCCTGCACCTGCTGATCCTGATCAAGCAGAAGCACACCCAGTTCCCCGGCCCGGGCCGCACCGAGCACAACGTCGTCGGCAACCGGCTCTTCCCCGTGTTCGCAGGCAAGGCCACCGGGTTGTTCTTCGTGGTGTTCGGCGTCTGCGCCGCGCTGGGCGGGCTCGTCCAGATCAACCCCGTGTGGCTCTGGGGCCCGTACAACCCGGCCCAGGTGTCGGCCGCGTCCCAGCCCGACTGGTACATCGGCTTCCTCGACGGGTCGACCCGCCTGTTCCCGCCGTTCGACATCAACCTGCCCGGTGACTACACGATCCCGGCGCTGTTCTGGCCGACCGTCGTCATCGCCGGCCTGATGTTCACGGTCCTGGCGCTCTACCCGATCATCGAGCGCAAGATGACCAAGGACGAGACGTCCCACCACCTGCTCCAGCGGCCTCGCGACGTGCCCGTGCGCACCGCTCTCGGGGCGATGGCGCTGACGTTCTACCTCGTGCTCATGATCTCCGGCGGCAACGACGTCATCGCCGACAAGTTCGACATCAGCCTCAACGCGATGATCTGGGTGGGCCGCATCGGCTGCATCGTGCTCCCGCCGATCGCGTACGTGCTCACCTACCGGATCTGCCTGGGCCTCCAGCAGCACGACCGCGAGGTGCTCGAGCACGGCATCGAGACCGGTGTCATCCGGCGACTGCCGCACGGTGAGTTCATCGAGGTGCACCAGCCCCTCGGACCGGTCGACGAGCACGGTCACGGCTCGCTGTCCTACGGCGGCGCTCCGGTGCCGAAGCGGATGAACCACGTGGGCGGCGCCCGCCGGGCAATCCGCGGGTTCTTCACGCCGATCGAGGAGCCGTCCCAGGTCGAGATCGAGGCGCGCGCCGAGGAGCGCGGCCACGCGACGGGCGAGCTCACGTCGTCGGGTCGCCCGACCGAGGGCGGTCGTCCCGCCGACGGCGGTCGGCCGCAGGAGCCTCGCGACTAGGTCGGCACACCCAGCAGCACCCAGAAGGGCCCCGGTGGACTCCACCGGGGCCCTTCTGCATGGCGCGGGGTAGGCGAGAGTGCCCTCCGGCCGCCGCCGCGTGTCGTTCGGCCCTGAGCGGCTCGTCCACCCGGGCCGACGATCAGCCCGGACGGAGGTGGACGATGTCATCCCTGGACCACAGCGACGCCCGGCCCTCTCCGGGCCATGACGCGGGGGCGTTGCGGCGGGCCTGGATCGCCGTCGCGCTCGTCCCGGTGTTCTTCCTGCCCGCACTGGCGCTCGGTTACGTCATGTACGACCTGTTCGGCTACGCGGCGGAGAGCCCCGCCGCGCCGCTGTGGGTCGACGTCGTCTGCGCACTGCCGCCGCTCGCGCTCTACCTGGCGCCCTGCGTCGCCGCCGTCGTCCTCGGCCGTCGTGTCTCCCGCGCCGGCGACCGCCGCGGTCTGGTTCCCCTCGCCGTCGGGGCGGGCGCCGGCCTGGCGCTCACCGTGCTCACGGTCGTGACAGTGATCAACAGCTAGCCGGGCCGAGCATTGGCCCCCACGCGGCCACTCGGCCCCCCGGATGGCCGGTTGCGGGCCACTGCCCGCCCAAGGTGGCCCGGAAAGACGAGGGCCCCGTCCGCAGGTGCGAACGGGGCCCTCGGCAGGACGGGGGTGCTCGGCGTCAGTGGGCTGCGTTCTGACCCACGTAGTACTCGAAGAGCAGGCCGCCGATGGTGACGAGCAGCGCCACCCCGGCGATGAGGATCAGCCAGGTGTAGAAGAACGCCAGCGCGATGCCCATCAGGCCGGCCGAGAGCGCGAGCGCGAAGGGCCAGTAGCTACCGGGGCTGAAGAAGCCCAGCTCGCCGGCCCCCTCGGCGATGTCGGCGTCCTTGCGGTCCTCCGGGCGGGCGTCGATGCGCCGGGAGACGAACCAGAAGAAGCCACCGATCAGCCCGGTCAGCCCGCCCGAGAGCACGAGCGCCGTGGTGCCGATGGGCTCCTGCGCCCAGAAGCCGTAGACGACGGCCGCGATGACGCAGGCCAACGCGATCACGTTGAAGATGAGCGCCTCGACCTTCATGGCCGTGCCTCCTCGTGGTTGCTCGTGGTGCGGACCCGGGACGAGATCAGATCAGCCACCGTTGGCCTGCTGCAGGTCCTGCCCGAGGTCGAAGGGCTGGGTGGTCGTGGCCTTGCCGGGCTGGCCGATCTCCTCGAGCGCCTCGAAGGTGGTCATGCCCTCCTCGCGGGCCTGCAGGTAGGCGTCGTAGTCGTCGCCGGAGACCGCGCGAACCTCGAAGTTCATGAACGCGTGGTAGGTGCCGCACAGCTCGGCGCAGCGGCCGACGTAGGCGCCTTCCTCCTGCACCGTGACCTCGAAGACGTTGTCGCGCCCGTTCTCGTTGCCCGGGATGACGTCGAGCTTGAAGAGGAACTCGGGCACCCAGAAGGAGTGGATGACGTCGGCCGAGGCGACCTCGAAACGGATCGTGCGGTCGGTCGGCAGCACGAGGATCGGGATCTCGTCGCTGGTGCCCACCGTGTCGACCGGCTCGCCGTCGGGGCCCTGGGTGTCGGGGTAGACGAACCGCCAGTTCCACTTGAACGCGTTGACGGCGATCGTCTCGTCAGGGTTGTCGCTGCGCTCCATCACCTTGTTCTGCACGATCACCGTGTAGAAGAACAGCGCCGCGATGATCAGGAACGGGGCGATCGTGTAGACGATCTCCAGCGGCAGGTTGTACGCCGTCTGCCGGGGCAGGTCGTCGCTGCGCTTCCGGTGGCGGACCACCGGGAACAGGATCAGACCCCACACCAGGATGCCGACGATCAGCGCGGCGATGACCGATCCGGTCCACAACTCGCGCATGTCGGTCGCCTGCTCGGTCACGCCCTCGGGCCAACCGAACCGCCAGAACTCGTTGTTCGGCATGGAGCAACCGGTGAGGGTCAGCACCCCCAGGAGACCGAGCGCGGCCAGCCGCGCGAGCCTGCTGCCTCGAGCCACTGCTCGCTGCCTCCTCGTCCTCCGCCCGGGCGGCCCGGGCGGTCCTCCGCGTGGTCCGCCGGCCGGTTCGGCCGACGGCGCTCACGCCGATCCAGTGTGGGGCGAGACTAGCCGACTCCGCTCGGCGGCTGACCACCGGAGACACGTTCCCGGCGGGTCGCCGCCGCGGCGGCCCGGATCACGCCCCGAGCGCGTCCGGTCCGCCGCCGCCGGCGGTTAGAGTCGGAGCGTGTACACCCGGCTGCTGACCCCCAAGTGGCTACTGCTCCACCTGCTCGTCGCCGTGCTGTTCGTGGCCACCTTCTTCCTCGGCTACTGGCAGCTGTCCAAGGCCGAGGCGGGCGGGGGCGCGGTCAACTGGAGCTACGCCCTGCAGTGGCCGCTGTACGGGTTCATGGGTCTGTGGTTCTACATCCGCATGCTCCGGATCGAGCTCCACCGCGACCCCGACGAGGGCGCCCCCGGCAACCAGGTCGTCCTGTACCAGCGGCCGCGGATCGACACGACCGGCGACCCGGAACTGGCCGCCTACAACGCCTACCTCGCCGAGCTCAACGAGCGCGCCCTCGGGCAGGGGCTCAGCACAAAACGGAGCAGCAATGGCCGCTGAGCGGACCGACACCTCGCGCACGACCGGCCGCGGCTCCGACCAGGCGGTGGCAGCCGCGCTGCAGCGCTACCGCTTCATGGCCAACGTCGTCGGCGTCCTGCTGATCGCGCTGATCGTCGTCGCCGTCCCGCTGAAGTACCTGGCGGACATGCCGACCCCCGTGCTGGTCCTGGGCACCGCGCACGGCTGGCTCTACTTCCTGTTCTTCCTCTCGGCGATCGACCTGGCGCTGCGCGCGAAGTGGAGCCTGAAGGGCACCGTCCTCACCGTGCTCGCCGGCACCGTGCCGTTCCTGTCCTTCTACGCCGAGCGGACGGCGACCCGGAAGACCCGCGCCGGCCAGCGCGTCTGACCCTGTGCCGCCCGCTCTCCTACCCCCGAGGACCTGCGCCTGATGTGTGGCCTGCTCGCCTACCTGTCCACCGACGCCGACCGCGTTCTCGACGACACGGTCGCGGGGGTGCAGGAGGCCCTGCACTGCCTGCACCACCGCGGGCCGGACGACACCAAGGTCTGGTGGGACAAGCGGGTCGTCCTGGGCTTCAACCGGCTGTCGATCATCGACGTCGACGGCAGCCCGCAGCCGCTCCCCTACGCGGGTGGGCGGTACCGGATCCTGTTCAACGGGGAGATCTACAACTACCTCGAGCTGCGCGAGGAGCTCGCGGCCGCCGGGGCGGTGTTCGCCACGGAGGGCGACACGGAGGCGATCGTCGCCGGGTACCACCTCTGGGGCGAGGACGTCGTGCCGCGGCTGCGGGGCATGTTCGCGTTCGTGATCTGGGACACCCACACCGGGACGGCGTTCGGCGCGCGGGACCCCTTCGGCATCAAGCCGCTGTTCCACGCCCGGCTGGCCGACGGCGGGATCGCGTTCTCCTCGGAGAAGAAGGCGCTGCTCGAGCTGCTCGGCGGCGACAAGGGCGCCGGCGGTGTCGACGCCGCCTCGCTCCAGCACTACCTGACGCTGCAGTACGTGCCCGAGCCGGCGACGCTGCACCGCGGGATCCGCCGGATCGAGAGCGGCACAACCTTCCGGGTCGCCGACGGCGAGCTGACCACCCGCCGCTACTTCTGGCCCGAGTTCCCGGTCCGCTCGGTGAGCCGGGACGAGCAGCAGGCCCTCTACGACCGCATCGCCGAGGTGCTCGACGACTCGGTGCGGGTGCACATGCGCGCCGATGTCACGGTCGGGTCGTTCCTCTCCGGCGGCATCGACTCCACCGCGATCGCCGCCCTGGCCAAGCGCTACAACCCCGACCTGATGACGTTCACGGTCGGCTTCGAGCGGGAGGGCTTCTCCGAGATCGACGTCGCCGCCGAGTCGGCGAAGGCGATCGGGGTCGAGCACATCACCAAGGTCGTGACGCCCGAGGAGTTCGCCGACGCCATCCCGCTGGTCGTCTGGTACCTCGACGAGCCCGTCGCCGACCCGGCGCTGGTGCCGCTGTACTTCGTCGCCCGCGAGGCCCGCAAGCACGTCAAGGTCGTGCTCTCCGGCGAGGGCGCCGACGAACTGTTCGGCGGGTACAACATCTACCGCGAGCCGCTGTCGCTGGCGGCCTTCGACAAGCTGCCGACCGGCCTGCGCCGGGCCCTGGGCACCCTGTCGACCCGACTGCCCGACGGCATGCGCGGCAAGGACCTGCTGCGCCGCGGCTCGATCCCCCTGGAGGAGCGCTACTACGGCAACGCGCGCATCTTCCGGGACGACGAACTGGGCTTCCTCGAGCGCCGCGATCCCGACCTGTCGCACGTGGCGGTGACCAGCGAGCTGTACCGGCGCACCCGCTCCGCCGGCTACGACGACGTGACGGCGATGCAGTACGTGGACCTGTTCACCTGGCTGCGCGGCGACATCCTGGTCAAGGCCGACAAGATGACGATGGCCAACTCGCTGGAACTGCGGGTGCCGTTCCTCGACCCCGAGGTGTTCGCGGTGGCGGGCACGCTGCCGGTGGACCAGCGGGTGACGAAGGCGACGACGAAGTACGCGCTGCGGCAGGCCCTCAAGCAGATCGTGCCGCCGCACGTGCTCAACCGGCGCAAGCTCGGCTTCCCCGTCCCGACGCGGCACTGGCTGGCCGAGGGGCTGCACGACTGGGCCCGGCAGATCATCGAGGAGAGCCAGACCGACGAGTGGCTCGACCGCAGACAGGTGCTGGCCATGCTGACCGCGCACCGGGAGAACCAGCGCAGCGGCTCGGCGGTCGACTACTCCCGCAAGCTCTGGACGCTGCTGGTCTTCATGGTCTGGCACGGCATCTTCGTCGAGGAGCGGATCACGCCCGCCGTGCCCGAGACGGTCTACCCCGTCCGGTTGTGAGAGACGGCCCGGCTCCGATGCGGAGCCGGGCCTTCGTCACGGTGTCCAGGTGAGCCGCCCCCGCGAGTGGCGGTGCCGCGACGCGGGGCCCGGAGGGTTCCCGGCGGGGTGCCGCGGACTCACTCGTCGCAACAGGGGGACGGCGCCTGGCCGTAGTGCGATCCGGAGGATCGCGATGTTCTAGTTGAAGCTGTCGCCGCAGGCGCAGGAGCCCTGCGCGTTGGGGTTGTCGATCGTGAAGCCCTGCTTCTCGATGGTGTCGACGAAGTCGATCACGGCACCGCCGAGGTAGGGGCCGCTCATGCGGTCGACGATCACCTCGACGCCGCCGAAGTCATAGGTCTGGTCGCCGTCGAGGAACCGCTCGTCGAAGAAGAGCTGGTACCGCAGGCCGGAGCAACCGCCCGGCTGGACGGCGATCCGGAGCCGCAGGTCATCGCGACCCTCCTGGTCCAGCAGCGCCTTGACCTTCGCGGCCGCGGGGTCGCTCAGGACGACGCCGTTCTGCACCGAGGTGGTGTCCTGCACCGACATGTTCCGTCCTCCAAGATCCGAGGGTGCCGCTGAGGCACGTCCTGCAGCGGAGCAACACGGCACGGACGTCGCCTGTTCCGCTGCGGCCCCTACTGTACGGCGCTCGAGGCGAGTTCCCAGAGCTGTGCGGGTGCACACGTAGACTTCGAGCTCGTGAAGCTCCGCCTGCCCGGCCGCCGCGACCGCGCCGAGACCACCATCGAGACGCCCTCGGACTCCGCCGCCGAGGCCGCCACCGGCACGGGCAAGGGCCGGCCCACCCCGAAGCGGAGCGTCGCGCAGGGGCGCCGTCCCGGTCCCCCGCCGCCCCCGCCGACCACGCGGAAGGAGGCCTACAAGCGGATGCGCGAGCAGCAGGCCTCCCGCCGAGCCGAGTCGCGCGCGGGCATGGCCCGCGGCGAGGAGGCCTACCTCCCGGCCCGCGACCGCGGCCCGGTGCGCAAGCTGGTCCGCGACATCGTCGACAGCCGCCGCAACGTCGGGAGCTTCTTCCTGGTCATCGCCGGCGTCGCGCTGATCGGCACGATCGTGCCCAGCATCGTGGTGCGCAACTACGCGAGCTACATGCTGTTCGGCTTCTTCCTGCTCCTGATCGTCGACTCGGTCGTCCTCAGCCGGAAGATCAAGGGCAAGGTCGCCGAGCGCTTCCCCGACGCGCCCAAGACCCGGGGCGTCGTCTGGTACGGCATCAGCCGGGCCACGATGATCCGGCGCTGGCGTTTCCCGAAGCCCGAGGTGCCCCTCGGCGCGGACGTCTGAACCGGCCCTCCTGCAGGGTCCCGCCGCGAGCTTGCGAGCGGTGGGGGGCAGGAGGGTCCTTCCACTAGCGTTGGCATCCGTGGAATTCCGACGCCTCGGCCGCTCCGGCCTGAACATCTCCGAGATCGCCTACGGCAACTGGCTCACCCACGGTGGCCAGGTCGAGGAGGATGCCGCGCACCGTGCGTGCGCGCCGCCCTCGACGCGGGCATCACGACCTTCGACACCGCCGACGTCTACGCCGGCACGAAGGCCGAGTCCGTGCTCGGCCGCGCCCTGGCCGGCCAGCGCCGCGAGGGCCTCGAGATCTTCACCAAGGTCTACTGGCCCACCGGCCCCGGCGCGAACGACCGAGGGCTGGGCCGCAAGCACATCATCGAGAGCTGCCACGCCTCGCTGCGCCGGTTGCAGACCGACTACGTCGACCTCTACCAGGCGCACCGCTACGACGAGACCGTCCCGCTCGAGGAGACGATGACGGCCTTCGCCGACCTCGTCCGGTCCGGGAAGGCGCTCTACATCGGCGTGTCCGAGTGGCGGGCCGAGGAGATCGCGGCCGGCGCCGCCCTGGCCCGCGAGCTGGGCATCCAGCTGATCAGCAACCAGCCCCAGTACTCGATGCTCTGGCGCGTCATCGAGGACGAGGTCGTGCCGACCTCGGAGAAGGAGGGCGTGTCGCAGATCGTCTGGTCGCCGCTGGCCCAAGGAGTGCTCACCGGCAAGTACCTGCCGGGTGAGCAGCCGCCGGCGGGCAGCCGGGCGACCGACCCGGAGGCGGGACGGTTCATCCAGCGGTTCCTCGCCGACGACGACGTCCTGACCCGCGTCCAGCGGCTGCGCCCGATCGCCGACGACCTCGGGCTCACCATGGCCCAGCTCGCCGTCGCCTGGGTGCTGCAGAACCGCAACGTGGCCGCGGCGATCATCGGCGCGACCCGCCCGGAGCAGGTGCACGACAACGTCAAGGCCGCCGGCGTCACCCTCGACGACGACGTCCTGAAGCGGATCGACGAGGCGCTCGGCGACGTCGTGGAGCGGGATCCGGCCAAGACCGCCCGCGGCTGATCACCCCGCCTTGACCCTCCACCTCTGGTGGAGGGTCAGGTGGCGGCGAGGCCCATCGGGCCGTAGACCTTCTCCTCGCCCTCGAACAGCGTGACCGTGGCGACCCCGCGGGCCAGCAGGTCACGCCAGTGCTCGCCCAGCCAGGACTCCGCGTCCCCCTGGTTCTCCGACTCGGGCACCTCCACCCCCACCGACGCGGGGTCGATGGTCGTTCCGGCCGGGTCCTCGAGGCGCCAGTGCCAGCTCATGGGAGGAGGCTAGTGACCGGGCGCGGTCGGTCGGCTCGTGCCCCAGATGTGACCGGTCACCGGATTACCGCCGTGCCTGCGAGGGCATGGACCTGCATCGACAGTCCGAGCGGAGGACACCGATGACAGCACCCCCCGAGCAACCGCGCGCCGGAGCGACGGCGGTGCCGGCCGACCCGGCCGACGCCTCGACCGGCCAACTGGTCGGCCGGCTCACCGAGCAGATCAGCACGCTGGTGCGCAACGAGGCGCAGCTGGCCCAGGCGGAGGTCACCCAGAAGGCCAAGCGTCTCGGCATCGGCGCGGGCCTGTTCGGCGGCGCGGGCCTGTTCGCCTTCTTCGGTCTGGCCACGCTGATCACCACGGCCGTCCTGGCCCTGGCGCTCGTCCTGCCCGCCTGGCTGGCCGCGCTGATCGTGACGGTCGTGCTGTTCGCGATCGCCGGGGTGCTGGCCCTGGTGGGCAAGAAGGACGTCGAGAAGGCGTCTCCCCCGCTGCCCACCGAGGCGATCGCCGGCGTCCAGGCCGACATCGCGACCGTGAAGCACGGGATCGCCCGATGACCGGGGCGAGCCAGAACGGTCATGCCGCCGACGACCTCGACGTCATCAAGGCCGAGATCGAGGCGACGCGGGAGCAGCTCGGGCGGACCGTCGACGAGCTCAGCGCCCGACTCGACGTCCCGGCCCGGGCCCGGGAGCGCGCCTTCCGGACGCGGGACACCGTCGTCGAGACCTACCGGGAGAGCCCGCCGGCCGTGATCGGCGCGGCGGTCGCCCTGGTGGGACTGGTGGTCGGGGTGATGATCTTGCGCAGGAAGCGTGCGACGTCGAAGCGTGGAATGGGGAGGAAGCGTTGAGCAAGCGCAACAAGGGAGAGGCGCCCAAGCACAAGGGGGCCAAGCTCGCCTACCGGCCCGTCGGCCTGATCGCCGGCATCGTGGCGGGGTCGGTGAGCGGCATCGTGTTCAAGCAGGTCTGGAAGGTGATCGCCAAGGAGGACGAGGCCCCGACGGCCCTGCAGAGCGAGTACAAGATGCGCGAGGTCGTCCTGGCCGCCGCCATCCAGGGCGCCATCTTCGCCGCGGTCAAGGCCGCGGTCGACCGCGCCGGCGCCCGGGGCTTCACCCAGCTGACCGGCACCTGGCCCGGCGACTGAAGCCCCCTGCGGGGCCGAGGAAGTCACCTCAACACAACCGAGGAGCACCGACGTGGGCGGCACCAGGCAGCGCGACAGCGCCGTCGACCGCATCCGGGAACGGGTCGAGGAGAAGGCGGCCCGGCGGGCCGCGGCGGCGAAGGCGGCCGCCGCGCCCAGGACCGCCGACCCGGATGCGCCCCCACCGGGATCCCCGAGCCCGGCCGAGCTGCCCGGCCTGCACGCGGAGAAGCCCACCGAGATCCCCTGGCGGGGCTGGAAGCAGATCGTCAAGCGGGCGTGGGCCGAGAACAAGGCCGACAACATGCCGATCATCGCCGGCGGTGTGGCGTTCTTCGGCTTCCTGTCGATCTTCCCGGCCCTGATCGCGATGATCTCCATTTACGGGCTGGTCGCATCGCCCGACACCGTGGCCCAGCAGGTCGAGGACCTCTCCGCCCAGCTGCCGGACGACGCCGCACAGCTGATCGGTGACCAGCTGAAGGCGATCGTCGACAACAGCGGCAGCGCGCTGAGCATCAGCCTGGTCGTCTCGATCCTCGCCGCGCTGTGGAGCGCGTCGGGCGGAGTGGGCAACGTGATCACCGCCGTCAACCTCGCCTACGACGAGGTCGAGGCCCGCAACTTCGTCAAGCTCAAGCTGACCTCGCTCGCCCTGACCCTCGGGGCGATCGTGTTCGTCCTGATCACGTTCGGTCTCGTCGCCGTCGTCCCCGCCGTGCTCGACGCCCTGCCGCTGGGGATCGTCGGCACGATCCTGGCCCAGGTCGCGCGGTGGGTCCTGCTGCTCGCCGTGTTCGCCGGGGCCCTCGCCATCCTCTACCGGGTCGCCCCCGACCGCGACGCGCCGCGCTTCAGCTGGGTCAGCCTGGGCGCCGTCGTCGTGACCGTCGTCTGGGCGCTGGTCAGCGTCGGGTTTGCCCTGTACGTGGACAACTTCGGGTCCTACGACAAGACCTACGGCGCGATCGCCGGAGTCATCGTGCTGATGCTGTGGCTGTACCTGACCTGCTACCTGGTGCTCCTCGGCGCGGAGATCAACTCCGAGGCGGAGCACCAGACCGCGCACGACACCACGACCGGCGAGCCACAGCCGATGGGCTCCCGCGACGCCACCATGGCCGACACGCTGCCCGAGAACCCCGAGCCGACGAAGGCCGACGCCGACCCCACCCGCCGGTAGTCAGAGGACTTCTCCCTCAGCGCACGTGCGACTCGACGAACGGCGGCTTGACGACGTCGACCGCCTGCGGCCGACCACGGACGTCGACCGCCACCTCGTCGCCCTCGCCGACCCCGGACGACGTGTCGAGCAGGGCCAGCGCGATGCCGGTGCGCAGGGTCGGGGAGAACGTGCCGCTGGTGACCTCGCCGATGCGGGCACCGGCGGCGTCGAGCACGTCCATGCCCGGCCGCGGGATGCCCCGGCCCGTCGACCGCAGCCCCCACAGCAGGCGGGACGGGCCCGCCTCCTTCTCGGCGGTGAGCGCCGCCCGCCCCCAGAACTCCGCCTTCTTCCAGCCGACCGCCCAGCCGGCACGCGCCTGGACGGGGGTGATGTCGTGGGACAGCTCGTGGCCGTGCAGCGGGTAGCCCATCTCGGTGCGCAGCGTGTCGCGGGCGCCCAGGCCGCACGGGCGGATGCCGAGGTCCTGCCCGGCGTCGAGGACCGCGTCCCACAGCTCGCCGGCCCGGTCGGCGTCGACGAGCAGCTCGTAGCCGTGCTCGCCGGTGTACCCGGTGCGGCAGACGGTCACCTCCGCGGCACCGTGCGCGCCGGTTCCGGTCACGAACGACATGTAGGCCAGCTCGCCGGGGACGCCGAGCAGCTCGATGACCTGCAGCGACTTCGGCCCCTGGACGGCGAGGACGGCGACCTCCTCGTGCCGGTCGGTCACCGTCACCCCCGCCGGCGCGGCGTCGGCCAGCCGGCCGAGCACCTCGGCGGCGTTGGCGGCGTTCGGGACCAGCAGCACGTCGTCGTCCCCTCGCAGGTAGACGATCAGATCGTCGACCACTCCCCCGGCCTGCGGGTCGCCGTCGGGCAGGCAGCACATCGTGTACTGCGCCTGCCCGGTGCCGATCCGGCCGAGGTCGTTGCTGAGGCACCGGTTGACGAACTCCGCCGCACCGGGCCCGCGCACGGTGCCCGTCCCGAGGTGGGAGACGTCGAAGAGACCGACGTGCTCGCGCACGGCGGCGTGCTCGGCCAGCACTCCACCCCCCGCGTACTCGATCGGCATCGACCAGCCGCTGAAGTCGGCGAGCTTGGCGCCGGCGGCGACGTGGCGGTCATGGAGAGGGGACGTCCGGGGAGTCACGAGAGGCACGCTAGCGGGGCCCATAAGATCGAGCCGTGCCGCCGACGATCACCGCCACCGACCACCCGCTGGAGAAGCTGACCGGGGACGCCGTCGTCGTCGCCGTCGGCAAGGGCCCCGACGGCCCCCTACCCACCCCCGGGGCGGAGGCGGTCGACCGGCTGCTCGGCGGCCGGCTGCTCCCGGCGCTCGCCGACCTGGGCGCGCGCGGCGGCGAGGACGAGGTCACCAAGCTCCCGACGTTCGGTCAGGGCCCGTTCCCGGTGGTCGCCGTCGCGGGGCTCGGCGCCCCGGACAGCGCCGGCGGCTACACGCCCGAGGCGGTCCGCCGCGCCGCGGGCGCCGCCAGCCGCGCCCTGGGCGGGCGACGTTCGGTCGTCAGCCTGCTCGCCGCCGTGGGTGGTACGCCCGACGCGGCCCGCCTGCACGCCGTCGGCGAGGGCGCGCTGCTCGGTGCCTACGAGTTCACCGCCTACAAGTCCGACCTGCCGGCCGACCGGCCGGTCCCGCCGAGCGACGTCACCGTCGTCGTCCCCGGCGCGGCCGAGGCGGAGACGGCGCTGCGCCGGGTCCGCGCCGTCGCCGACGCCGTCGCCCTGGTGCGCGACCTGGTCAACACGCCGCCCAACGACCTCTTCCCCGCCGAGCTCGCCGCCCGCGGCGCCGCGGCGGGCGAGAAGCTCGGGCTGACCGCGGAGATCCTCGACGAGGACGCGCTGGCCGCCGGCGGCTACGGCGGCATCCTCGCCGTCGGCTCCGGTTCGACCCGCAAGCCCCGCCTGCTCCGGCTGACCTACCAGGGCTCGGGCGCGCGCAAGAAGATCGCGCTGGTCGGCAAGGGCATCACCTTCGACAGCGGCGGCCTCTCGATCAAGCCGGCGCTGAAGATGGAGGACATGAAGAGCGACATGGCCGGGGCTGCGGCCGTGATCGCCACCGTCTGCCTCGTCGCGCAGCTCGGCCTCCCCGTCGAGGTGATCGCCACCGTGCCGATCGCCGAGAACCTGCCGAGCGGCACCGCCTACCGGCCGGCCGACGTGGTCACCTTCCGCAACGGCAAGAAGGCCGAGATCACCAACACCGATGCCGAGGGCCGCGTCGTCCTCGCCGACGCGATCGCCCGCGCCGCCGAGGACCGCCCGGACGCGCTGATCGAGACCTCGACCCTCACCGGCGCGCAGCTGGTCGCGCTCGGCACCCGCACCGCCGGCGTCATGGGCACCGACGACCTGCGCGACGCCGTCGTCGCGGCCGGCAAGCGGGCCGGGGAGGGCATGTGGCCCATGCCGCTGCCGGCCGAGCTGCGCAAGGGCATGGACTCCCCCATCGCCGACTTCGTGAACTCCAACGCCGACCGGATGGGCGGCATGCTCGTCGGCGGTCACTTCCTGGCCGAGTTCGTGCCCGACGGCCTCCCGTGGGCGCACATCGACATCGCCGGCCCGAGCTACAACACCGGCTCGCCGTGGGGCTACACGCCCAAGGGCGGCACCGGCGTCCCCGTGCGCACCCTGCTCGCGACGATCGAGGGCCTCATCGCCGGCTGACCTACCGGACTTTCTGTACAGGAAGTCCGTTCAGTCGAGGCGGTTCGACTTCTGGCGGGCGGACCAGTCGCGCATCCGCTGGGGGTAGCCGGTGACCTGCGCGTCGTAGACCGGGATGGCCAGGTCGCGGGAGAGCTTGCGGGCGACGTCGGGGCCGTCGATGCGCCGTCGCGTCCACTCGCCGTCGGCGGCGACGAGCACGATCGTCGTCTCGGTGACGGCGGTGCGTGGCTCCACGTAGCCCTCGACGCCTCGGCGGCTGGCCACGAACTGCTCGAGGTGGGTCAGGTCGGCGCGCTGCGAGCCGCGGTCGAGCGTGCCGCGGCGGGCGTCGTCGCCGGGCGAACCGCGCCGGCCACGCAGCCGGTCGAACAGCCCCATGTCCTGCTCCCTCCGCCTCCGAACGCCTGTGATCACCACAGTGGTCGGCGCATGGCTCGCGATGGGCAACGGTGCTCCGGGCCGCACCGTTCCCGGAGTGGCAGGATGAGCAGCAGCCCCACCCGTCCGAGCGGGATCCCGCCCGCAACAGAGGAGCATCCGTGAGCGCACCTTCGTCCCCCGCCGACCTGGTCATCCTCGGTGGTGGCTCCGGTGGCTACGCAGCGGCGTTCCGCGCGTCCGAGCTGGGCATGAACGTCGTCCTGATCGAGAAGGACAAGGTCGGCGGCACCTGCCTGCACCGCGGCTGCATCCCCACCAAGGCCCTGCTGCACGCCGGCGAGGTGGCCGACCTCGCCCGCGAGGGCGAGCAGTTCGGCGTGAAGACCACGCTGGCCGGCATCGACATGGACGGCGTCAACTCCTACAAGGACGGCGTCATCTCCAAGCTCTACAAGGGTCTGCAGGGCCTGGTGAAGGCCCGCAAGATCACCTACGTCGAGGGCGAGGGCCGGCTGACCTCCCCGACGACGGTGGAGGTGAACGGCGAGAGCTACGAGGGCAAGCACATCCTGCTGGCCACCGGCTCCTACGCCCGCAGCCTGCCCGGCCTCGAGATCGACGGCACCCGCGTCATCACCAGCGACCACGCGCTCAACCTGGACCGGGTGCCCGCCTCGGCGATCATCCTCGGCGGCGGGGTCATCGGCTGCGAGTTCGCCAGCGCCTGGAAGTCCTTCGGCGTCGACGTGACCATCGTCGAGGCCCTGCCGCACCTGGTCCCGCTCGAGGACGAGTCCTCCTCCAAGCTGCTCGAGCGCGCGTTCCGCCGTCGCAAGATCGGCTTCGAGCTGGGCAGCCGCTTCTCCGGCGTGCAGAACACGGAGAACGGCGTCAAGGTCTCGCTCGAGAACGGCAAGGAGATCGAGGCCGAGCTGCTGCTCGTGGCCGTGGGCCGCGGGCCGGTGAGCGAGGGCCTCGGCTACGAGGAGGCCGGGGTGCAGATGGACCGCGGCTTCGTCCTGGCCGACGAGTACTGCCGCACGAACGTGCCGACCATCTCCGCCGTCGGCGACCTGATCCCGACCCTCCAGCTGGCCCACGTCGGGTTCGGCGAGGGCATCCTCGTCGCCGAGCGGCTGGCCGGGCTCGACCCCGCGCCCATCGACTACGCCGGCGTCCCGCGGATCACCTACTCCGATCCCGAGGTCGCCTCGGTGGGCCTGACCGAGGCCCAGGCCAAGGAGAAGTACGGCGAGGTCAAGACGCTGACCTACGACCTCGCGGGCAACGGTCGCAGCCAGATCCTCAAGACCACCGGCGCGGTCAAGCTGATCCAGGCGCCCGACGGCCCGGTCGTCGGCATCCACATGGTGGGCAGCCGGGTCGGCGAGCTCATCGCCGAGGCGCAGCTCATCTACAACTGGGAGGCCGAGGCCGACGACGTCGCCAGCCTCATCCACCCGCACCCGACGCAGAGCGAGGCGCTCGGCGAGGCCCACCTGGCCCTCGCCGGCAAGCCGCTGCACGTGCACGGCTGACCTTTCCTCCCCCACCCCCCGCCCCACGCCTGAAGGAGTCCTGCCCCGATGCCGACGTCCGTCACCATGCCCGCCCTGGGCGAGAGCGTCACCGAGGGCACGGTCACTCGCTGGCTCAAGCAGGAGGGTGAGCAGGTCGAGGTCGACGAGCCCCTCCTCGAGGTGTCGACCGACAAGGTCGACACCGAGATCCCGTCCCCCGCCGCCGGTGTGCTGAGCAAGATCCTGGTCGCCGAGGACGAGACCGTCGAGGTCGGCGCCGAGCTCGCCGTCATCGGCGGCGAGGGCGACGGCGGTGGCGGTGCGGCCGAGGCCTCCGCTCCCGCGCAGGAGGAGGCGCCCGCCCAGGAGGAAGCGCCCGCCGAGGAGGAAGCGCCCGCCGAGGAGGAGGCGCCCGCCGAGCCGCAGCAGGAGGCCGCCCCGGAGCCGCAGCCGGCAGCGTCGTCCGGCGGTGGCGGTGGCGACGGCGAGGGGACCGCGGTCACCATGCCGGCGCTCGGCGAGAGCGTGACCGAGGGCACCGTCACCCGGTGGCTCAAGGCCGTCGGCGACGAGGTGACCGCCGACGAGCCCCTGCTCGAGGTCTCCACGGACAAGGTCGACACCGAGATCCCGGCACCGGTCAGCGGCACCCTGCTGTCGATCAGCGTCAACGAGGACGAGACCGTCGACGTCGGCGCGCAGCTCGCGGTCATCGGCACGGGCTCGGCGGGCGGCGCGGCCGCCCCCGCGCAGCCGAAGCAGGCGGAGGCCCCCCAGGCCGAGGAGCCCGAGGCGCCGAAGGCCGAGGAGCCCGAGGCCGAGGCACCGAAGGCCGAGGCACCGAGGGCCGAGCCTAAGCAGGAGCAGCCGGCACCGGCCGCGGCGGCGGAGAAGCCAGCGCCCGCTCCTGCCGAGCAGGCTCCGAGCGGTGACGGCGGCGGTGCCTACGTGACCCCGCTCGTGCGCCGGCTCGCCGCCGACCGCGGTGTCGACCTCAGCGCCGTCTCCGGCACCGGCGTCGGCGGTCGCATCCGCAAGCAGGACGTGCTGGCCGCCGCCGAGAAGGCGACAACTCCCGCAGCTCCTGCGGCCTCCGCGGCGTCCGCACCCCGCACCCCCTCCCCCGCGGCGATGCCCGACACCTCGGTGCGGGGCCGCACGGAGAAGCTGTCCCGGCTGCGGGCGGTCATCGCCCGGCGCATGGTCGAGTCGCTCCAGGTCAGCGCCCAGCTGACGACCGTCGTCGAAGCCGACGTCACCCGGATCGCGACCCTGCGGCAGCAGGCGAAGAAGGACTTCGAGGCCCGCGAGGGAGTCAAGCTGTCCTTCCTCCCGTTCTTCTCGAAGGCCGCCATCGAGGCGCTCAAGGCGCACCCGTCGGTCAACTCGTCGATCGACCAGGAGGCCGGCACGGTCACCTACCACGACACCGAGAACCTCGGCGTCGCGGTGGACACCGAGCGCGGGCTGCTCGTGCCGGTCATCCACGACGCCGGTGACCTCAGCCTCGGCGGGATCGCCCGCAAGATCGCCGACCTCGCCGAGCGGACCCGGACCAACAAGATCACCCCGGACGAGCTCGGGGGCGGCACGTTCACGCTGACCAACACCGGCAGCCGCGGCGCGCTCTTCGACACCCCGATCATCAACCAGCCGCAGGTGGCGATCCTCGGCGTCGGTTCGGTGGTCAAGCGCCCGGTGGTCGTCAACGACCCGGAGCTCGGCGAGGTGATCGCCGTCCGGTCGATGGTCTACCTGGCGCTGACCTACGACCACCGGATCGTCGACGGCGCCGACGCCGCCCGGTTCCTCACGACCGTGCGCGAACGCCTGGAGGCCGGCCAGTTCCACGGCGAGCTGGGTCTGGCCTGATCACCCCGGACGGGGCCTCGGCGCGAGCCGGGGCCCCGTCCGCGTCTCCCGCCGACGTGCGCATCACCCGGAGGACCACGTGAAGATCGCCGTCACCGGCGCGTCAGGCATGATCGGCGGCGCCCTCCTGCCCGCCCTGCGCGAGCACGGGCACGAGGTCCTCACCCTGGTCCGCCGAACCCCGCGCAACGTCGACGAGCACCGGTGGGATCCCCAGCACCGCCGCATCGCGCCGGACCTGCTCGCCGACGTCGACGCGGTGGTCAACCTCGCCGGGACGCCGATCCGGCCGCGCCCGTTCACCAGCGGCTACAAGGCGCGCCTGCTCGCCAGCCGGCTGGACGCCACGACCACCATCAGCGAGGCCATGGCGGCGGCCGCAGCGGCCGACCCGGGCCGCGCGCGGGTGCTGCTGTCGGCCTCGGCCGTCGGCTTCTACGGCGACACCGGATCCCGCGTCGTGACCGAGAAGGACCCGGCCGGGGCTGACTTCCTGGCCCAGGTCTGCGCCCAGTGGGAGGCGGCGACCGCGCCGGCGGAGGCTGCCGGCATCCGGGTCGCGCACCTGCGCAGCGGGCTCGTGCTGGGTCACTCGGCGATGCTGGTGCAGGTCCTGGGCACGGTGTTCCGGCTGGGTCTCGGCGGGCGCATGGGCGACGGCAAGCAGTACTGGCCGTGGATCAGCCTGGCCGACGAGATCGGGGCGATGGAGCACCTGCTCAACGCCGACGTCTCCGGCCCGGTCAACCTCACCGGACCCGTCCCGGTGACGAACGCCGAGTTCACCGCCGAGCTCGGCCGCCAGCTCCGCCGGCCGACCGTGCTGCCCGTGCCCGCGTTCGCCCTGAAGCTGGCGCTCGGCGAGTTCGGCCGCTCCAGCGTCGTCGGCGGGCAGCGTGCCCTCCCGACGCGCCTGCAGGAGTCGGGGTACCGGTTCACGCACACCGATCTGCCCTCGGCCCTGCGGGCAGCGCTGGCGAAGGGCTGACCGCCGCCCCTCATCCAGCCATCCCGGCGTCCTGGATCCGCCATCCGTCGGGGGTCTGCGCCAGGACGAGGCGCACGGTCGCCTCACCGCGCCCCGGCTCCGTGCGCAGCGCCGGCCCATCCGGGTCAGCGGCGGCCACGACGTCGTAGGCCCCCCACCGGTCGACGAGCACCAGTTCCACGCGGCCGACCCCGAGCGTGACCGCGTCCACCCGCACGACTGACGGCGCGAAGCCCCGGAGTGCCTCTCCTGCACCGGCGAGCTCCCGCACATAGGCCTCGTCGGCGGCCAGGAGCACGCTGCCGGCTGCATGGACGGCGGCCAGCGCGTCGGGCGAGGCGGCCGCGAACGCCGCCGCCCGGCGCGCGTACAGCTCCGCGACCAGATCCGCCCACTCCGCGGGACTCCCGGCCGGGTCCTGGCGGTCGGCCGCCGTCTCCTCCTCCGGCGTCTGCTCCTCCGGCGCCTCCCCTTCCGGTGGCCCCGGCACCGCCGTCGGGGCCGTCGGCGCGCTGGTCGCCGCCGCGGTGGTCGCCGCAGCAGCCACCGGAGTCGGATCCCCCGCGACCGGCTCGCCCCACCGCGCCCCGAGCCAGCCGGCCACCATCAGACCGGCCGCGACGACGGCGAGCACACCGGTGCGACCGGCCAGCGACCCGGAGATCCGGCCGAGACGGTCACGCAGCCCTGCCCAGCGCCCGGGTATCGCATGCTCCACCACTGCCGGCGCCGGCCGCGGGCGGCGGCCGGGGACCTGGTGAGTGAGCTCGGTGCGGGGGCCCCGACCGGTGCGCCCCAGATCGGCGTCCGGCACGCCGTGCACGGGGAGGCGTACGGGTTCCGGCCGGCAGGCGTGCCGGAGGTCGAGCGCGAAGGCGGCGGCGGAGCCACGGTCGTGAGGGTCGGCGGACAGGCCGCGCTCGATGACGGCGATCAGCTCCGGCGGCGCGGACGCGGCCAGCTCGGACAGGTCGGGGAGGTACCCGGCGGCCGCCACGGTGAGCGTGTCGGCGGGGGTGGCGGGGTTCCACGGCGCGATCCCGGTGAGCGCGTGGAACGCCGCGGCCGCGACGCCGAACACGTCCGACGCCGGCCCCGGAGCTCCGCCTCGGGCCACGGTCGGGTCGACGTAGGGCGGGGTGACCTCCGCGGCCGCGACCTCGCCGAGCACGCGGGCCACTCCGAGATCGGTGAGCACCGGGCGGCCCTCGCCGGTGAAAACGATGTTGCCCGGCGACAGGTCGCCGTGGACGACGCCGTTCTCGTGGGCGTGCGCCAGTGCCGCAGCGACCGGCGCGATCGCGGTGACCACCTCCCCTGGCCGCAGGCGGCCCCGCCGCGCCAGCAGGGCGGCCAGGCTCCCGCCCTCCAACAGCTCGAGGACCAGCGCGACGCGTGCGGCCCCGCCGCGCCGCGGCTGGTGGACGACCTCGATCAGCCGCACCAGGTGCGGGTGGTCGAGCTCACCCAGCAACGCCGCCTCGCGGGCCTGCCGCTCGGGATCGCCGTCGACGAGGACCTTGACCGCCACCGCCGGGCCGCCGCGACGCGGGACCGCCCGCCAGACCTCGCCGGACCCGCCCCGCCCGATCAACGCCTCCAGCAGGTAGCCGGGCACCACGGGCGGCTCGACGGCGGGATCGGCTGCGGACATGACCGGGAACCGTAGGCGGATCGCGCGGTCACCCGCTCCGGTTGTCCACAGGCCGGCGGCGGTCCACAGGACCAGCCCTGCCGGCGCTCGGGGACGTGGAGGTCTATAGCGTCGGCACATGCCCGTCCCGACCCGCGCCGAGGTGGTCGTCGTGGGGGCCGGGCTGGCCGGCCTGTCCGCCGCCATTCGGCTGCGCGCCGCCGGTTGCGACGTGCAGATGCTGGAATCCGGCGGGCACGCCGGCGGGCGGCTGGCCACCGACCGCATCGACGGCTTCGTGGTCGACCGCGGCTTCCAGGTGCTCAACGCCGGCTATCCCCGGGCCGCCGACCTCGACCTGCCCGCGCTCGAGCTCGGCTGGTTCCTGCGCGGGGCGGTGCTGCGGGTCGACGGCCGGGTGCACCGCGTCGTCGACCCCCGCTCGCGGCTCGCCGCCGCTCCGGGCACGATCGCCGCGCCCCTCGGATCTCTGCGCGAGAAGGCCGCGCTCCTCGCCTTCTCCCTGCGCGCGGGGTACTCGCCCGTGCGCCGGTCGCTCCGCCGTCCCGATCGCCCAGCGGAGCAAGCGCTGCGGGATGCAGGCATCGGGGAACAGGCACTGGAGCGATTCCTCCGCCCCTTCCTGGCCGGAGTCCTCCTCGAGCGCGAGCTGGTCACGTCCGGCCACTACGTCGATCTGCTGTGGCGCAGCTTCGTCCGCGGCAGGATCGGCCTCCCGGCGGGCGGCATGCAGGCCATCGGTGCCCAGTTGGCGGCGCGGGTGGGCGCCGACCGGGTGCACCTGGACACACCTGTGCGATCGGTCGCGCCGGGAGCGGTGACCACCGACGAGGGCGTCCTCCGGTCCGACGCCGTCGTCGTCGCGACGGACCCGGGCACCGCCGCCCGGCTCCTCCCCCGCATCGAGGCGTCCGCGCCGCGGCAGGTGACCACCCACCTCCACGTCCTCCCGGCGTCCCCCTGGCACGAGCCGCTCATCGTGCTCGGCCAGCCGGGGGGCCGCCTGGTCAACAGCGTCGTGCTCACCGACGCCCAGCCGCGGTACAGCCCCGACGGACGGGCACTGGTCGCCAGCTCCACCCTCTGCCCCACGTCCGAGGCCGAGGTGCGCGCCGAGGTCGCCGCTGCCCACGGCGTCGGCAGCAGCGATCTCGAGCACCTGACGACCGTCACCGTCACCGGCGCCCAGCCCGCCGCGCTCCCGCCGCTGGCCCTCCGACGGCCGGTCGATCTCGGCGACGGCATCTACGTCTGCGGTGACCACCGCGACACCCCGTCCATCCAGGGCGCCATGGCCAGCGGCGCCCGCACGGCCCGCGCCGTCCTGAGGGCGCTGCGCCCCTCCGCCGTCCCCCGAGGAGCCTGATGCCCGCCTCCGCCCCGACGATCCTCGCCACCAGCATGGGCTTCGCCAGCCGCGGCCGAGGGCCCTACGACTGGGCACCCGGTCCCGTCTTCGACCTCGCGTTCGAACTCGCCGGGGCACCCGAGCGGCCACGCGTCTGCTACCTCGGCACCGCCACCGGCGACGACCCCGTCCGGGTGGCCGGGGTGTACGGCGCGTTCGCCGGCAGCGCCGTCCAGGTCAGCCACCTGAGCCTGTTCACGATGCCGACCGTCCCCGACATGAGAGCCCACCTGCTCGCCCAGGACGTGATCTGGGTGGGCGGGGGCAGCGTGGCGAACCTGCTGGCCGTTTGGCGTGTGCACGGTCTCGACGAGATCTTCCGCGAGGTGTGGCAGGCCGGCGTCGTGCTCGGCGGGGTCTCGGCGGGCTCGCTGTGCTGGCACGTCGGTGGGACGACCGACTCCTTCGGCCCCGATCTCCGCCCGGTCACCAACGGGCTGGGGCTCATCCCGACGTCCAACGGCGTCCACTACGACTCGGAGGAGCAGCGGCGCCCGCTCTACCACCGGCTGGTCGCCGACGGCACGCTGCCGGGCGGGCACGCCACCGACGACGGCGTCGGGCTGGTCTACCGCGGCACCGAGCTGGTCGAGGCGGTGGCCGACCGGGCCGACGTCGCCGCCTACCGCGTCGAGCGGGGGCCCGCCGGCACGGCGGTCGAGACCCGCGTGGAGCCGCGTCGGCTCGGGTGAGCGCGGCCTACGCTGAGGGGGTGAGCGAACTGCGGATCGTGCGCGCCGGCCTCGTCCCCTACGAGGAGGCGTGGGCGCAGCAGCGCGAGTTCCACGCCGCCCGGGTAGCCGGGGACGGGCCCGACACGCTGCTCCTGCTGGAGCACCCGCCGGTCTACACGGCCGGCAAGCGCACCGAGCCGCACGAGCGGCCGTTCGACGGCACGCCGGTCATCGACGTCGACCGCGGCGGCAAGATCACCTGGCACGGCCCCGGTCAGCTGGTCGGCTACCCGATCGTGCGGCTGGCCGACCCGGTCGACGTGGTCGCCCACGTCCGGCGGCTCGAGTCGGCGCTCATCGACGTCTGCACCGGGCTCGGGCTGGCCACCGACCGGGTTGAGGGGCGCAGCGGCGTCTGGGTCCGGGCGGACGACCGCGGCCCTGATCGCAAGGTCGCCGCGATCGGCGTCCGCGTCGCGCGGGGCGTGACCATGCACGGCTTCGCGCTCAACTGCGACCCCGACATGCGGGCGTTCGCGAACATGATCCCGTGCGGGATCGTCGACGCCGGCGCCACGTCGCTGACGGCCGAGCTGGGCCGCGACGTCCCCGTCGCCGAGGTGATCGACGCGGTCGAGGCAGCGATGCGCAACATCCTCACGGCGACGGCCGCCGTCCGCTGAGGGGCCGCATCCGCGATCGCGGCCCCTCAGGGCCTCACCCCAGGACGAAGTTGACCAGCCGGCCGGGGACGGCGACGACGCGGCGCACGGTCGCCCCGGCCAGGTAGCCGGCGACCTTCTCGTCGGCGCGGGCAGCGGCCTCCAGCGCGGCGGCGTCGGCGTCGGCCGGCACCGAGACCTGCGAGCGCACCTTCCCGTTCACCTGGACGGCGACCTGCACGGTGTCGTCGACCAGCCAGCGCTCCTCGGCCTCCGGGAACGCGTGCCAGGCCAGTGACGAGTCGTGGCCCAGTCGCGCCCACATCTCCTCGGCGATGTGCGGAGCCAGCGGCGCGACCAGCAGGACCAGCGGCTCCGCCACCGACCGCGGCACCGGCGACTCCGCCCCGTAGGTCTGGGTCAGGTGGTTGGTCAGCTCGGTGATGCGGGCGATCGCGATGTTGAACCGCAGCGTGGAGTACCCATCCCGGACCCCGGCGATCGCCCGGTGCAGGGCGCGCAGCGTGTCCTCGCCCGGCTCGGAGTCGGCGGTGCGCACGGCACCGGTCTGCTCGTCGACGACGACCCGCCAGATCCGCTGCAGCAGCCGCTGCGAGCCGACGACGGCCTTCGTCTCCCACGGCCGCGACTGGTCCAGCGGTCCGGTCGACATCTCGTACACGCGGAAGGTGTCCGCGCCGTACGCCCCGATCATCTCGTCGGGCGTGACCATGTTCTTCAGGCTCTTGCCGATCTTCCCGTACTCGCGGTTGACCGGGTTGCCCTCGTGGAAGAACTGGCCGTCCTTCTCGACGACCTCGGCGGCGGGCACGTAGAAGCCGCGCTCGTCGGTGTAGGCGTAGGCCGAGATGTACCCCTGGTTGACCAGCCGGCGGAACGGCTCCTCGCTGGAGACGTAGCCCAGGTCGTGCAGCACCTTGTGCCAGAACCGGGCGTACAGCAGGTGCAGCACGGCGTGCTCGACGCCGCCCACGTACAGGTCGACGCCACCGACGTCCCCCTCGCCGCGCGGGCCCAGCCAGTAGCGCTCCAACTCCGGGTCGACCATCTGGGAGTCGTCGCCGGGGTCCAGGTAGCGCAGGTAGTACCAGCACGAGCCGGCCCAGTTGGGCATCGTGTTGGTCTCGCGGCGGTACTTCCTCGGCCCGTCGCCCAGGTCCAGCTCGACCGTCGTCCACTCGGTGGCGCGCGACAGCGGCGGCTCCGGCGCGGAGTCGGCGTCGTCGTCGGCGAAGGTCTTGGGCGAGTAGTCGTCGACCTCGGGCAGCAGCACCGGCAGCATCGACGGCGGGACGGCGACCGGCAGCCCGGCGTCCTCACCGTCGACGGCGTAGACGATCGGGAACGGCTCGCCCCAGTAGCGCTGCCGGCTGAACAGCCAGTCCCGCAGCTTGTAGGTGGTCGTGGCCTCGCCCTGCCCGCGGGCGACCAGCCACTCGGTGATCCTGGCGATCGCCTCGGCCTTCTCCAGCCCGTCCAGCGAGATCTCGTCGTTGGCCGAGTTGATCATCGGACCGCCACCGGTCCACGCCCCGCCGTCCCAACCCTCCGGCGGCTGCACCGTCCGGATCACCGGCAGGCCGAACTTGTCCGCGAACTCGAAGTCGCGGACGTCCTCGCCGGGGACGGCCATGATCGCGCCGGTGCCGTAGCCCATCAGCACGTAGTCGGCGACGAACACCGGCAGCTCGCGGCCGTTGACCGGGTTGACCGCGGTGGCGCCCGTCCAGACGCCGGTCTTGTCCCTGCCCTCGGTCTGGCGCTCCAGCTCCGAGCGTCGGGACGCCTCCCGCCGGTACACGGACACGGCCTCGGCCGGGGTCGCGGCGCCGCCGGTCCACCGGGGGTCGACGCCGGACGGCCATTCGGCTGCGGTCAGCGCGTCGACCAGCGGGTGCTCCGGCGCCACGACCATGTACGTCGCGCCGAACAGGGTGTCCGGGCGGGTGGTGAAGACCTCGATCACCTGGTCAGCACAGCTGAAGCCGATCCGCGCACCGGTCGAGCGTCCGATCCAGTTGCGCTGCATCAGCTTCAACGAGTCCGACCAGTCCAACCGGTCCAGGTCGGCCAGCAACCGGTCGGCGTAGGCGGTGATCCGCATCATCCACTGGGTCAGGGGGCGGCGGAACACGGGGAAGTTGCCCCGCTCCGAGCGGCCGTCGGCGGTGACCTCCTCGTTGGACAGCACCGTGCCCAGCCCGGGGCACCAGTTCACCGGGGCCTCGTGCAGGTAGGCCAGCCGGTGCGCGTCGACGACCTTGCGCCGCTCGACCCCGGACAGCTCGGCCCACGGCCGGGCGGAGGGATTGGTGCCCGGCGCGGGCTCGCGCGTTCCGGCGTCCAACTCGGCGACCAGCTCGTCGATCGGCCGCGCCTTGCCGGCCGACTCGTCGAACCACGACCCGAAGATCTGCAGGAAGATCCACTGGGTCCACTTGTAGTACTCGGGGTCGATGGTCGCGAAGCTGCGCCGGTCGTCGTGGTCGACGCCCAGCCGCCGCAGCTGCGCCCTGATCGCCGCGATGTTGGCCTCGGTGGTGATCCGCGGGTGCTGCCCGGTCTGGACGGCGTACTGCTCGGCGGGCAGGCCGAAGGCGTCGTAGCCCATGGGGTGCAGCACGTTGTCGCCGTCCATCCGGCGGAACCGGCTGGTGACGTCGGTGCCCAGGTATCCCAGGGGGTGCCCGACGTGCAGCCCGGCACCCGACGGGTACGGGAACATGTCCATCGCGAAGTACTTGGGCCGGTCGGCGACCTTCTCGAAGCCCTCGCTCAGCCGCCCGACCGGGTTCGGGGTGTGGAACGTCCCGGCGGACTCCCACCGGTCCTGCCACGCGAGCTCGATCTTCTGGGCCAGGGCCGGCGTGTAGCGGTGCGGCGGTACGTCGCCCGACGACGGCTCGACGATTGGCTGATCGGCGCTCTGGCTCATCGCTGGTGCTCCTGGGTCCCAAGCTGTGGCATACCGGCGGCGGACATAAAGAAACCCCTCACGCAGGAGGGGTCGCCGTGCTGTCTGAGCGTGTCAGGTCAGCACGGCCGGGAAAGCAGGAACCGCCCGGTCACGCCGCCCATGCTACCGCGACGCACCTCCCGCGGTCCCCGGCCGCCCGTTCACCCCTACGGGCCGGAATCGGCCGCTGGGGTGCAGCCCGACCGGGCACCGGCCGATGAACGAAAGGTGGAGCGGGACAGGCTGACGAGGTGGCGCACGCGTGCGCCCTCGTCGGGGCTGCTCGTCGCGCTGACGCTGGGCTGTGTCTCGCTGTTCGCGACCGGGATCGGTCCGCGTCCCGAAGGCGCGGGCTGGGACCGGCTCTACGACGTCGCCCTCTACAACTCCGCCTACCTGCCGGCGGCAGCAGCCGCCTGGGCCGCGTCCGTGCGGGTCCGCGCCGAGCGGCTGGCGTGGCGCTCCCTCGGCGTCGCCCTGGTGCTCTACGCCCTCGCCAACGTCCTGCGCACGCTGGGCGCCGGAACGGCCGGGAACGGGCCGTACCCCCCGGTCATCGACGTGCTCGCGCTGATCGCCTACCTGCTGCTCTACGTCGCCATGGTGGGCCTCATCCGGGCCCGCGTGCCGCGCTTCCACCCCAGCATGTGGCTCGACGGCGTCATCGGCGCCCTCGGCACGACCGCGCTCGGCGTGGCGTTCCTGATCGGCCCGTACCTGCACCCGGTCGACGGGCGCCCGGCCGTGGCCCTGATCAACCTCGCCATGCCGGTGATGGACGTGCTGCTCCTCGCCCTGCTGGTGGCGGTCGGCGCGATCCTGGGCCTGCGGATGGACCGCTCGCTCGGGAGCGTCATCGTGGCGCTGCTCCTCGTCCTCACCGGCGACGTCGTGCTGTTCGCCCGCACCGTCGACGGCACCTACGTCGACGGCGGCCCGACGGAACTCCTCTGGCTGGCCGGCATCTGCTTCGCCGCGCTCGCCGCCCACGGCGCCCGCCCCCGGCCCGCGCGGGACGCCGAGCACTCCCGCGTGGGCCTGCGCCTGCTCGCCCTCCCGCTGATCTGCAACGTCGCCAGCCTGTTCGTCCTCGCAGCCGGGTGGGGCGACGCGCTGCCGTCGGCCGCCGCCTGGCTGGCCATCGCCTGTGTCGTCGCGGCCATCGCCCGCACGGCGGTCACCTTCCGCGAGGTGCGGGGGTTCAACGAGGTCAAGCAGCAGGCGCTCACCGACGAGCTGACCGGACTGGCCAACCGGCGGGCGCTGCTCGAGACGGCGGCCCGGGTGCTGACGACGGCGTCCGCGCGGCGCCCGGCCGCTCTCCTGCTGCTCGACCTCGACGGCTTCAAGGAGGTCAACGACAGCCTGGGGCACACGGCCGGCGACCACCTGCTCCGCCAGATCGGCCCGCGGCTGCAGCCGGCCCTGCGTCCTGGCGAGGTGCTGGCCCGGCTCGGCGGCGACGAGTTCGCCGTCCTCCTGCCCGAGGCAGGGCTCGACGAGGCCCAGGAGCGGGCCGAGCGCCTGCGCAAGCTGATCCTGCAGCCGTTCTCCGTCGAGGACATCCGGCTGCACGTCGGGGTCAGCATCGGCGTCGCGACCGCGCCGGTGCCCGCGGCGACGGTCCAGGAGATGCTGCGCTGCGCCGACGTCGCGATGTATGCGGCGAAGTCCGCACGGGAGGGCGTGCACGTCTACGTGCCCGACCCGCACGGCGGCAGCGGCGACCGGCTGCGCACGATGGAGGAGCTGCGCGTCGCGCTGCAGAGCGACCAGCTCGTCGTCCACCTGCAGCCGCAGATCGCCCTCACCGACGAGCGGGTGGTGGGCGTCGAGGCCCTCGTCCGCTGGAACCACCCGGTCCGCGGGCTGCTCTCCCCCGCCGACCTGCTGCCCGCCGCCGAGCAGGCCGGGCTGCTGCGGCCGCTCACCGACACCGTGCTGGAGCTCGCGCTCACCGCGACCGCGCGCTGGTGGCCGGGCGAGCGGGTGCCGGTGTCAGTCAACCTCGCCGCGGCCAACGTCAACGACCTCGACCTGCCCAGCAAGGTCGCCGCCGCGCTGCGCCGGCACGGCCTGCCGCCCGAGGCCCTGACGCTGGAACTGGTCGAGGACACCCTCATGGCCGACCCGGAGCGCGGCCGCCAGGTGCTCGCCGAGCTGCGCAGGCTCGGCGTCCGGACGTCGATCGACGACTACGGGACCGGCTACAGCTCGCTGGCCTACCTCCGGCACCTGCCCGCCGACGAGCTCAAGCTCGACCGGAGCTTGACGGCCGACGTCGACCAGGACCGTCGCGCGGCGGCGATCGTCCGGCACACCGTCGCCCTGGCCCACGAGCTCGGCCTCCGGCTGGTCGTGGAGGGCGTCGAGGACGCCGCCACCGGCGCAGCGCTGGCCCGGCTCGGCTGCGACATCGCGCAGGGCTACGCGATCGCCCGCCCGATGCCCGTCGAGGACTTCCTGGCGTGGCTGGTCACGCCCCGCCCGCTCCTGCTGGAGCAGGCCCGGGCCTGAGGGAGGCTCACCCGGCGGCGAGAACCGGCCGGGGGGTCGGCGCCAGGCTCGAGAGCTTCAGCCAGCGCGGCAGCGCCCGGCAGGCCTGCGGCTCGCCGCGCAGCACCAGCTCCCCCGACCCGAGCGCGGCCGCCCAGGCCAGGTCCCCGCGCCAGAGGCGGGTCATCGTCCGCAGACTGCTCTCCACCGTGACCCGCACGTCGTGACCCGGGTCCACGTCGCAGACGTCCACCCCGTCGCCGGTGATCACGATCCACCAGCGCCGGTTCGACGGCGGTACGTCGGGGAAGACGAAGGCGATCACCGTCCGGCCGTCCGGGACCGCCTCGGTGTCGATGCTGCGGTGGACGTCCCACAGCAGCAGGTGCGGGTCGAGGTCCTCGTCGCCCAGCTCGGGGATCCAGCGGATCCCCCACCGGCCCAGCGCCTCGACGATCGGCTCGAGCTCGCGACCGGAGTCGGTGAGCCGGTAGGTGACCCGGTTGCCGTCCTCCCAGCGCTCCACGACCCCGGCGCGGACGAGGGTCTGCAGGCGCTTGGACAGCAGCGCGGGCGACATCCGGGGCACGCCCCGGCGCAGCGCGTTGAAGTGCTGGCTGCCCATCATCAGCTCGCGCACGACGAGCAGCGTCCATCGCTCGTCGAGCAGCTCCATCGCCTTGGCCACCGGGCAGAACTGCCCGTAGTGCGAGGGCATCGCGTGCTCCCTCCCGCCGGCGTGGCTCCGACATCGCCGACCGTAGGACCGCAGCGCCCGCCGCGGTAGTACAGATGCTGTACCGGGTTGCTACAGACGGCGTACTGGAGCGGGGCGGCCGCCGACCCCGACCGTGAACGGGTCCCGACGACGTCCCGACCCCCGGAGCTCCCGATGACCCTCACCGCCTCCGCCCCCGCCCCCGCCCCCACCACCGCCACCCTCGCCGAGAAGGCACCCACGGTGCTGTCCCTGATCGCCGGCTACGTCGGCCACCGGACGGTCGCGATCGGGCTGCGGCAGGGACTGATCCGGCGCCTGGCCGACGAGCCGGGGAGCACCCCGGACGACCTGGCCGAGGCCCTCGACCTCGACCCCTTCTACGTGGGCGTCTGGTGCCGGGCCGGCCTGGCCGCCGGGGTGCTCGAACGCTCCGACGACGGCTACCGGCTCGGCGACCACATCGCGACCCTGCTGCTCGACACCACCTCGCCGGCCTGGGACGGCGGTGTCTTCGCCGTCACCGAGGCCCCGGAGATGTTCGGCCGCTTCGAGACCCACTTCGCCACCGGCGAGCGGATGTGGTGGGACGACACCAGCCCGGAGTGGATCGCCGCCGTCGCCGGCACGGGCACGCCGTTCTACACCCGGCTGGTCCCCGGCGGGCTGGCGCAGGTGCCCGGGCTGGCCGAGCGCCTCGACGCCGGCGTCCGGGTCATCGACACCGCGTGCGGCGCGGGGAACGGCGCCGTCCGCCTGGCCACCGCGTATCCGCGCTGCACGGTCGTCGGCGTCGACGGGGACCGGCACTCGGTGGAGAAGGCCCGGGAACGGGTGGCCGCCGCCGGCCTCGCCGACCGGGTCGAGGTGGTGCACAGCGCCCTGGAGGACTTCACCGTCGACCAGCCGGCCACCCTGGTGATCAACAACATCTCGATGCACGAGTGCCGGGACGCCGACCGCGTCACCGAGAACGTGAAGGCCGCGCTGGAGCCGGGCGGCTGGTTCGTGATCTCCGACTTCCCGTTCCCGGACACCGACGAGGGCCTGCGCAGCGTGCCGGGGCGGATCATGACCGGCATCCAGTTCTTCGAGGCCCAGATCGACGACCAGCTCCTCCCCCGGGCGGCCTACGACGACCTGCTCGCCCGGCACGGCTTCGTCGACATCGGCTCGGTGCAGCTGACGCCGATGCACGCGCTGACCTGGGGACGGCGTCCCGCGGCCTGAGTCCCCGTCGGGAGGTGGCGCCTCACCCGAGCTGGGGGGCCACCTCCGACGCGACCAGGTCCAGGTGATCGAGGTCGGCGAGGTCGAGCACCTGCAGGTAGACCCGCTGGGCGCCGGCCTCGGCGTAGCGACCCAGGACGTCGACCGCCTCGGCCGGCGTGCCCGCCACCCCGTGCGCCCGCAGCTCGCCCACCTCGCGGCCGATCGCCGCGGCGCGACGCGCGAGCTCCGCCTCGTCCTTGCCGACGCAGAGCACCAGGGCCGAGCTCGTCACGATCGACGCCGGGTCGCGGCCCGCCTCCTCGCAGGCCTGCGCACCCCGGCGAACAGCCGGGCGTTGGCCTCCACCGACTCGAACGGCACGTTGAACTCCGCCGCGTACCGGGCGGCCAGCCGCGGGGTCCGCCTCGGCCCCTTGCCGCCGACCAGGACCGGGATCCCACCGGCCTGCACCGGCTTGGGCAGCGCCGGCGACCCGGAGAGCGTGTAGTGGTCACCGCTGAAGTCGAACGTCTCCCCCGGCGGCGTGCCCCACAGCCCGGTGATGACCGCCAGCTGCTCCTCGTACCGGTCGAACCGCTCGCCCAGTGACGGGAACGGGATGCCGTAGGCGGCGTGCTCGGCCGCGAACCACCCCGAGCCGATGCCGAGTTCCACGCGGCCACCGCTCATCTGGTCGACCTGCGCCACGGCGATCGCCAGGGGCCCCGGCAGCCGGAACGTGGCCGCCGTCATCAGGGTGCCCAGGCGGATGCGGGACGTCTCGCGGGCCAGGCCGGCCAGGGTCACCCAGGCGTCGGTGGGCCCGGGCAGGCCGTCGCCGCCCATCGTCAGGTAGTGGTCGGACCGGAAGAACGCGTCGAAGCCGGTCTCCTCCGCGCGCCGGGCCACGGCGAGCAGGTCGTCGTAGGTCGCCCCCATCTGGGGCTCGGTGAAGATCCGCAGCTGCACGGCCCGACGCTAACCAGCCACGGCCGGTCGCGCTGCCCGCGCAGCCCCGGGGTGTGCTCGCCGACCGGAGCGGGCAGGATGATCGCGAGACGTTTTCAACTCGGAGGTGCAGCTCGTGTTCCGCAAGAAGACGCGCGGTCAGGTCATCGGCGCCGAGCTCCAGGAGGGATTCGCCCACATCGGAGTAGCGGCGAGCGAGGCCGGCCGCCTCGCGGCCGAGCAGCTCGGGCCCCGGGTGGCGGCGGCCCGCGAGGCCGCCGCGCCCAAGGTCGCCGCGGCGGTCGCCGCCGCCAGCCCCGCCATGGCCGGCGCGCGCGAGGCCATCAGCCCGAAGGTCGAGGCGGCGCGCGAGGCGATCGCGCCGCGGGTGGAGGCGGCCCGCGAGGCCATCGCCCCCCGGGTCGAAGCGGCCCGCGAGGCCGCCGCACCCAAGGTCGCCGCGGCGGTCGCCGCGACCCACAAGGCCGCCGCCGACCTCGGCCCGCGGATGGAGGCCGCCCGCGAGGCGGCCGCCCCGCGCGTGGAGGCGGCGCAGAAGGCCGCGCAGAAGGCGCTGAAGGAGGACGTCGTCCCGCGGCTCGAGGCCGCCCAGGTCGCGGCGCTGGCCTACGCGACGCCGAAGGTGCTCGCCGCCCGCGAGGCGATGACACCCGCGCTGGAGAGCGCCCGGGAGACCCTGGCGGCCGGTGTCGAGAGCGCCCGCAGCGAGATCGACGCGCGGCGGGCCGAGCTGGTGGCCGGCGCCGAGAAGTCCACGCGCAAGGCGCGCAAGACAGCGAAGAAGGCCCGCAAGTCCGCGGTCAAGAAGCGCCGCGAGTTCGAGAAGCTGGCCCAGGCCACGGCCAAGCAGGTCAAGCGGACGGTCGGCAAGGAGCCCGAGCCGCGCCGCTGGACCTGGGTCCTCGCCGTCGCCGCTGTTCTGGCCGGCGTGGCCCTCGCGGCCAAGCGCAAGAACCAGAACGACTGGACCCCGGCCCCGGCCGGCGACGGTCCGGTTCCCAGCTACCGAGAGGACCCCGTGCCCGCAACCCCCACCGAGCCCGGCAAGACCGTCTCCGACGCCGGGACGGCGCCCGGCGACGCCACCCCGCCCGACACCGACCTCGGTGAGCAGACCGCCCAGCTCGCCGAAGGCGACCAGGACGCGGCCGACAGCACCGGCGACGCCGGCCAGGCGCCCGGCACCGGTGGCGACAAGGCCTGATCCGCACCACCCGTCCGGACGACGCCCCCGCTGCGCTGCAGCGGGGGCGTCGCTCGTCAGGGGCGTCGCTCGTCAGGGGCACGGCGCGTCGGGGGTACCGTGGAGATCATGAGTGAGCCGGTCGTCCCGACGCCCTCGACGGGATCCCCGCTCGAACCGGCCGGACGCAAGCTCCTGCGCCTCGAGGTCCGCAACAGCCAGGTACCGATCGAGCGCAAGCCCGAGTGGATCAAGACCCGCCTGAAGACCGGCCCGGAGTACACCGAGCTCAAGTCGCTGGTGCGCCGCGAGGGCCTGCACACGGTCTGCGAGGAAGCGGGCTGCCCCAACATCTACGAGTGCTGGGAGGACCGCGAGGCCACGTTCCTCATCGGCGGTGACCAGTGCACGCGGCGCTGCGACTTCTGCCAGATCGACACCGGCAAGCCGGCCGACTTCGACGCCGACGAGCCGCGGCGGGTCGCCGAGAGCGTCGCGACGATGGGCCTGCGCTACGCCACGGTCACCGGCGTCGCCCGCGACGACCTGCCCGACGGCGGCGCGTGGCTCTACGCCGAGACCGTCCGCCAGATCCACGCCCAGCTGCCCGGCTGCGGCGTGGAACTGCTGATCCCCGACTTCAACGCCGACCCCGACCAGCTCGCCGAGGTGTTCTCCTCCCGTCCCGAGGTGCTCGCGCACAACGTCGAGACCGTGCCGCGGATCTTCAAGCGCATCCGGCCCGGGTTCCGCTTCGAGCGGTCGCTGGCCGTGATCACCGCCGCCCGCGAGGCCGGGCTGGTCACCAAGTCCAACCTGATCCTGGGCATGGGCGAGGAACCGCACGAGGTCGTCGAGACCATGCAGGCCCTGCACGACGCCGGCTGCGACCTGCTGACCATCACCCAGTACCTGCGCCCCTCGCCGCGGCACCACCCCGTCATCCGCTGGGTGAAGCCCGACGAGTTCGTCGGCTTCCAGGCCGAGGCCGAGCGGATCGGCTTCCCGGGCGTGCTCGCCGGTCCGCTGGTGCGCAGCTCCTACCGGGCCGGCCGGCTCTACCAACAGGCCGTGGAGGCTCGCGGACTCACCCGTCAGGGCTGAGCCCGGCGGGCCGGACCTGCCGCGCGCGGGTTCTGCCCTGCCACGCCCCTATCCTGAGGGCATGGCACGCAGCAAGCCCTCAGACTCCTCCGCTCCCAGCGGGAAGCCAGGCCGCGCCCCCAAGGACGGTGGCCGCGGCCGGTCGTCAGGGGCCACGGCGTCCGGCGCCGAGCCGGTCAAGCTCAACCGCAAGGGCAAGCCGAAGAAGCAGCGGCTCAAGAAGCTCGGCGGCAACCTGCGCATGATCAAGCAGGCCTACTCGCTCACCCGCAAGAACGACCCCAAGCTGCCCTGGATCATGCTGATCTGGTTCGTGGCGGTCGCCGGCGTGATCGAGCTGGTCGGCATCCTGTTCAACTCGCCATTCCTCTTCCTGCCGCTGGCGATCGTCAGCGGCGTCCTGGCGGCGATGGTCATCTTCGGTCGGCGCGCGCAGGGCTCGGCCTACCGCCAGGTCGAGGGGCAGCCGGGCGCGGCGGCCTGGGTCCTCGAGGGCATGCGCGGCGACTGGCGGGTCACCTCCGGCGTCGCCGGCACCCAGCAGCTCGACGCGGTGCACCGCGTGCTCGGCCGTCCCGGGATCATCCTCGTCGCCGAGGGCTCCCCCGCGCGGGTGCGCGGACTCCTCGCCCAGGAGAAGAAGAAGGTCGCCCGCGTCGTCGGCGACACCCCGATCTACGACATCACCGTCGGCGACGACGAGGGCCAGATCCCGCTGCGGAAGCTCAGCGCGCACGTGATGAAGCTGCCCCGCAACCTCTCCGCCGCCGAGGTCAACGCCCTCGGCCGCCGGATGAGCGCGCTCGGCGGCAGCCGGATGCCGGTGCCCGGCGGGCCGCTGCCCGGCGGCAAGCAGATGACGGTCAGCCAGCGGCAGGTCCGCCGCCGCTAGAGACTTTCTGTACAGAAAGTCCGTCGTCAGAGGCGGGTGAACGGGTCCGCGTAGCGGAACGCGCCCTCGACGGGTGGACCGTTGACGTGCCGCACCTGGAAGTGCTCGCCCCAGGCCGGGTCCGGCGCAGTGATCCCGCGCTCGGCTGCGGGGACGAAGCCGAACCGGCGGTAGTAGTCGGGCGACCCGAGCAGCGCGACCAGCCGCTCGTCGGCCGCCTCGGCCACGGCCAGCAAGGCATGCACGAGCGCCGTGCCGACCCCGCTGCGCTGCCGGCCGGGCAGGACCCCGAGCGGCCCCAGGCCCAGCACCGGGGTGCCGTAAGGCTCCAGCCACCCGCGGGTGGCGATCACGTGGCCGATCACGGCGCCGTCCTCGACGGCGACCAGGGACAGGTGCGGCAGGAAGCCGGCGTCCTCCCGCAGTTCGTCGGTCAGCCGCGCCTCCGCGTCGGACGGCGCGAACGCCGCGAGGTGCAGCGCGCGGACGGCGTCGTGGTCGGCCGGCCGTTCCCGACGGACGATCAACGCTCGTGGACGACGGCCGTGCCGGTGAGCCGGTCGTGCAGGCCCCGCCCGTCGGCGTCGACCAGCAGGGCCGGGACGAGCAGGCAGAGCAGGGCGGTGCGGACGACGGCACGCCACGGGGCCAACCGGGCACCGGGCCGCGGGTGTGCCAGCCGCAGCCCCATCACCCGCATGCCCGGCGTCTGGCCGAACAGGACCAGCGTCACCACCGTGACCGCGGCGAAGGACACCAGGCTCCAGTTGCCCGGCAGGTCCGGTGCGGTGAACAGGCCCGCGACGAACGCGGCGCTGATCGCGTCGACGACGAAGGCGACGATGCGCGGGTTCCAGGTCGCGAGCCGGCCCGGGCCCTCGGCGGGGAGGCCCAGGGAGGCGCCGCGGACGCGTTCCTGAGAAGGTGGCGATGCGTCCCTGACCATGCCCACCAGCGTAGGACCTGCCCGAGAGCACCCCGAGGCTCCTCGGCGGACACGTGATCGGCGACACGCCGGTGCCGTTGTTACCGCCCCGAAACACTCGGGACACCCCGGGGCAACTCCCCGCTCGTAACTTGCGAGTCGGCCATCCGCCCACTCCCGGAGGATCGATGTTCAACAGTCCCGACGAGGTCGCCGCCTACATCCGCGACAACGACGTCGAATACGTCGACGTCCGCTTCTGCGACCTGCCCGGCGTCATGCAGCACTTCACCATCCCGGCGTCGACGTTCGGCGAGGACACCTTCTCCGAGGGGCTGGGCTTCGACGGCTCCTCGATCCGCGGGTTCCAGGCCATCAACGAGTCGGACATGCTGCTGCTGCCCGACGCCAACAGCGCCTTCCTCGACCCGTTCCGCACGCACAAGACGCTGAACGTGAACTTCTTCATCCACGACCCGATCACGCGCGAGGCCTACAGCCGCGACCCGCGCAACGTGGCGAAGAAGGCCGAGGCGTACCTCGCCAGCAGCGGTATCGCCGATACGGCGTACTTCGGCCCCGAGGCCGAGTTCTACGTCTTCGACTCGATCCGCCACTCGACCAGCATCAACGAGGGCTACTACCACATCGACTCGGTCGAGGGTTCGTGGAACTCGGGGTCGGCGACCGGCGAGAACGGCGGCCCGAACCTGGGTTACAAGACCCGGGCCAAGGGCGGCTACTTCCCCGTCGAGCCGTACGACCACTACAGCGACCTGCGCTCGACGATGATGACCAACCTGACCAACGCCGGCCTCGAGCTCGAGCGCGGTCACCACGAGGTGGGCACCGCGGGTCAGGCCGAGATCAACTACAAGTTCGACACCCTGCTCCGCTCGGCCGACAGCCTGATGCTGTTCAAGTACATCATCAAGAACACCGCCTGGGCGGCGGGAAAGACGGCGACGTTCATGCCCAAGCCGCTGTTCGGCGACAACGGTTCGGGCATGCACTGCCACCAGAGCCTTTGGAAGGACGGCGAGCCGCTCTTCCACGCCGAGACCGGGTACGCGGGCCTGTCCGACACCGCCCGCCACTACATCGGTGGGCTCCTGTCGCACGCGCCGTCGCTGCTGGCGTTCACCAACCCGACGGTCAACAGCTACCACCGCCTGGTGCCCGGCTACGAGGCCCCGATCAACCTCGTCTACTCCGCGCGCAACCGGTCGGCCTGCTGCCGCATCCCGATCTCGGGCGACAGCCCCAAGGCCAAGCGCATCGAGTTCCGCGTGCCCGACCCGTCGGCCAACCCCTACCTCGCCTTCTCGGCGATGCTCATGGCCGGCCTCGACGGCATCAAGAACAAGATCGAGCCGCCGGCCCCGGTCGACAAGGACCTCTACGAGCTGCCGCCCGAGGAGGCCCTGGGCATCGAGAAGGTGCCCGCGTCGCTGGACGCCGTCCTCGACAACCTCGAGACCGACCACGAGTACCTCATCGACGGCGGGGTGTTCACACCCGACCTGATCGAGACGTGGATCGAGTACAAGCGGGAGCACGAGATCGACCCGATCCGCCTGCGCCCGCACCCGCACGAGTTCGCGATGTACTACGACATCTGAGTGTGCGGGCCCCGAAGGTGCGCCTGTCGTGGTGAGGTCAGTGCCTCACCACGACACGCGCACCTTCACGGGCGCGGCTGGCCCTGTCGTCGTCGCACGAGGGCGTTGACGATCGCGAGGAGCACGACGCCGCCGAGCACAACGCCGATCCCACCCTCGCTCGGCAGCCGCAGGCCGACCGCGCTCGTGCACCACGTCCGCGAGTCGACCGGCACCCCCTCCGGCGCCAGGCCCATCGCGGTCGCGCACTCGATCGGCCAGAACAGCAGGGCGAGGGCGATGCCGACCAGGGCGAGCGCGATCCTGTGCTGCGGACTGGGCAGCCGGAGGGTCGCCATGACCCCCGCCACGCCCACGACCGCGACGGTCCAGACGAGCACGGCCACTCAGTAGATCGAGTAGATGCCGAGGGCGTCACCGCGTCCGAGGGTGCGCGCCGACGTGTCACAGGTCGAGAGGTTCGTGCTCATCGTCATGGTCGGGTAGGCCTCCTCCGAGACGTGGCCACCATGCTGACGAACAGCGAACGGACTTTGCCCATGACTCGATCCCTTTGTCGGAACGGACTGTGCGCACGTGCACACACCGACAACGACGCCAGCGGACTCGCGATACTCGTATCTCGTGATCGGGGTCACGTCCGCAGGGGAGCCCGCGTCCGACGACGTCGACAGTCCGGCCGCCCCCTCCGCCCCCGAACATCACCCACCGCGTACGCGCTTTTCAGAGGCCACATCCATGAAGATCCACCCGCGTTCGCTCACGCGGTCAGTATTCGCGATGCACCACGTCATCTGATCCCGCCCGTCACCGCCGCGGCCCCCGACCTACTCGAGGTCGGGGGCCGCGTCGTCGGTGCGGGGGCGCGTCTACTGGTTGATCTCGATCTCCTCCGCCGCCTCCGCGGCGGCACGTGGGCCGGGTACCGCGCCGGCCGCCTGCGGCGGCGAGTACGTCACCGGCTGCCGCAGGTCGATGTAGTCCGGCGGCTCCGGGCTCAGCGCCATCAACTCCTCCATCGCGGCCTGCATCTCCGGCGGCGCCTCCTTGCGCTCGCCCTCGCGCGCCTCGGCCTCCGAGGTGAAGTAGATGACCTGCGTCCACCGGTCCGGCGGGTGGTTGATCATGACGCTGCCGAGGATCTCCGGGCGGAACCCGGCCAGGTCGGCCGCCGACATCCCGGCCACGATCTCCTTGGCCCGTGCAGGGTCGGTCACCCGCCCCTGCATCACCTGGACGAAGCCGGCCCGGTCGGGGTCGCCGGCCAGGTCGACGACGACGTCCTCGCTGTCGGCGAACGTCACCTCGCCGTCGAAGAGCCGCTGCGTCTCCTCCCACCAGCGGGACTGCTCCGGCCGTGCGCCGTTGCGGGCCGCTGCCTCGGCCGATGCGAAGCGGGCGACGGCGACGAACCGGCCGTCGTCGCTGACCCCGACCGTGCTGCCCAACCAGCCGATCGAGCCGGGCTGCAGCTCCTCCATCCACCGGTCCAGCGTCGCGCGCGCCGCCTCGGCGTCCGACGTCCTGCCCTGAATGACCTGAGCGAACATGGCGTGCCTCCTGCCACCGTCGTCTCGGCCCCCGTGGGGCTACCGACGCTAGCCCCGGTGGGCGGCCCGCGGAATGCGCGTCACGGCGGCAGTCCCACGGTGGACCGGCGGGCAGAACGGGCTGCCCTCCGGGTGACCCGTCCCCGCGTCGCCGTGTTGTCCGCGGTGCACGACAACCCGCACGCCGAGACCGACTCGATCATCGATGCCGTGCGCCGGGGATTTCGGCGACGTGTCCCACTAGACGGTCTTGGTCGCCGCGTGGAACAAGGTCAGGAACGCCGACCGGTTCGACCTGGCCTGATCCCGCACGTCACCACGGCTGCCGCCGGCCTTCGGCTGGGGGGCCGCAGTGCGGGACGACCCGCCGACGCGGCTCACTCGTCGGGCAGCTCGGCGACGTAGGCGGCGAGGTTCGGCGGGACGCCCAGGACGAGCGAGTGGTTGTCATGGCTGAGCCGGAGGCCGCGGGGGTCCCAGCCGGCCCGCCAGCCGTGCATGTCCAGCAGGTAGGTCACGCTGTCGACGACGTCCTGGGCCCGCCCGCCTGCATTCCAGGCCTCGTGGTTGGTCTCCAGGACCACCCGCTTGTGCAGCGCGTCGCGGTCCAGGCCGGCGAACTTCTCCAGCCGCTGGTCGACCTGCAGCGCCACGGGCGCCAGGAACAGGTCCGTGTAGTCGCGCGGTGCTGGGGGCACGGGCATCTCCTCGTCTGGCGTTCCGGTCCGCGGTTCGGACCGTACCGGCCGCTCGCCGGTGACGGAGGGTGTCAGGCGTACCGCGCGACGAAGTTGGCCAGCATCCGGCCGGGCTCGGTGACCACCGCGGGCTCCAGGCGGGCGACCAGATCGTCGAGCTCGTCGGCCGGGAAGTAGCCGTAGTTCTGGTAGACGTGCACCCGCGTGAGCAGGCCCGGCACGTCGAGCTCGGGGTGGAACTGGGTGGCGTACACGTTGGTCCGCACCCGGAACATCTGCACGGGGCAGGTGGCCGACGTCGCGAGGAGCACGGCCGACGGCGGCAGGACGCTGCACGCCTCCTTGTGCCCGACGAACGCGTCGAACTCCTCCGGCATGCCCTCGAGCACGGGATCGCCGAGGCCCTCCGGCGTGAGCTGGATCCGCACGGCACCGATCGGCTCGGCGTGGGTGCGGTCGACGACCCCGCCCTGGTGCACCCCGAGGGTGCCGACGCCGTAGCAGGCGCCGAAGAACGGGAAGTCGCGCTCGACGATCCGGTCCAGCAGCCGGCGCATGTCGTGCTCGACCCGGTGCTGGACGGCGGACTTCGCCGCGGGCGGGTCGCTGGAGTTGAACGGGCCGCCGCCCAGGAGCAACCCCGAGTAGGCGTCGAGGTCGATCTCGGGCAGCGGGGCCGCCTCCATGCGGATCCGGTGCAGCTCCCGGGTCGACAACCCGGTGAAGCGCTGGAACGCCTCGTACTCCCCCTCGGCGGCGACGTCTTCCGCGCGGGAGGACAGCAGGAGGAAGGGCCGCACGGGCGGATCCTAGGTGTCGCTCCGGCGGCGGTGCGGTCAGACATCCCATGGTGTGGGGCGTCAAGCCGCGGTGGCGGTGAGCTGGGGCCAGGCGGTGTGTTCGTTGTACTGGGTTCTGGTCTTGAGGCAGCCGTGGAGGATGCCGACCAGGCGGTTGGCGAGT